>NZ_JACMOM010000134.1 GCF_014378035.1 Aeromicrobium sp. | reverse complement strand
CCGGTGGTTTTCCTCATCCTTCCGATCACGATCGTCTTCGCCTTCTTCCCCGGCTACGTCGGGCTCCACCTGACTTCAGGAATGTAGGGAAAGGATCATCATGAATCGATTCGCAAGGCGTCACGACGAGCGGGGTGACGTGCCCGGCTGGGTCATGATCACCGTCATGAGCGCCGGACTGGTGGCGGTCCTGTCCGCGGTTGCCGGCCCCCAGCTGCGGCAGATGCTCACCCAGGCGCTCTCGGCGGTCGGCGGCTGAGCCGTGCGTCTCACCTGTCGTCCGGCGGGACGTGAGACCGGTGCCGCGGTGGTCGACTTCGTGCTGATCATGGTCCTTCTCGTCCCGATTGTGCTCGGCATAGCGCAGGTCGCGCTCGTGCTTCACGTCCGCAACACCCTCGCCGCCGCCGCGTCAGAGGGCGCGCGGGCGTCCGCGCCTGTCGGCGCCACCCCCGCAGACGGGGTGAGTCGTGCCCGGGCGATGATCCGCCGAGCGGTCGCCGCACGATATGCCGACGACGTCACGGCTTCGTGGAGCACGGTCGGCGGCATGCCCGGTGCCGTGGTCGAGGTGCGTGCTCGGGTGCCTGCGCTGGGGCTGCTCGGCCCGAGTGTCAATCTGACGGTGCGTGGGCATGCCGTTCGTGACGTGGCGCCGTGAAAAGCGATCAGGAGCGGGGGTCCGACGGCTCTGCCACGATCGAGTTCGTCTGGCTCACGGTGTTGCTGCTGGTGCCCTTCGTCTACATCGTGGTCGCGGTGTTCGATGCGCAACGCGCTGCCTACGGCGTGTCGGCCGCGAGCCGGTCGGCCGCCCGCGCATTCCTGCAGGCGCCTGATGTGGCGTCGGGTGAGCAACGCGCCCGGTCGGCTGCGCGGGTCGCGCTCGACGACCAGGGTCTGCCCGCGGCGAGCGTGCAGATCACCTGCCTGCCCTCAGCCACCGCGTGCCTCGAGCCCGGGTCGTCGGTGCGTGTGCTGATCCGAATCACCCAGGCACTTCCGCTCACCCCCAGCGCCCTCGGCTCACAGCTCGCCGGCATCACGGTCGACAGCACACACGTCGAGCCCTACGGCAGCTACCGGAGCCGGCGATGAGACGCGACGACGGGCAGATCACCGTCATGACGATCGGCTTCCTGCTGCTTGTCGGTCTCCTCACCGTCGTGGTGATCAACTCCTCGGCCGCGTTCCTGCAGCGACAACAGCTCAACAACGTCGCCGACGGCGCTGCCCTTGCGGCGGCCGACGGACTGAGCCGGTCCGACTTCTACCGCACAGGCCGCGTGGTCCTCGACGACCGGGAGGCCCGACGTCTGGTGTCGATGTACGTCTCGGACTCGGGGGCGCAGGCCACGAGCGTCACCATCGACGGCGACCGGGTGCACGTCCGCCTCGAGTGGTCGGTGTCGCTGGCCCTGACACCACCGGGCTGGGCATCGCGCACCACGATCGTCTCCGAGGCGACCTCGCAGCTGCTGCTCAGCGACTGAGAATCGTGTCCGCCACGGTTGTCACTCGGCAGGCGGACGACAGCAGCTGGGTCTGCCAGCGGTTCCGCCTGCGCGTGCTCAGAGCGCAGTGCGGATCCGGGCGGCGTAGTCGGACGCCTCGCCGTCGGCGTATGTCGTGCGCGGCCAGAAGAAACCCCGCAGGCCGTCGCCCTTGGTTCGCGGCACGACGTGGACATGCAGGTGCGGCACGCTCTGCGACACGACGTTGTTCATCGCGACGAACGTCCCCTGCGCGCCGAGACCGGAGGTGAGGGCGGTGGCCACCCGCTGGGCGGCGGAGAACAGCGGAACGATCAGCGGCTCCGGCAGGTCAGACAGCGTCACGACGTGCTCACGCGGCACGAGCAGGGTGTGCCCCTTGAACACGGGCCTGACGTCGAGGAACCCGACCACGTCGTCGGTCTCGAGCACGCAGTGGCCATCGACCGTGCCGGCGATGATGTTGCAGAACAGACAGTCGGCCATGCTTCGATGACATCACACGGACGGACCTCGCCGGGAACTGAGCGGGGGACGGTGTGTGGGGGGCATAGAGTGGCGGCATGGCTGACTCAGAGGGGAACGACAGCAAGGCTGACATGAAGGCCAAGTTCCGCGAGGCGTTGGAGAAGAAGAAGCACCGCTCCCACGCCACCGAGGAGGGCGCCGAGCACGACGGCAGCGACAAGTCGCACGGCGCCAACGGCCCGACCGAGGCCCGGGAGTTCCGCCGCAAGAGCGTCTGAGCATTCCCTGTAGCCTCGACGGGTGGCGACACCGGACTTTTCAGAACAGACCAAGGCACTCGACTCGACCCTGACCTCCATCGAGAAGGTGCTCGACCTCGACTCCATCCGGGCCGAGATCGCGGTCCTGCAGGAGGAGGTCGCTGCACCCGACCTGTGGGACGACCAGGTCAATGCGCAGCGCGTCACCGGGCGACTGTCGGCGTTGCAGTCTGAGGTCGAGCGCGTCTCGGGTCTGCGCGAGCGCCTCGACGACATCGACATCATGCACGAGATGGCCCTCGAGGAGGGCGACGACGAGGCCACAGCCGAGGTCGGACGCGAGCTCGTGCGCATCCAGAAGGCCATCGACTCGCTCGAGATCCGCACCCTGCTCTCCGGCGAGTACGACGAGCGCGATGCCCTCGTCTCGATCCGCTCCGGCGCCGGTGGCGTCGATGCCGCCGACTTCGCCCTGATGCTGCAACGCATGTACATCCGGTGGGCCGAGCGCCACGGCTACACCGTCGAGGTCTACGACACGTCGTACGCCGAGGAGGCCGGTATCAAGTCGACAACCTTCGCGATCAAGGCCCCATACGCCTACGGCACGCTGTCGGTCGAGTCGGGCACACACCGGCTCGTCCGCATCTCGCCGTTCGACAACCAGGGCCGCCGCCAGACGTCGTTCGCCGCCATCGAGGTCGTCCCGGTGCTCGAGCAGACCGACGAGATCGACATTCCCGAGGAGGAGATCCGTGTCGATGTCTATCGTTCCTCGGGGCCCGGCGGGCAGAGCGTCAACACCACAGACTCGGCCGTCCGCCTGACGCACATCCCGACCGGCACCGTCGTGAGCTGCCAGAACGAGAAGAGCCAGCTGCAGAACAAGGCCAGCGCGATGGTGATCCTCAAGGCCAAGCTGTTGGCGCTGAAGAAGGCGGAGGAGCGGGCCGAGATCGACGAGCTGCGCGGCGACGTCCAGGCGTCGTGGGGCGACCAGATGCGCAACTACGTGCTCAACCCGTACCAGATGGTCAAGGATCTCCGCACGGAGCACGAGACCGGTAACACGCAGGCGGTTCTCGACGGCGAGATCGACGATTTCATCGAGGCCGGCATCCGCTGGCGTCGTAGCCACGCTGCTTGAGCCGCCAACCGGTAGCTCAGTCCTTCGCCGAGAAGGCGGCGTCGAAGGCCGCCGTCGGGGCGTCGAAGAGATTGGCCTTGACGTAGGCGAGAGCCTCGGGAGCACCGAGCAGGCGGTCCATGCCGGCGTCCTCCCACTCGATCGAGATGGGTCCGTCGTAACCGATCGTGTTGAGCATGCGGAAGCACGCTTCCCACGGCACGTCGCCGCGCCCCGTGGAGACGAAGTCCCATCCCCGGCGTGGGTCGGCCCACGGGAGGTGTGAGCCGAGCCGGCCGTTGCGACCGTTGCCCACCTGCTTCTTCGCATCCTTGCAGTCGACGTGGTAGATGCGATCGCGGAAGTCCCACAGGAAACCGAGGGGGTCGAGGTCCTGCCAGATGAAGTGCGACGGGTCCCAGTTGAGGCCGAACGCCTCACGGTGGCCGATCGCCTCGAGCGCAGCGTGCGTGGTCCAGTAGTCGTACGCGATCTCGCTGGGGTGCACCTCGTGAGCGAACCTCACGCCCTCCTCGTCGAAGACGTCGAGGATGGGGTTCCACCGGTCGGCGAAGTCCTGGTAGCCGGCCGCGATCATCTGCTCGGACGCGGGCGGGAACATCGCGACGTACTTCCAGATCGACGAGCCCGTGAAGCCGACGACGGTGTCGACGCCGAGCATGCGGGCCGCGCGTGCGGTGTGCTTCATCTCCTCGGCGGCACGTTGACGCACGCCCTCGGGCTCGCCGTCTCCCCACACCCGGGCCGACAGGATGCCGTGGTGGCGCTCGTCGATTGGGTCGTCGCAGACTGCCTGGCCCTTGAGGTGGTTGGAGATCGCGTAGACCTTCAGGTCGTGCTTCGCGAGAATGTCGAGGCGGGTCTTGATGTAGTCAGGGTCTTCGACCGCGGCCCACGGGTCGAGGTGGTCGCCCCAGCAGGCGATCTCGAGGCCGTCGTAGCCCCACCCGGCCGCGAGCTCGGCGACCTCCTCGAACGGCAGGTCGGCCCACTGGCCGGTGAACAGGGTGATCGGTCGGGTCATGCGGTGCTCCTTTCGGCGAGGTGTTCCTCGCAACGTCGTGCTGTTCTGCGTCGTGCTGTCGTCAGCTGTCAGCCGGGCACCTCCCAGGTCATGACGCTGCCGGCGGAGGCGCTCGCCTCGATGGCGGCGAGCACGCGCTGGACCGCGAGTCCGTCAGCGAAGGAGGGCGTCGGGTCGGCGCCCTTGGCAATGTCGTTGACGAGGTCGACGACCTGGTGGGTGAAGCCGTGCTCGTAGCCGAGCCCGTGGCCGGGTGGCCACCATGCGGCGATGTAGGGATGCGTGGCTTCCGTGACGATGATCCGCCGGAAGCCGGCGGTCGACGGATCTTCGGTGGCGTCGTAGAACTCCAAGACGTTCATGTCCTCGAAGTCGAACGCGAGCGATCCACGTGACCCGTTGATCTCGAGGCGCAGAGCGTTTTTGCGACCCGTCGCGAAGCGGGTGGCCTCGAAGACCCCGATGGCGCCGCCGGCGAAGCGGGCGGTGAAGGCGGCCGCATCGTCGACGGTCACCGGGCCGCGCTCGGCGTCTGCCCCCGCGGTGCCGCCGAGCGCCGTCGGTTCGCCCCCGACCGGACGGGTCGGCACGAAGGTCTCGAGGAGGCCGCTGACGCTCGTGATGGGGGTGCCGGTCACGAACTGGGCCATGTCGATGATGTGCGCGCCGATGTCACCGAGTGCGCCCGAGCCGGCCACGGTCTTGTCGAGGCGCCAGCTCATGGGGACGTTCTCGTCACAGAGCCAGTCCTGCAGGTACTGCCCGCGCACGTGCCGGATGGTGCCAAGGCGTCCCGAGGCCACGAGCTGTCGGGCAAGGGCAACGGCGGGGGTGCGCCGGTAGGTGAAGCCAACCATCGCCCGAACCCCGTGGGTCGAGGCCTCTGCTGCCGCTGCCGACATGGCCTCGGCCTCGGCGACGGTGTTGGCGAGGGGCTTCTCGCACAGCACGTGCTTGCCGGCCTCGAGTGCCGCGATGGCGATCTCGGCGTGGGTGTTGCCGGGGGAGCAGATGTCGATGACGTCGATGTCGTCACGAGTCAGCAGTGCGCGCCAGTCGGTCTCGACCGACTCCCACCCGAAGCGCCGCGCGACGTCTCCGGCAGCGTCCTCGTTGCGACCGCAGACGGCGCGCATGCGCGGGTGGAGCGGGAGGTCGAAGAAGGCGGGGGCGGTTCGCCAGGCCTGGGAGTGGGCGGCGCCCATGAAGGCGTAGCCGATCATCCCGACGCCGAGCTCGTTCCGTGTGTCGCTCATGTCCTGCTCTCGTGTCGGGGTCTCATGGTTCGGGAGTCGTGGTTCGGGAGTCGTGCAAAGGCGATGGTGGAGAGGGGGCCCGCGGCGGTGCCAACCACGGCCGCGGGCCCCGGCCGGTCAGGACTCGAACGCGGACTTGAGGTACGTCGCGACGTTGTCCTTGGTCACCACGGGTGCCGACAGCTTGAGCTGGCGCGGCACCTCGATCTCAGAGAGGTCGGACATGGCCTTGCCCTGGACCAGGAGTCGGGCCAGCTTGACTCCGTCGGCGGCCTGCGTCGACGGGTAGATGACGGTCGCCTTGAGCACGGTGTTGTCCGCTTGGATGTCGCGCATCACGTTGGCCGATCCGGCGCCACCGATCATGGTGAACTCCTTGCGGTCGGCGTTCTTGATGGCAGCGAGCACGCCGACACCCTGGTCGTCATCGTGGTTCCAGAGGTAGTCGATCTTGGGCGCTGCCTGCAGCAGGTTCGAGGCGGCCTTTTCGCCGGACTCGACGGTGAACTCGGCCGCCACGCGGTTGTTGACCTTCAGGCCGCACTTCTTGAGTGCGTCGGAGAAGCCCTTCGAGCGTTCCTGAGTCAGTGGCAGGGAGTCGATGCCGGCGATCTCGGTGACGATCTTGTCCTTGCCACCCTTGGCGTCGTCGCAGACGAACGTCCCGGCGGAGACGCCCATGCCGTAGTTGTCGCCGAGCACCGTGGTGCGCGCCGCGAACGGGGAGTCGAACTCCCGATCGACGTTGATGACGGTGATGCCGGCGTCCATGGCCTTGCGGGCAACGGCGGTCATGGCCGCGCCGTCGAAGGGCAGGAGCACGATGGCGTCGACCTTGTCGTTGATGAAGGTCTCGACCTGCGAGATCTGCAGGTTGACGTCGTTGGTGCCCTCGGCGACCTTGAGCTCGACGTCGTCGTACTCCTTGGCCTGGGCGACGGCGGCCTTGGTGATCGCACCCATCCAGCCGTGGTCGGCAGCGGGGGCGGAGAAGCCGATGACGACCTTCTTGCCTGATTTGTCGTTGTCGGTGTTGCTCTTGGCGACGGATGAGCTCGTGTTGCCGTCACTGGAGCTGTTGGTGCACGCCCCGAGCACGAGCGTGGCGGCCGCGAACGCTCCGGCCATGGCGAACGCCCGACGGCGACGTGAGTGGATGGTGGACATGTGAGCTCCTGGTGGTGGGGGTTGGGCGGGGGTGGTGGGGTCAGGTCTTGCGTTGGGCGATGCGCTGTTGCAGCAGGACAGCGATCACGATGATGACGCCCTTGGCGACGGCCTGGGCCGACGTCGAGAGGTTGTTGAGCGTGAAGACATTCGTCAGGGTCGTGAAGATGAGGACCCCGAACAGGGTGCCGACAACGGTGCCGCGGCCGCCGCTGAGCAACGTCCCGCCGATCACGACGGCCGCGATGGCGTCGAGCTCATAAAGCGTGCCGTGGGTCGACGACCCCGTGGTGGTGCGCGACATCAACATCACGGCGGCGATGCCGCACGTGAGGCCGAGCAGTGCGTACAGGTAGACGGTGTGGCGCTGCACCTTGATGCCCGCGAGCCGGGCCGCCACGGGGTTGCCGCCGACCGCGAACGTGCGCCGCCCGAAGGTCGTGCGGTTGAGCAGGAACCAGCCCGCGGCGGTCACGAGCGCGAAGATGATCACGATGACGGGGATGCCGAGCGGCTCGGCGCCGAAGAAGTCGAGGAAACCTTGGTTGCGGATGATCTGGGTCTTGCGGTCGGCGATGATCTCGGCGAGGCCACGCGCAGAGGCGAGCATCGCCAACGTCGCGATGAACGGCACGATCTTGCCGTAGGCGATGAGCACCCCGTTGACGAGCCCACACGCCGTGCCGACGATGAGGGCGCTGACGACCATGGCGATCCAGCCCACGCTGTCGGCCATCGCCTGCGTCCCGGTGGTGGTGGCCCAGATCGAGGACAGCGCGACGATTGCCCCGACCGAGAGGTCGATGCCGCCACCGGTGATGACGAACGTCATGCCGATCGAGACGACACCGATCACGGCCGCGAGCCGCAGGATCGTCAGCATGTTGTCGGTGCTGGCGAAACGGTCGCCGGCGGTGATGACACCGACCACGCAGAGCACGATGAGGGCGATCACCAGCCCGAGGTTGCGGGCCACCCCGAGCGATCCGCCGCGGTCACCCCGCTTCTCGGTGTCCTGTTGGGGCTGTTGAGCGACGACGCTCACGCGGCATCTCCCTTCGTGTGGGTGGTTGGCACCGGGGTGGACTTGTCGTCGTGCGTCGCGAGGATGCGGTCGAGGACGCCGGCGGCGTCGATTGCGTGGCTCGGTCCGGCGTGGACGATGCGCCCGTCAGCGACGACCATGACGCGGTCGGACAGGCCGAGCACCTCATCGATGTCGCTGGAGACGATGACGAGGGCGACGCCGGAGTCGGCGAGCCCGCGGATCAGGGCGTAGATCTCGGCGCGGGCGCCTACGTCCACCCCGCGGGTGGGCTCGTCGAGCAACAGCACCTTGCACGACCGGAGCAGCCAGCGTGCGAGGACGACCTTCTGCTGGTTGCCGCCGGAGAGAGTGCGGACAATGCGGTGGGGGTCGTCGGGGCGGACGTCGACGGAGCGGGCAGCATCGTGAGCCGCGCGGCGTTCGGCGCCCTCGGTGGTGATGCCGAGGTGGGCGAAGCGGTCGAGGCTGGCGAGCGAGATGTTGCGGTACACGGCGTCGTCGAGGATGAGCCCCTGCGACTTGCGCTCCTCGGGGCAGAGCCCGAGGCCGGCGCTGACCGCCGCGTCGACCGAGCCGTTGCGGAGCTGGTGTCCGTCGACGGTCACCGACCCGCTGTCGGCTCGACGCGCGCCGAAGACCGTCTCGATGATCTCGCTGCGTCCGGCGCCGACGAGCCCGGCGATACCGACGATCTCACCGGGGCGGACGTCGAAGGAGACCTGGTCGAACTCACCGGCGCGGCCGAGCTGCTCGACCCGCAGCAGCGGCGCGACGTCGGGCAGTGCGACCTGTCGCCGAGGGAAGATGGAGGAGACCGAGCGGCCGGTCATCAGCGTGATGAGCTCGGACGTCGGAGTGTCGCGCGCCGGCAGGTCGCCCGCGACGGTGCGGCCGTCCTTGAGGACCGTGAGCCGGTCGCCGATGCGGCGGATCTCCTCGAGGCGGTGCGAGATGTAGATGATGGCGGTACCCGAGGCGCGCAGGTCGTCGACGACGCGGAAGAGGCCGTCGACCTCATCGGGGTCGAGCACCGCAGACGGCTCGTCCATCACGATGACGCGGGCCCGGTGTGACAGTGCGCGGGCCATCGACACGATCTGCTTCCCGGCCGCGGAGAGGCTGCCGACCTCGCGCGTGGGACGGATCTCGGGATGCCCGAGGGTGTTCAGCAGCTCGCGCGCGGCGCGGTTCATGTCGGCGTCCCGGGTGATGCCGCCCCGGGACTTCTCGTGCCCGAGGAAGATGTTGTCGGCGACGCTCAGGCCGTCGATGAGGTCAAGCTCCTGGTAGATCGTGGCGATGCCGGTGGCGATGGCCGCCTGCGGGTCGGCGAAGGTCACGGGCTGGCCCTCCCACAAGATCGTGCCCTCATCGACGCCGTGTGCGCCCGACAAGATCTTGATCAGCGTCGACTTGCCGGCGCCGTTCTGACCCAGGAGACAGTGCACTTCACCTGGGCGGATCACGAGATCGACACCGTCGAGGGCGCGGACGCCGGGGAACTCCTTCACGATTCCGCGCATCTCCAGCAGGGCAGGGGCCATGGCGTGATGCTAGTCACACGTTTTGTCGTTCGTCAAGCAGAAGTATGTTGTTCACCGACACTCTTGTCCCAGCTTGCCGATTGAAGAGAGCGTGGTTAACTCATGGCCATGCCCGTGCCCACGGCCCTGCCACCGACGCTGACCGGCACCGGTGAGCTGTTCCAGCTGCTCCGCGACGGCAAGCCCCGCACGCGTGCCGAGCTTGCCCAGCTCTCGTCACTCGCTCGGTCGACCGTGACAGCCCGCGTCGATGCGCTGCTCGCGTCGGGGCTCCTCGAGCCGGTGGGAGAGGCGGCGTCGACCGGCGGACGTCCACCGACCAGGTTCGCGCTCAGTCGCGAGGCGAGGGTCGTCATCGCCATCGACCTCGGTGCCTCGCACGCCAGCATCGCGGTGAGTGACCTGTCGGGCAGTGTGCTGCGCGAACGAACCATCACCAGCGACATCGCCGACGGACCCGAGAAGGTGCTCGCTCGCGTCGCGGCGATCGCCGTCGAGCTGCTGGCCGAGACCGACCGCGGGCCCGGCGACGTGGCCGGTGTGGGCATCGGTGTCCCCGGCCCCGTCGAGCACGCCACGGGCCGGCTGGCCAACCCGCCGATCATGCCCGGCTGGCACGACTTCGACATTCCTGCCCACCTCGGCAAACAGTTCGCCGGTCCGATCCTGGTCGACAACGACGTCAACCTGATGGCGCTCGGGGAGTACGTCACGACGTGGCGATCAGCGCCGCACCTGATGCTCGTCAAGGTCGCCACCGGCATCGGTGCCGGCATCGTCGCCGACGGACGGCTCATGCGCGGCGCTCTCGGCTCGGCTGGCGACCTCGGCCACGTCCAGGTGGCCGGAGCGCCCGCTGACGTGGTGTGTCGCTGCGGCAACACCGGATGTCTCGAGGCCGTGGCCGCCGGCCCCGCGATCGCCGCCAAGCTGCGGGCCCAGGGTCTCGACGTCAACAGCTCGCAGGACATCGTCGACGCCGTGGCGGCAGGTGAGATCGCTGCACTGCAGGCCGTGCGTGAGGCCGGTCGCGACCTCGGCACGGTCCTGGCGACATGCGTCAACCTCCTCAATCCCTCGGTCATCGTGATCGGCGGGAAGCTGTCCGAGGCGGGGGAGTACCTGCTTGCCGGCGTCCGCGAAGTCGTCTACCAGCGATCGCTGCCGTTGGCGACGAACGACCTGCGCATCGTCAGCACATCGGCCGGCGGCAAGGGCGGCATCCTGGGTGCCGGCGCCATGGTGATCGACGCGGTCCTCGCGCCGCGCGCGGTCGACAGCTACGTGGCGCAACGCACTGCCTGAAAGCTCCACGCCCGCGGCCGGATTTGGCGTGCCTTCCGCCCGCCCGTAGGTCCCCCTGCCTAGACTCGGCCGGGTGATTCGATTCGACAAGGTCACCAAGACCTATCCGGGCCAGAAGCGCGCGGCGCTCGACGCCGTCGACCTTGAGATCGAGAAGGGGGAGTTCGTCTTCCTCGTCGGGGCCTCAGGCTCGGGCAAGTCGACCTTCCTGCGACTGATCCTGCGAGAGGCGCGACCCACCGCCGGACGCGTCTACGTCGCCGGCAAGGAGATCAACAAGCTCTCGAGCTGGAAGGTCCCCAAGCTGCGTCGCCAGGTTGGCACCGTGTTCCAGGACTTTCGTCTGCTGCCCAACAAGACCGTGACGGAGAACGTCGCCTTCGCCCTTCAGGTCATCGGCAAGTCCCGCGCCGAGATCAACAAGGTCGTGCCCGAGACCCTCGAGATGGTTGATCTCGGCGGCAAGGGCCATCGCATGCCCGACGAGCTGTCCGGCGGCGAGCAGCAGCGCGTCGCCATCGCACGCGCGTTCGTCAACCGCCCGATGATCCTCATCGCCGACGAGCCCACCGGAAACCTTGACCCCGCGACGAGCGTCGGCATCATGAAGCTGCTTGACCGCATCAACCGCACCGACACCACCGTGGTGATGGCCACCCACGACTCGACCATCGTCGACCAGATGCGCAAGAGGGTCATCGAGCTCGACAACGGACTCATCGTCCGTGACGAGGCCCGTGGCATCTACGGCTACCAGAACTGAGGCACCATGCGAAGCACCCTGAGCGAGCTCGGCGCGAGCCTGTCGCGCAACAAGTCCATGACGATCTCGCTGGTCGTCACCATGACGGTCTCGCTGCTGCTGGCTGCGCTGGGGCTGCTCATCCTGTCGCAGTCGAACCGCACCGAGAGGTACTTCGGTGACAAGCTCCAGCTGCAGGTCAACCTCTGCACGAAGAACTCGCCAAGCACCAACTGCATCAGCGGGGTAGCGACGGACGACCAGCGCACCGCCGTCCAGGAGGCCCTGCGCGACAACACCCAGGTCAAGTCGTTCGACGTCCGGACGCCGGCCGACAACTACGAGCGCGCCCGGGCCGTCTACGGCCAGTCCGACAACAAGAAGGTGCTCGAGACGCTGAGCCCTGACGCCTTCCCCGAGTCGTACTTCGTGACCCTCAAGGACCCACAGAAGTTCGACGGGGTCGTCAGCCAGGTGTCCGGCATGGATGGGGTCGGCAGCGTCACGTCGCTCAAGAAGTTGCTGGGGCCCCTGTTCAGTGCCCTCGACAAGCTGCAGATCGGCGCCTTCGCGGTCGCGGCGATGCTCTTGGTCGCCGCCGTGCTGCAGGTGTCCACAACGATTCGCATGACGGCGTACGCGCGACGGGGGGAGATCGGCATCATGCGACTGGTCGGTGCCTCAAGCTGGCACATCCAGCTGCCGTTCATCCTCGAGTCGATGCTGGCGGCGCTGATATCGGCGG
>NZ_JACMOM010000022.1 GCF_014378035.1 Aeromicrobium sp. | reverse complement strand
TGGCTCAGCACCTCGACGGGGTCGAGCTGCCCGACCGCAACGACCTGCGCCAGTGGCCCGCGCTGCGGGAGCGGCTCGCCGAGGTCTTCGCGACCCGCACCCAGGCCGAGTGGACCGAGGTCTTCGGCGAGTCCGACGCCTGCGTCGCGCCAGTGGTGCCGATGCACGAGGCCGCCCATCACCCCCACAACGTCGCCCGCGGCACCTACGTCGAACGTGACGGTCTGGTACAGCCGGCGCCGGCGCCCCGTTTCTCGGCCACGCCGGCCGAGCTCGGCGCTCCACCGTCGGTGCCCGGCGCCGACACCCGCTCCGCGCTCACCGCGTGGGGAATCTCGAACGTCGACCAGCTGATTTCTGACGGCGTGGCCGTCCAGCATCCCCCCGCGGCGAAGCCGTGAAATCCAACGAGGAGACCTCATGAAGCGCGACATCTTCGACGCCGACCACGACGCGTTCCGCGACACGGTCCGGACCTTCTGCGAGAAGGAGATCGCCCCGCACCACGACGAGTGGGAGAAGGCGTCGATCGTCCCGCGCGAGGTGTGGACCAAGGCCGGTGAGGTGGGCCTGCTCGGCTTCATGATGCCCGAGGAGCACGGCGGCGGCGGCATGAGCGACTTCCGCTACAACGCGATCCTCACCGAGGAGATCACCCGCATCGGGGCCAGTGGCATCGGCTTCGTCATCCAGACCGACCTCGTGTCGGGCTACCTGCTGTCGTTGGCCACCGAGGAGCAGAAGCAGCGGTGGTTCGCGACATTCTGCAGCGGCGAGATGATCACCGCGATCGCCATGACCGAACCGGGCACCGGCTCGGACCTGCAGGGCATCAAGACCACGGCGGTCCTCGACGGTGACGAGTACGTCATCAACGGCTCCAAGACGTTCATCACCAACGGCATCAACGCCGACTTCGTCATCGTGGTCTGCCAGACCGACCCGTCGGCCGGGGCGATGGGCTTCTCGCTCATCGCGGTCGAGCGTGGCGCCGAAGGCTTCGAGCGTGGTCGCAACCTCGACAAGATCGGTCTCAAGGCCCAGGACACCGCCGAGCTGTTCTTCGACAACGTGCGGGTCCCGGCCACCAACCTCCTCGGCGAGGCCGGCCAGGGCTTCATTTACCTGATGCAGAACCTGCCCCAGGAGCGCCTGTCGATCTCGGTCGTCGCGGCGGCCGCCAGTCGCCGGATGATCGACATGACGGTCGAGTACGTCAAGGATCGCAAGGCGTTCGGCAAGCCGATCGGCTCGTTCCAGAACTCCCGGTTCACCCTGGCCGAGCTCGAGACGGAGGCGCGGATCGCCCAGGTGTTCGTCGATGAGTCGATCACCCGCCTCAACGCCGGCACGTTGACCGTCGAGGACGCCGCAATGGGCAAGTGGTGGACGACCGAGCTGCAGAAGAAGGTCGCCGACCAGTGCCTGCAACTGCACGGGGGGTACGGCTACATGTCGGAGTACCCGATCTCGAAGGCCTATCTCGACACGCGCATCCAGACGATCTACGGCGGCACCACCGAGATCATGAAGGAGATCATCGGCCGCGGGATGGGCCTCTAGCTCCGGCGGCGCACCGTCTCGCGCTTGGCCTCGTCGACCGCGGTCTCGTAGGCCGTCACGAGGGCCTGGATCGTCAGCGGCTTGAATCGCTCGACCTGGGACGTGATGTCCTCGGCGCTGCGACCGGACGACCGCAGGGCCGGCCACCACAGGGTGCGGAACAGCTCTGTCACGTCGTGGGCGGCCTTCTTGCCGGCCGCATCGAAGATCTTGCGTGCGGCGAGCGCGACGTCGATCGGCATCTCGGTCTCGAGGAACTGCACGCCGACGGCCAGGTGGGCCGGCGCGACCCGGAAGATGTCGTCGTCGGGGGTGGGTTCCACGACGCCGATGGCCACCAACAGCTCGAGGTCGTCGTCGCTGAGGGGGCGGCCGGTTCGGACCTGCAGCTCATCGCGGGTGACCGTCTCGGGCAGGTCTGTGGTCCATGGCGCGAGCAGCGTGCGGTGCAGCGCGACGCGCTCGGGAGGCGCCGACTCCGGGATGTTCTCCAGGTAGCGCTCGATCGCCGAGAGCGTGAACCCGTGGGCCTGCAGCTCGCGCACCAGCTCGAGGCGCGCGATGTGGTCGGGCCCGTAGTAGCCGTTGCGGCCCTCGCGGCGCGGCGGCGGGATCAGACCGCGACCGGCGTAGAAGCGCACCGTGCGCACCGACATGCCGACCCGGGTGGCGAGCTGCTCGACGCTGAGTGTCTCTGCAGGTGGCGTCTCGGCGGGGCCTTCGGTCATGGAGGGAGACTATGCCACCAGCCAGTGAGGTGTGACGCCTCGCACGAGGGTCGAACTACCACTTTGACAGTGTTGGTGTCACAATCGTGGGTACGTCATCAACGACGTCCCGTCTGTCTGTGAGGAACCCTGTGATGACTGAAGCATTCGTCTACGACGCCATCCGCACCCCGCGTGGTCGCGGCAAGAAGACCGGATCGCTGCACGAGGTCAAGCCGATCGCGCTCGCGACCGGCCAGATCGAGGAGATCCAGAAGCGCAATCCCTCCTTGGATCCCGCGCTGATCGACGATCTCGTCCTCGGCTGCGTCTCCCCCGTCGGCGACCAGGGCGGCGACATCGCCAAGACCGCTGCGCTCGCCGCGGGCCTGCCCGACTCGGTCGCCGGCGTCCAGCTCAACCGCTTCTGCGCCTCGGGCCTCGAGGCGGTCAACCAGGCCGCTCAGCGCGTGCGCTCGGGCTGGGAGGACTTCATCCTCGCCGGTGGTGGCGAGTCGATGAGCCGTGTGCCCATGGGCAGCGACGGCGGCGCCTGGGCCATGGATCCCCGCACCTCGTCCGACACCGACTTCGTGCCGCAGGGCATCGGTGCCGACCTGATCGCGACGCTCGAGGGGTACAGCCGCACCGACGTCGACACCTTCGCCGCCGAGTCGCAGGCCCGTGCCGCCAAGGCGATCGCCAACGGCTACTTCGACAAGTCGGTCGTCCCGGTCAAGGACATCAACGGCCTGACGATCCTTGACCACGACGAGTTCGTGCGCGAGGGCACCACGGTCGAGAGCCTGTCGGCCCTGCCCGCCTCGTTCGCGGGCATCGGCGACATGGGCGGCTTCGACGCCGTCGCTTTGGAGAAGTACACGCAGGTCGAGAAGATCAACCACGTGCACCACGCCGGCAACAGCTCAGGCCTCGTCGACGGTGCCGCGCTGGTGCTGATCGGCAGCGAGGAGGCCGGCAAGAAGTCAGGCCTGACTCCCCGCGCCCGCATCCTGGCCACGGCCGTCACCGGCTCGGAGCCGACCATCATGCTGACGGGCCCCGGCCCGGCCAGCAAGAAGGCGCTGGCCAAGGCCGGCCTGTCGATCGAGGACATCGACCTGATCGAGATCAACGAGGCCTTCGCGGCCGTCGCCATGCGCCTGATGAAGGACCTCGGCGACTTCCCGCACGACCGCACCAACGTCAACGGTGGCGCCATCGCGATGGGCCACCCGCTGGGTGCCACTGGCGCGATGATCCTCGGCACCCTGATCGACGAGCTGGAGCGCCGCGACAAGCGGTACGGCCTGGCCACCTTGTGCGTCGGCGGCGGCATGGGCATTGCCACCATCGTCGAGCGCATCTGACCCGCATCCACTTCTCAGGAGAACAGACACTTCCATGACGACTGAAGCAGTGCAGAATGCACCCGAGTCCGGTGCAGTCCACTACGAGCTCAAGGACGGCATCGGGCATCTCGTGCTCGACGATCCGAATCAGAGCGCCAACACGATGAACCAGGCGTACACCGACTCGATGGAGCAGGCCGTCAACGCCTTCGCCGACGACGTCGCCAGCCACGGCGATGCTGTCAAGGGCGCCGTGGTGTCCTCGGCGAAGAAGACCTTCTTCGCCGGTGGCGACCTCAAGCTGATGACGCAGGCCACCCCGGCCGACGCGCCCGAGCTCTTCGCCAACGTCGAGCGGGTCAAGGCCACGCTGCGCAAGCTGGAGACCTCGGGCAGGCCGATCTCGTAGCGACCGTCGGCTGCCACGCGGTGGGGGCAGGCCCGGGCGATCTCGGGGCCGCCGCCCAGCGCAGCACCGTTGATGGCCGCGACGACGGGCCTGCCCGAGGTCTCCAGCTTGCGCAGCGTGGCCTTGACCCGCTCGACGTTGGCGAAGAGCT
>NZ_JACMOM010000133.1 GCF_014378035.1 Aeromicrobium sp. | reverse complement strand
GGGTCTGGGAGACAGGGTCGAGAATCGTGTGCTCCCGATGGGGGTCGAACCCACACTGTGACGGGTTTAAGCCATCTGCCTCTGCCAATTGGGCTACGGGAGCGCAGCGCAAGCCTAGTGTCACCGAGCGGGGTGGGGTGAGGCTCAGCGCGGGGAGAGCCGTGCCAGCTGGGTCACATGGTCGGGGTTGAGCTCGCCGATGCTGGTCACGCCGAGCAGCCGCATGGTGCGCTCGATGTCCTTCGTCAGGATCTCGATGGTGCGATCGACGCCACGGCGACCGCCCGCCATGAGGCCGTAGAGGTAGGCCCGCCCGATCAGGGTGAAGTCGGCCCCCATCGCGAGCGCGGCCACGATGTCCTGGCCCGACATGATGCCGGTGTCAAGGTGGATCTCCATCGAGTCGCCCACCGCGGCGCGGACGTCGGGCAGAAGGTGAAATGGCACTGGTGCGCGGTCGAGCTGGCGTCCGCCGTGGTTGGACAGCAACACCGCGTCGACACCCATCTCGGCGAGCCTGACGGCATCGGGGACGCTCTGGACACCCTTGACGACGAGCTTGCCGTGCCACTGGTCCTTGATCCACGCGAGGTCGTCGAACGTCACGGTCGGGTCGAACATCGTGTCCAGCAGGTCTGCCACCGTGCCCGACCACGTGTCGAGCGACGCGAACGCCAACGGCTCGGTGGTGAGGAAGTTGATCCACCACGCCGGCCGCGGGATCGCGTTCAGGACCGTGCGCGGCAACAGCGTCGGCGGGATCGTCATCCCGTTGCGGGTGTCACGCAGACGCGCCCCGGCGACCGGCACGTCGACCGTCACCAGCAGCGTGTCGAAGCCGGCCTTGGCCGCCCGGTCGACCAGCGCCATCGACCGGTCGCGGTCCTTCCACATGTACAGCTGGAACCAGTTGCGTCCCTGCGGAGCCGCGGCAGCAACGTCCTCGATCGCCGTCGTGCCCATCGTCGACAACGAGTACGGGATGCCCGCTGCGGCCGCGGCCGTCGCCCCGGCGATCTCTCCCTCGGACTGCATCATCCGGGTGAAACCGGTCGGTGCGATGCCGAACGGCAGAGCCGAACGCTCGCCCAGCACCAGCACCGACGTGTCGACCACCGACACATCACGCAGGATCGCGGGGTGGAACGTGATGTCGGTGAACGCCTGCCGCGCCCGCCCCAGCGACAGCTCCGCATCGGCCGCACCGTCGGTGTAGTCGAAGGCCGCCTTGGGGGTGCGGCGTTTCGCGATCGTGCGCAGGTCCCAGATCGTGAGTGCCTTCTCCAACCGCCGACGGGTCAGGTTCAGCGTCGGCTTCCTGAACTTCAGCAGGGGCAGGAAGTCATGCGGCCGCGGGAACCGCCGACGCTGCTTCACCGGATGCGTGGTCATGGTGGTCCTTCCACAGGAGATCAGGGCGAGATGACGATGGAGTGGGGATCGCGTCCGTCGAGCAGTCGCTCGATCTGGCCGCGCACCACCCGGTCGACGCGGGGCTGCATCGCCGAGGACATGCCTCCGACGTGCGGCGTGATCAGGACTCCCGGGACCGCCCAGAGGGGGTGCACCGCGGGCAACGGCTCGGGGTCGGTGACGTCGGTGGCGTAGCGGACGCGGCCGGCCTGGCGCACGATCGCGTCAGTGTCCGCGACCCTGCCACGCGAGACGTTGACGATGACCGCGTCGTCGGGAAGGGCAGCCAGGAAGGCATCATCGATCAGCCCGGTAGTCGCCTCGGACAGCGGCACGGCGACCATGACCACGTCGACGGTCGGCAGAAGGTCGGGCAGCTCGTCCGTGCCGTGGATGAGGCCGCGCTCGTCCTCACGTCGATGACCCGCCACGCGGACCATCTCGGCGCCGAAGCCCTCGAGCCGCTTCTCCATCTCGATGCCGATGCCGCCGTAGCCCAGCAGCATCACCCGGCGATCGGCGACGCTCGTGCCCCAACGCCGGTTCCACTGACCGCGCTCACGGGCGTACACGTCGAGCTGGCGTTGCGAGGCCAGCAGCAAGGCCACGGCCAGCCCAGCCGTCGACTCCTCGTGCACCCCGACCGCGTTGCAGTAGGTGACGCCGGACGGAAGCGCTTCGCGCACGCCGTCGTAGCCGAGCGCCTGTGACTGGATCACGGCGATGCGCTCGGGATCGAGCTGCCTGAGACCGGCGCTGGACACCGTGTAGGGCAGCACCGCGAGGTCGACGGAGTGGCTCGGTTGCGGCGGCGAGAAGTCCCAGACACGGAGGTCGACCCGGTCGTCGAGGTCTGTGAGACGCTCGACCCAACCCTCGTCGGGAACCGTGACATGCAGCGTGATGGTCATGGAGTCGATCATGCTCCGGGCTCGAAGCGGACGAGGTCGTGGGGGCATCGAGCAACAGGCGGCTGCAGCCCGTCATCGGTCAACCAGACCGATGACCAGGCTGACCTGACGCGTCAGTCAGGCCGAGACCATGTCCCAGGCGATGCCATCGAGGATGTCGTGCTCGCTCACGACAAGGGTGTCGGTGTCGAGCGGGAGCAGGTCGATGAGCCGGTCGAGGATCAGCGCTCCCCCGCCGATCACGTCAGCCCTCCCGGGATGCATGAAGGGCAGGGCACGGCGGTCGGCGACAGGCATCTGCACCAGCGACATGCACGCCGCTCGTACATCGTCGAGGGCGAGCCGGGCACCGTGAATGCGTCTCGAGTCGTACGTCGGGAGCGCCAGCGAGTGCGCTGCGACGGTCGTGACGGTGCCGGCCACGCCCACGAACGAACCGACCGGAGCGAGGTCGGTGACCACCGGAGCAAGCACCGCGTCGAGATGGTTCATGCAGGCGATCACCTCGCTGACCGATGCCGGGTCGCTGGAGAGGAACCGCTCGGTGAGCCGCACAGAGCCGATGTCGAGGGAGACCGACCACTCGATGTCCTGCCCGGTGCCAACCACGATCTCGGTCGAACCACCGCCGATGTCGACCACCAGCGTGCGGACGCTGTCAAGGTCACGAGTCGCACCCAGGAAGGACGCCCGCGCCTCGTCGAGACCCGCCAGCACGACCGGCCGAACTCCGAGGATGTCTTCGATCGCATCGCCGAACTCCCGCGCGTTGTCGGCGTCGCGCACCGCCGACGTCGCGCAGAACCGTACCTGCGTGACGCCGAACATCGCTGTCAGCTCAGCGAACTCGCGCGTGGCCATCAATGTCCGGTCGATCGACTCCTCGGACAGGTGACCCGTCTGGTCAACCCCGGCGCCGAGTCTGACGATGCGCATCTCACGCAACTGATCGACCTTCGACCCGGCTCCGATGTCGCTGATCAGGAGGCGGATCGAATTGGTGCCGCAGTCGATCGCCGCCACGCGGGTGCGCTCGTCTGGCATGGACGTCAGCATAGCGACGTGGTGGCGGCGAGTTTCAGGCCGTGACCTTCTCGCGCTCCGGGGCGGGGTTGTGGTCGTCCACCATCGACTCCTCGTCGAACGGGCTCTCACCGGACAGCGTCCGGTCAAGCTGCCCGCGGTCGAGCGTCCCGGTCCACGAGGCAACCAGGATCGTGGCGACGGCGTTGCCCGCGAAGTTGGTGACCGCGCGCGCCTCCGACATGAACCGGTCGATGCCGACGATGAGTCCGACGCCGTCCAGAAGCTCGGGCCGGTGCGAGCTGAGGCCACCGGCGAGGGTCGCCATCCCGGCTCCGGTCACGCCCGCTGCACCCTTGGACGCGACCATCATGAACAACAGGAGCGAGATCTGCTCGCCGAGCGAGAGCGGGTTGCCCATCGCGTCGGCGATGAACAGCGAGGCCATCGTCAGATAGATCATCGTGCCGTCGAGGTTGAACGAGTAACCCGTCGGGACGACGACCCCGACCGTGGTCTGCTCGACGCCTGCGTGCTCCATCTTGGCGATGAGCCGCGGCAGGGCCGACTCCGAGGACGACGTCGAGAAGATCAGCAGGAACTCACGGCCGAGGTACTTCAGCAGCAAGAACAGGTTGATGCCGGTGACGACCCGCAAGATCGTGCCGAGGATCACGAACACGAACAAGGCACACGTGACGTAGAAGCCGAACATGATGACGGCAAGCGCCTTGAGCGCGTCGACACCCGTCTCGCCGACGACTGCGGCCATGGCGCCGAAAGCACCGATCGGCGCCGCCCACATGATCATCGACAGGATGCG
>NZ_JACMOM010000021.1 GCF_014378035.1 Aeromicrobium sp. | reverse complement strand
GTACGAGCCGCTGGAGCGGTGAGGTACGAGCCGCGCGCCTCACAGGCGGAACACTCCGTAGCCTTCGGCGCCCTTGACCGGCACCGTGTTGATGGCGCTGAGGCAGATCCCGAGGATCGTCCGGGTGTCGCGTGGGTCGATGACGCCGTCGTCGTAGAGCATCCCGGAGGTGAAGTAGGCCAACGACTCCTTCTCTATCTGTGCCTCGATGTACGCACGCATCTGCTGATCGGCCTCCTCGTCGTACGGCTGGCCCTTCGACTCGGCTGCACCGCGGGCGACGATCGAGATGACGCCGGCGAGCTGCGCCGGCCCCATGACGGATGACTTCGCGTTGGGCCAGCTGAACATGAAGCGTGGGTCGTACGCCCGACCGCTCATGCCGTAGTGGCCGGCACCGTAGGACGCCCCCATCACGACCGAGAGGTGCGGCACGGTGGAGTTGGAGACGGCGTTGATCATCTGCGCGCCATGCTTGATGATCCCGCCCTGCTCGTACTCGGCGCCGACCATGTAGCCGGTCGTGTTGTGCAGGAAGAGCAGCGGCGTGTCCGTCTGGTTGGCCAGCTGGATGAACTGCGCGGCTTTCTGCGCCTCCTGGCTGAACAGGACACCCTGGGCATTCGCGAGGATGCCGATCGGGTATCCGTGCAGCTGGGCGTAGCCCGTCACGAGCGAGGAGCCGTAGAGCGGCTTGAACTCGTCGAGCTCGCTGCCGTCGACCAGCCTGGC
Source organism: Aeromicrobium sp. (assembly GCF_014378035.1). GTDB lineage: Bacteria > Actinomycetota > Actinomycetes > Propionibacteriales > Nocardioidaceae > Aeromicrobium. The sequence continues at coordinate 35,594 of NZ_JACMOM010000021.1, read as the reverse complement.
GATGACCTCGCGGGGGTCGAAGGGGATCTTGAGGTCGGTCGGCACGATCCCGAGAAGTTCATCCGGGTCGAGGACGGGCTCGGCGTAGGTCGGCTCCGGCACCCGTCCGGTCTTGCGCCAGTTGAGGCGCTTGACGATGGACCGGCCGAGGCGGATCGCGTCGTGCTCGTCGACCGCGAGGTAGTCGGCAAGCCCTGACTGGCGCGCGTGCATCTCGGCGCCGCCGAGCGACTCGTCGTCGGACTCCTCACCCGTCGCCATCTTGACCAGCGGGGGCCCGCCGAGGAACACCTTGGCGCCCTCCTTGACCATGACGACGTAGTCGCTCATGCCCGGGATGTAGGCCCCGCCGGCCGTCGAGTTGCCGAAGACCAGGGCGATCGTCGGACGCCTCGCCGCGCTCGCGCGGGTGATGTTGCGAAACATCGCGCCGCCCGGGATGAAGATGTCCTTCTGCGTCGGCAGGTCTGCACCGCCGGACTCGACCAGGTTGATCGTCGGGAGGTGGCACTCGTGGGCGATCTGTGCCGCCCGCGCGCTTTTCTTCAGGGTGCTCGGGTTCGACGACCCACCCTTCACGGTCGGGTCGTTGGCCACGACCATGCACTCGACGCCCTCGATGACGCCGATGCCGGTGACGATGGATCCGCCGACGGCGAAGTCGGTGCCCCATGCCGCGAGGCTCGAGAGCTCGAGAAACGGGGAGTCGGGGTCGATGAGCAGCTCGATGCGCTCGCGGGCCGTCAGCTTTCCGCGCGCGTGGTGGCGCGCGACGTACTTCTCACCACCGCCGGCCAGCGCCTTGGCGTGCTGCTCGGCCAGGTCGGCCACCCGCTCCAGCATCGACTCACGGTTGCCCGCATAGATCTTTGACGTCGTGTCCACGGCGCTCTTCATCTCAGTAGCCCAACAGCTTGGCAGCGAGGTCGTTGAGGACCTCGGTGGCTCCACCGCCGATGCCCAGGATTCGTGCGTCGCGGTAGTGGCGCTCGACCTCGGACTCGCGCATGTACCCCATGCCGCCGAAGATCTGCACCGCTTCGGACACCACCCACTCGCACGCCTCGACCGCGGTGTTCTTGGCCAGCACGGCTTCGAGGATCGGCTCCTCCCCGTCGGCGGCCTTCTCCGCCGCCTCCCGGGTGAGCGCGCGTGCCGCGGCCGTGCGGCGGTGCATCTCGACGAGCTTGTGGCGGACGACCTGGCGTTGGATCAGCGGCCGGCCGAAGGTCTCGCGCTGTCGCGCGTACTCAACTGCGAGGTCGAGGGCGCGCTGAGCCGTCGCGTAGGCCTGCGTGGCGAGGCTGACCCGTTCGTTGACGAACTGCTGCATGATCAGCACAAAGCCACCATCAACCTCACCCACGATGTTGGTGGCGGGGACACGTACGTCGTCGAAGGTCAGCTCGGCAGTGTCGGAGCAGTGCCAGCCCATCTTCCTCAGCGGCTTGGAGACCGTGAAACCGGCGGCGCCCTTGTCGATCACGATCAGGCTGATGCCCCCGAAGCCCTCCCCGCCAGTACGCACGGCGGTCGTGACGAAGTCGGCCCGCACCCCCGAGGTGATGAAGGTCTTGGCACCGTTGACCACGAAGTCGTCGCCGTCGCGCACCGCTCGGGTCGTGATGCCGGCGACGTTGGAGCCGCCGCCCGGCTCGGTGACGCCGAGGGACCCGATCATCTGCCCAGCCAGGGTGGGGCGGACGTACCGGTCGATCAGGTCTGCGTTGCCGCTGCCGACGATGTGCGGCACGGCGATGCCATGGGTGAAGAGGCCGGCGAGCAGCCCGGTCGATCCACCGCCGGCCAGCACAGCCTCGGTCATGACGGTGGCGTCGACGATGTCTCCGCCGGAGCCACCGACGTCCTCGGCGAAGCCGATGCCGAGCATGCCGACGTCCGCGGCCTTCTCGTGCAGCTCACGTGGCAGCAGTCCGGCGTCCTCCCAGTCGGGCAGGTGCGGTGCGATCTCCTTCTCGGTGAAGGACGTCACCATCTCGCGGAGCGCCACACGTTCGGGCGTGGTCCAGGTCTTCACAGCGCAGCCTCCGAGATCGATGTGGGAAGAAGGGATGAGGGGATGGCGCAGTCGCGTGCGCGGAGCCACTCGCCGACGCCCTTGGCCTGCGGGTCGAGCCGGGTGGACGACGCGACGCCCTCGCCGAGAAGGCCGTGGATGACGATGTTGACGGCCGCAAGGTTGGGCAGCGGATGGATCTCGATGTCGAGCATCGCCGCCTCGCTCAGCAGCTCGCGGACCGTGGCCTCGTCGAGAAAGCTGACGAGCCACGCGTACGCGTCGTCGCGATCGGGATGGTCGGCCGGGATCCACACGCCGACGTTGGCGTCGCCGCCCTTGTCGCCGGAGCGCGCGAACGCCAGGCGTCCCAACGGCACCCGGACCGTCTTGGCAGCCCACGCCCCGAGTGGCGCAGACCGCTCCCCGCCACTCGTGCGCACGGTTGCCGGACCCGCGGGGGTGGGTGGGTCGATGTCTTGGCGGGCTCCGTCCGCATGGATGACGACATGGGGCACCTCCGACTGGGGGACGTAGGCCGACCGGTAGACGCCGTAGGGGGTGCCGGCCGCGGGCGGCCGGGTGACGCTGAAGCCCGGGTAGGACGCGAGCGCGAGCTGGATCGCCGCGTCGCTGAACGCGCGACCGACGACCTCGGGGTTGGCGCTCCTGACGTGGCAGCGGAGCATGGCCGTGGCCTGCGCCTGGGTGGCGGGATCGGAGGTGTCGGTGCGCTCGAGGTGCCACTCGATCTTGTCGGGTTGCGTGTCCGCGGCGAGCGCGGTCTCCATCTGCCGATGGATGAGCTCTGCCTTCTCGGAGATGTCGAGTCCGGTGAGCAGGAACTCGACGCTGTTGCGGAAGCCACCAACAGCGTTGAGGCAGACCTTGATGGTGTCCGGCGGAGCCTCGCCCACGACACCGGTGATGGAGACTCGGTCGGTGCCCGACTGCGCGACGGTCATGGTGTCGAGACGCGTCGAGACGTCGGGGCCGAGGTAGACCGGACCCCCGACCTCGTAGACGAGCTGCGCCGTGACGGTGTCGGCCGTGACGGCGCCACCCGTGGCAGGGTGCTTGGTGATCACGACGCTGCCATCGGCATCGGTCTCGGCAATCGGGAAGCCGAGCGGTCGGGACATGTCGACCGAGCGGAAGCCTGAGAAGTTGCCGCCCGTCGCCTGGGTGCCGCACTCGATGACGTGCCCGGCGACGACTGCCCCGGCTAGAGCGTCGAGGTCGTCGCGACTCCAGCCGAAGTGGGCGATGGCCGGCCCGACGACGACCGAGGCATCGGTGACCCGACCCGTCACGACCACGTCGGCCCCGCCCTCCAGCGCCGCCGCGATGCCGAACGCACCGAGGTAGGCGTTCGCTGTCAGCACGCCGCTGCCCGCTGCGCCCTTCAGGCCGAGCTCGTCCGCGCGCGAGAGGAGGTCGTCGCCTTCGACGTGGGCGACACGGATGTCGAGGCCCTGCGAACCGGCGACCTCCCGGAGCCTCGCCGCCAGTGACGCCGGGTTGAGGCCACCGGCGTTGGTCACGATCTTGACCCCCAGCTCCTTTGCCAGTGCCATCGACTCAGTCATCTGCGTCACGAAGGTCTTGGCGTAGCCGAGCGACTCGTCCTTCATGCGGTCGCGACCCAGGATCAGCATCGTGAGCTCGGCGAGATAGTCGCCGGTGAGATAGTCCAGCGGCCCGCCCTCGAGCATCTCGCGCATCGCTGAGCTGCGGTCGCCGTAGTAGCCGGAGCAGTTGCCGACCCTGATCACCGTCATCAGTCCGTCACCATGGCTTGGTCAGTGATCCGTTCGGCGAGCGGCCTCGGCTCGTTGCCCGGCATGCCCGCGAAGGCCTGCACGATCGTCAACCAGTGCGCTGCGGTGTCGCCCACGGCGTGCACGTCGACATCGTCCGGATGACGGCGACGGGTGGCGAGCAACGCGAAGCCGTAGCCCGACCCGGTGACCCTCTCGGCAGCGTCCTCGGGCCCCCACGTCCACAGATCGCCGTCCGGTCCGGTCAGCTCGACACGTACTTCCCCGCCGTCGGGCACCTGTTCACCACGCACGGCGTACGCGAAGCCCCGCGTCCGCACCCCGAGGTGGCACACGTGCTTGACCCGCGACGTCCGGGGAATCTGCAGCCCGAGCGCCTCGGCAACGTCGTGGCCGTGCGCCCAGGTCTCCATGATGCGGGCGGTCGCCATCGACGTCGGGCTCATCGGCGGTCCGTACCAAGGGACTTTGTCGCCGTCCGGCACGTCACGAAGAGCGGCGTCGAGGGCGACCCGGCCAGCGCGCCACCCGGCCAGCAGCTCGGGCGCGGGAAGCTTCGCCATCGTGCCGGCGCCCTGGTCGACGAACCCGCCGGGGTCGGACGCCGCCGCCAACATGTTCCGCCCGAACTCGTCCGGGTCGGTGATCGCCGCCAGCGAGGCCAGATCGGTCCAGTGCAGGTGACCGATCTGGTGCGCGACGGTCCACCCCTCGGGGGTCGTCACGGTCTGCCAGCCAGCAGCCGTCAGGCCGGCAACCCAGGAGTCGAGCTGCTGGCTCTCGGCGGCGAGGTCGGACAGAACCTGCGTCAGGATCGTGCGGCTCATGAGGTCTCCAGCTCGTGGTCGAGGACGACAGCCCAGGAGTCGAGCACGGCCGCGCGCCGTTTGCGGTCGTCGCTCAGGGACGCGGCGAGACCGAGACCCCGCAGCATGTCGAGGGTTGCCTGGACGAGCTGGCGGTTGTCACCGGCCGACTCATCAACCCCGAGCAGCTCGACCGCGTAGGCGTGGGTCTCGCGACCGACCCGACGCTCGAGAGGTCCGACCGACACCCGCAGCTCGGCGTCGGTGCGTGCCGCGACCCACAGCTCGAGCGCGGCGAAGAAGACCGGAGACGTGAAGTGCTGGCTGAGGATCTCGGGCACCGCGCGGGTGCGTCCGTCGTAGGGCAGCTCGGCAGCAGCGAGCCGCATGTCGTCGCGGCGCCGCTCGGTGAGGTGTCCGACCGCGGCCACGACGAGAGCCTGCTTGCTCGGAAAGTGGTGCAGCTGTGCGCCCCGGCTGACTCCCGCACGGCGGCTCACGTCAGTCGCGGTCGTGCCAGCCCAGCCGAGCTCGACGAGGCACTCAACGGTCGATTCCATGAGCCGCAACCGCATGGCGCGCGAGCGTTCGCCCTGGGGGGTGCGGGCCTGCGGGGCCTGGGTCACCATCACCTCAGCATGCGGCCAATTCTACAAACAGTCAAGCCTGATTGTTTATGAGATTGGCCGGGAGAGCGCGCTACGAGGCGGGGCCCGAGACGATCTCCCCGGCGATGGTCTTCTCGTGCGAGTGGGGATCGACCGTGGGGGCACGGTGGAGCTCGCCGACAGCCAGCCGGGCGAAGTCGGCGGCCAGCTGGAGTGCCATGTCGCTCTCGGGGAGCGCATCTGCGAGGACGGGAAAGGCGTGCACCTGCTTGCGCCAGATGTGCGTCTCGACCTCGACCCCGCGCTCGGACAGGAGCAGCGCCATCGCCTCCACCTCCGGGCGAAGCATCTCGTCCTCCACCGCGACGAGGAAGGTCGGCGAGCTGATGTAGGCCGTTGCGAGCAGCGGCGACGCGAAGCCTTCGATCGCGGAACCTTCCGGCAACCAGCGTTCGCGGATCTGCGCGATGCGTGACATCGGCAGATAGGCGTCGCGGGCGCGGACGATGCGCTGCACGGCTTTGTCCTCGCGCTCGGGGTCGACGCTCAACAGGGGTGAGAAGCCGATCAGCGCGGCCGGGGCCTGCAGCCCACGCCGGGTCGCGAGCTCAGCGATCTTCATTGCCAGGTATCCACCGGCCGAGTCGCCCGCGACGACGATCTTGTCGGGGTGGTCGCTGGTCTTCAGCAGTGCCGCGTACGCCGCGATGGCGTCCTGCACCGAGTCGGCTATCGACCCCTCGGGCAGCTGGACGTAGTCGACCGAGATGACGGTTGCGCCCGACTTGAGGGCGAGGCGTTCGCAGACGCGGCGGTGGGTGTCGATGCTGCACGAGAAGAATCCGCCGCCGTGGAGGTAGAGGATCGTCATGTCGCTGTCGGGCCCGTACCGATGCGTCATCGACTCGACCCGGACGCCGCCCAGCTCGTGCTGCGAGTGCTCGACGTGACGCGAGGGCCGACGCCGGGCTGAGAGTCGGTCGAGTGACCTCATCCTTGCCAGCGACCGGTCACTGAGCGGCGTGTAACGGAGCAGCGGCTTGAAGACGATCCGCATCGAGCGCTGCAGCACCCGCGCCCGCACGCTGTAGGTCTCATGGACGACGGCCTTCTCGTACACCACGCGCATCGGACCGCGCTCCGGGAGCAGCAGTCGAACCCGATCGCGCGAACCGGTGGCAACGACCCGGAGCGAGGTCAACCGGTTGATCCACGAGGTCAGCATGCGTTCGAGCATACCCACGGTATGCAGGCCGATCAACCTGGTCCAGCACGTTTGTGCAGGTCAGCGGCCTCATCACAGCGAGGACGCGGCAACTAGTCAGCGAGGAAGCGAGCGTCCACGTCCACGTGGATCACGATGTGCTCCGGGGTGAGATCGAGCGTCGGGTGACCATCTCGCGAGTCCATCACGGCAGACGTGACCATCATGCGAGCCGGGGCGTCGGTCTGGCTCGTCAACATTCCTGGATCTGCGAGGTGCTGGGCGACAACCTTGCCGCGCCGGACTGCGTTGGCATACGACTGCGCCTTCGACACCGCGTCGTCGACGGCGGCCTTGCGGGCCTCGTCCTCGTAGGTGCGACGGTTCTTGGGCGTGACGTCCCACGTGACACCTTCGACCTCGACCCCCTCGGTACCCGACCAGAAGTCAAGGAACCCGCTGAGCCGTTCGAAGTCGGTGAACTCTGCCTGCACGTTCACCCGCGCAACATGCACGGTGTCACCGCGCTTGCCTGCGGAGTCCCACGGTCGATGGCTGTACACCCGCACCTGGTCGCTCGACCATGTCGTGACCGCATGCAGGTCGACGAGGCCCCTGAGCTGCGACGTCAACGGCTCCTGGATCGCCACCGAGCCCTCGAAGACAGCCTTCTTGTCGGCACCCTCCCTGGCCACCGCCAGGGAGACGACCGCGCGTTCGGCGGGGTGGTGCTGCTCAGCAGAGCCGCGCACCGTGATCTCGAGCGTCATGCCGACATCCTGCCGCACGGCGCCGCGCAGACCGAGCCCTGCCGGCATCAAGACGCTTCGTGGCATCGCCACGACGGTGAACACGACAAAACATGAGGTTTCCCTCAGCTAGCATTGACCCGTGGTCACCCTCGCCGATCTCCAGGTCCGCTCGCTCGGTGCGAGCAGCTTCGACTCTCCCCTTGCGACGTACGTCAAGGGGCGCACGACCAACGAGTACTACGTGGGCGAGGACGACCGCATTCTCTACGACGACACGCTCGCACTGATCGCGTCGCGCGGTGTGACGATGGACGAGCTGCCCACGTTCGAGTCCGGCGGGCCTCGTCAACGCATCTTCTTCGACCCCGCCACGACCAAGGTCGGGGTCGTCACGTGCGGCGGCCTGTGCCCGGGCCTCAACGACGTCATCCGCGCCATCGTCCTCGAGCTCCACACTCACTACGGCGTGCGCGATGTCGTGGGATTCCAGTACGGCTACTCCGGCCTCATCGCTGCCAACGGGCACGACGTCGTCAAGCTCACACCGGAGTTCGTGGCCCGCATCAACGAGCGCGGCGGCACGATCCTGGGCTCGTCCCGTGGTGCGCAGGACCCGGTTGCGATCGTCGACCGGCTCGTCGAGCTCGACATCGACGTCCTGCTCGTCATCGGCGGCGACGGCTCGATGCGCGGTGCCCACCACATCGGTGCGGAGGTCGAGGCTCGCGGCCTGTCGATCGGCATCGTCGGCGTACCCAAGACCATCGACAACGACATTCCGCACATCGGCCAGAGCTTCGGATTCTCGACAGCGTTCGCGAAGGCGGCCGAGTCGATCAAGGCCGCGCGCGTCGAGGTGGAGGCAGCCATGGGCGGGGTCGGCATCGTCAAGGTCATGGGACGCCATGCCGGCTTCATCGCGTGCTACGCCGCGCTGGCCAACCACGACGCCGACTTCGTGCTGATACCCGAGGTCGACTTCGCCCTCGACGGAGACAACGGCCTGCTGGCGCTGCTCGCCCACCGTGTCGCCGAGCGTGGCAGCGCCGTCATCGTCCTGGCCGAGGGTGCCGGGCAGGACCTCATCCCGGCCAGTGACCGACTCGATGCCAGCGGCAACGCCGTGCTCGGGGACATCGCCGCCTACCTCCGCGATCAGATCGGCAAGGACTTCGCCAACCGCAGCCAGCCGTTGACGATGCGGTACTTCAATCCCGGCTACGCCATCCGGTCGGTGCCGGCCGACGCGTCCGACTCGGTCTACTGCGCCCGCCTGGCCCAGACCGCGGTGCACGCGGCGATGGCCGGGCGCACCGACATGGTCGTCGGCAGGCGCCGGCACCGTTTCGTCAACGTCCCCATCCCGTTCGTCACGCAGGGCTCGCACAGTGTCTCGCCCGACGGCGACCTCTGGCTCAGCGTCGTGGAGTCGACGGCCCAACCCTTCGACATGAGCTGACCCACCGCCCCAACACTGACTTGAGGGGGTGTCCACATGCTGGTACGACCTTGCCATCCTGTGAGACGGTGGCAGTCTCGAAGGCACATACCTCATCTTTGACAGTCCAGGAGACACCATGAGCGACGAGTGGTCATTCGAGACCAAGCAGATCCATGCGGGTCAGGTTCCTGACCCCACGACCGGCGCCCGCGCCTTGCCGATCTACCAGACGACGTCCTTCCAGTTCCGCGACACCGACCACGCGGCCGCACTGTTCTCGCTCGCCGAGCCGGGCAACATCTACACCCGCATCGTCAACCCGACCCAGAGCGTCGTCGAGGAGCGTCTCGCCGCGCTGGAGGGCGGCGTCGGCGCACTGTTGTTCGCCTCGGGCCAGGCCGCCACGACCGGCGCACTGACCAACGTCGCCGAGGCCGGCGACCACATCGTGGCGTCGTCGAGCCTCTACGGCGGCACCGACAGCCTGCTGCGTCACACGTTCCCCAAGCTCGGCATCGAGGTCAGCTTCGTCGCCGACCCGAACAACGCAGCTGAGTGGCGCGCCGCCGCCAAGGACAACACCAAGGCCTTCTTCGGCGAGACCATCGGCAATCCCAAGGGTGACGTCCTCGACCTCGAGGCCATCTCCGCCGTCGCGAAGGAGGTCGGCGTCCCCTTCATCGTCGACAACACCATCGCGACACCGTTCCTGCTCAACCCGCTCGCGCACGGCGCCGACACCGTCGTGCACTCCGCCACCAAGTACATCGGCGGCCACGGCACCACGATCGCCGGCGTCGTCATCGACGGGGGAACGTTCGACTACTCGGCCCACGGCGACAAGTTCCCGGGCTTCACCGAGCCGGACGAGAGCTATCACGGCCTCAAGTTCGCCGAGGCCCTCGGGCCAGCGGCCTACCTCGCCAAGCTGCGCGTGCAGTACCTGCGCAACATCGGTGCGGCCATCAGCCCGTTCAGCGCGTTCCTCATCGCCCAGGGCCTCGAGACCCTGAGCCTGCGCGTCGAGCGCCACATCGAGAACACCCGCAAGGTCGCTGAGTGGCTCGAGGCGCGTGACGACGTCACGAAGGTCACCTGGGCCAGCCTGGACAGCAGCCCCTACAAGGCGCTCGCGGACAAGTACGTTCCGAAGGGTGCGGGCGCCGTGCTGACGTTCGAGCTGCCGGGCGGTCTCGCGGCGGGCAAGGCCTTCATCGACTCGCTTGAGCTGTTCAGCCACGTGGCCAACATCGGCGACGTCCGCAGCCTGGCGATCCACCCGGCCAGCACGACGCACTCCCAGCTGTCCGAGCAGGAGCAGGCCACCGCGGGTGTGACCCCCGGGCTGGTGCGACTGGCCGTCGGACTCGAGGGCATCGACGACATCCTGGCCGACCTCGACGCCGGTTTCCGCGCCGCGAAGTGACCATCAGCCCCAGCGTGATTCCCTCTCTCGTCACCGGCGCGTGGCAGGAGGGGGATCCGCTGGGTGCGCGGATGTTCGCCGACATCGGCGACATCGTGCTCGACTCCGGCAGAACTCTTCCGCAGGTGCGCCTCGCGTACCAGACCTGGGGAACGTACGACGGTTCCAACGCGGTGCTGGTGCTGCACGCGCTGACCGGTGACAGCCACGTCACGGGTCCAGCCGGACCCGGCCATGTCAGCCCCGGCTGGTGGGATGCGCTGGTCGGCCCGGGCCGTGCCATCGACACCGATCGGCTCTTCGTCGTCGCGGCCAACATCCTCGGCGGTTGCCAGGGCTCGACCGGTCCGGCCTCGCTGGACCCCGACGGCCGCCACTGGGGCGGCTCGTTCCCCGCGCTGACCGTTCGCGATCAGGTGCGCGCCGAGATGGCTCTCGCCGACCTGCTCGGCATCCCCTGTTGGCACAGCGTGATCGGTGGCTCCGCCGGCGGCATGCGCGCGCTCGAGTGGGCGATCGAGGCGCCAGACCGGGTCGACAGGCTCTTCCTGCTGGCCACCTCCGCGGCTGCGTCGGCCGACCAGATCGCGCTGTCCACGACGCAGATGGATGCGATCCGCGCCGACGGCGCCTATGCCGGTGGCGACTACTACGACGGCCCGCACGGGCCGCTGAACGGACTCGGCCTCGCCCGGCGCATCGCGCACATCAGCTATCGCAGCGAGCACGAGCTCGCGCAACGCTTCGGCCGCGACACCCAGGACGACGGCAGGTTCGCCATCGAGTCCTACCTGCAGCATCACGGCGCCAAGCTCGTGAGCCGCTTCGACGCCAACTCCTACGTCGTGCTCAGCGACGCGATGAACAGCCACGACGTCGGTCGTGGTCGCGGCGGTGTGACGTCGGCGCTCTCGCGCATCACGGCCCGCGCCGTCGTCGCCGGCATCGACTCCGACCGGCTCTACCCGATCCATCAGCAGCAGGAGCTCGCGGAGAACATTCACGGCTCCGCGCCCCTCGCGGTGGTGACGTCGGACCACGGGCACGACGGCTTCCTCGTGGAGGCCGACCAGGTCGGCGACCTCGCACGCCGACTCATGGGCTGAGGACGGCCACCGGTTGTCACCCGAGGGCGAGGGCCGGTGACTCGATGTGGTCTCGGGTCCGCTCGCGGCGCGACACCACCATCGTCAGCACCGAGAGTGCCGTCCACGCCAGCAGCACCAACATCGGGGGCAGGAGGTTCCCGCCACCGAAGTAGGCCTGGTTGATACCAGCGTCGAGGGCGGCTCCGTGCGGCAACCAGGGAGTGATGAAAGCCCAGGGCTCGGGCAGAAGCAGCGGTGAGCCCACCCGCACGAGAGGCGCCGCTGCCAGGACGAACACGGTGGAGGCAATACCGATCCCGACCACGCCGAACAGGCTCTGCAACGCCATCGTCGTGGTGGCCCCTGCCAGCACCGTCAGGGTGCCGATGAGCCACCAACCTGGCACGTCTCCGCCATAGCGGCCCGCGGCCACCATCGCGGCCACCAGGCCAAGGGCGCCCGAGGAGCCGGACACGACCGCAAGCCGAAGCACTCCCAGGCCGAAGGTGGGCGCGACCGGCCCACGGAGCCATGTCACGACGATCGGCACCGCGAAGGCCAGAATCACCAGAACGCCGACGATGGCGAACACACCTCGTGCACCGGCGTCGCCCGCCCGTGCAGGCACGAGGTCGCGTACCTCGACCCGGCGGCCAAGCGGCCCCTCGATCGCTGACACCTGACGCTCCACGGCACTGTTCAACCACGTGCCGCGTGCCGAGGCGATGTAGAGGATGTCCGTCTCGGAGCTGAGGTCAACGACGACCGCGGCGACCACGCTGCCGTCCTGAACGCTCGCGCGCGCCGCGGCCGCGGTCGCGATCGCGCGCGCCACGACGGGCCGTCCCGGTTCGGCGTCGATGATCTTCAGAACCGTCGAAGCCACCACGGGCGGTGCGCTGATGCCGATCGGTGCACGGTGGGTCGCGTCGTCCGGGCCCGCGAGGGCGAGTGACACCACGACGACGATCTGGAGCACACCGAGGCCGATCGCGGCGATCATCCGACGTCTCCCCATGACCCGAGACTATCGATGTGCAACCGTTGTCCCATGCGCATCCGCCGACTGCCGTGGCGGGTCAGGGTCGCACTGGTGACCATCCCCGCGGCGGCGGCAATGTTCGCTGCCTTGGCCCTCGCACCGCGACACGACGGGCCGTCGGCGGGGGCGGCTCCGTTCGCGGCCGAGACTCGGTGCATCCCGATCGACCCGATCACCTCGGTCGGCTCACTCAACACACTGGCGTCCAAGGTCCGCGGGGGCGCGGAGTTCCAGGGCGCGGACGTCGGCGCCGACGTGACGCTGCAGGACGGCCGGCGGCTCTGGGTCTTCGGTGACACCTTGCGTGCACCGAGCTTCAAGGGCCAACGATTCGTCCGCAACTCCATGCTGGTGTTCCAGAGCGGGTGCGCCGACGTCGTTCTCCCGGCCGACCACGGGGCGTTGATCCCGGACCGTGCGGACGGGGTCGGCTACTGGCCCATGTCGATCGCCAAGGTCGAGCGCACCGGATATGACCTCGTCGGCGTCGCTGTTCAGCGAGTACGCAGTGCCGACCAGCCCGACGGTGCCGGGGCATTCACCAACCTCGGACCAGCCATCGCGCTCTTCATCGTGCGTCGGGGGGACACCCCGCAGCTGCTGCGAGTCGCGGACATCGGCGCTGACTCGGCGGGCACGACCCGCCCCACGTGGGGAGCGGCCTCCGAGGTCCACGACGGCTGGGTCTACCTCTACGGAACATCGAACCCGCAGAAGAAGCTGGTGTTCGGATTCTCCCTGCAGGTCGCCCGGGTTCGACCTGACGACATCCTCACGACCTCACGGTGGCGCTACTGGGACGGCAGCCACTGGCAGAAATCGCCCGACAGGGCTGCGACCCTCATCCCGGCGGACGGCGGCGTGTCGCAGACCCTCAGCGTGTTCGAGAAGGATGGTCGGTGGTTCGCGGTGAGCAAGCGCAACGAGTTCCTCGGCACCGACCTCGTGGTCTGGTCGTCCCCGGGCCCGACCGGCCCGTTCACGGCGGGCGCGCCCCTCGCGAAGATCCCGTCGGAAGCTGGGGGAGGCACCCTGCGATACATGCCGCTGGCCCACCCCGACCTGCTGCCGGAGCCCGGCACGGTCGTCGTCTCGTACAGCCAGAACGACACCGATGCCGCCAAGGTCGACAACAACCCGTTTCTCTACCGGCCGAGATTCCTGCGAGTGGACCTGCCGCGCTGACGTCTCACACCATGCGGCGGACGATGCTGAGCGGCGCATGTTTCATGACCTGCCCGATGGGCGCCCAGGGCCAGGTGGGCACCGCGGCGTCGACGACCTCGCGCTCGATGTTCTTGACCAGCGCCCGGCAGCCCGTCTCGGTGTCGACCATCATCCGGGCCTCCTGCTGGATACCCTCGTGCATCTCCGAGGCGATGTATCCCGGGAAGAGCGTCGTGACCTTGATGTCGAGACCCTTGCGGCCGATCAGGTCCGATCGGATGCCTTCGGCGAGCAGGGCGATGCCCGCCTTCGTCGCCGCGTAGGTCGTCATCGCCGACGGCATGCCGCGCATCGCTGACATGGAGGAGATGACGACGAGGTGGCCGGACTTGCGCTCGTAGAAGTGCTCCATCGCCGCCTCGCACTGCGCGAGCGCGGCGACGAAGTTGGTCTCGGCCGTCTGCTTGTTGGCCTCGAACTTGCCTGTGCCGATGCGGCCGCCCTTGCCAAGACCGGCGTTGACGATGACCCGGTCGAGACCGCCGAGATCAACGATCGCCCGCTTGAAGACGGCGAACACCTGGTCGTGGTCGTTGACGTCGAGCGCGTGGACCACGACCTTGATGTCGGGATGATCTGCGAGCAGCTCGGCCTGCAGCGCTTCGAGGCGGTCGACCCGGCGAGCCGTCAGCGCGAGGTGGTGACCTTTGGCCGCGAGGACACGAGCCATGCCGGCGCCGAGACCCGAGCTGGCCCCGGTGATGAGGACGTTCTTGCGCATGTCAGTCCTTCTTCGACATCTGGATCGATGCCTTGTGCATCATCCGGTAGTAGACGGGGCGGGCGAAACGCTTGGCGGCGTAGGCGATTTTGCCGTCGCGATCGGTGAGGATGATGTGCTTGCCCTTCTCGACCCCCTTGAGAACCTCGAGGGCGATGTCGCCGGCGCTCAGCTTCGCGGTCTGGATGACCTTCGCGGCCGACTTCTGCGCCGCCTCGTCCTTGCCGCGCATCGACTCGCTGAGGTTGGTCCGGAAGAAGGTCGGGCAGACGACCGAGACCTTGACACCGTACGGCCTGAGCTCGTGGAGCAGGGTCTCGCTGAGGGCGACGACCCCGGCCTTGACCGCGTTGTACTCGCTCATCCTCGGCGGGTGGACGAGTCCGGCAGCCGACGCGGTGTTGACGATGTGACCGCTGCCCTGCGCCTTCAGCATCGGCGTGAACGTCCGGCAGCCGCGCGCGACGCCAAGCAGGTTGATGTCGACGATCCACTGCCACTGATCCATCTCAGAAAGCTCGATGCGACCGCCGGCAGCCACTCCAGCGTTGTTGAAGAGGTAGTCCAGCCCGTCCCACTGCTCGGTGACCAGGTCGCGGGCCGTGGCCCAGTCGACGTCCTTGGTGACGTCGAGCGTCAGGTAAGAGACGCCGTCGAGGCCGCGGAGCGACTCCGGGTCAGCGGGGTGGACGTCAGTGGCAAGCACCCGGCACCCCCGCTCGACGAGCTGGTGGACCAGCGCGAGCCCAAGCCCGGAGGCGGCTCCGGTGACGAGGACTCGCGAGTCGGGTGCAATCGGCATCCACTGATCGTACCGTGCCCAGATACTGGCGGTATCCGAGATCCGGGACTACCGGAAGGTGACGAGGTCACGCATGAGGTGGGTGTGCTCGTTCAAGGTCAGCAGCCTCGGTCCGGACCTCCCCGTGATGATTGTCGTGACACTGGCGTTGACGATCACGTCGTTGATGCGCTGGAACAGCGAGTCGTCGCCTGTGAGCAGGTGCGAGGCGACCATCGCGATGGGGCCGCCGGAGGTGAACACCGCGACCGTACGGCCGGGGCCGGCCTGGGGCACGACGGCGCCGAACGCGCCCATCACCCGATCGACGAACGCCTGGTAGGTCTCACCCTCGACGCCGCCCTCACCCGCGATCCAAGAGTCGATGGCGGTGTTGAGCAGCGCCTGGAAGTCTTTCGGGTCGGTCGTCAGCGCAGCCGGGTCGTGGGCCCGTGCGAGGGAGATGTGGTCGAACTCGTCCCACCCGGCGTCGATGTCGTAGCCATCGCCCTGGCCGCAGGCATCGATCGTGGCGATCGCGGTCTGTGCGTGCCGCTTCAGCGACCCTGCCACTGCGACCGTCGGCGCCCATTCAGAGGCTTCCCACGAGATGCCGAGCGAGGCCGACTGCTGCATGCCGAGCGGTGAGAGCTGGTCGTAGTCGTCCGATCCCCACGAGGCCTGGCCGTGCCGGATGAGGTGAACGGAGCCCATGTCGCGAGCGTATCGGCCTCTGCCGGATCAACGTGGTCAGGCGGGTGGCATCACGACGGCGTCGATGAGATACACCGTCGCGTTCTTGGTCTTGATCCCCCCGCAGATGACACTGGCCTGCTCCGTGCCGACCTTGATGCTGTCGCCCGAGCCCGCCACCATGAGGTCGGCGCCGTCGAGGGTCCGGTGCTTCCCGGCAACATCGGCCGGCGTCATCTGCCCCGCGACGACGTCGTAGTCCAGCAGCTTCTTGAGAGAGGCCGCGCCCTTACGCGTGCCCAGCTTCGTGCGGGTCACGCGGTCAAGCTTCGCGAAGGCCGTGTCGATGGGTGCGAAGACAGTGAACTCGCCGCTGTTCAGCGTGTTCACCAGATTGACCCGGGGGTTGAGCCGGCCACTGACGGCGTCGGCGAACGCCGTGAGGTAAGGGTTGTTGTCGGCGGCGGCGACCACGGTGTCGCGGGCCATGCCCTCGAACGAACCTCGGCCCTGCGGCACCTTCTTGGTGTAGTCGGCACAGCCCGGACCCACCAGGTCTGCCACCGGGCCGGGCGTCGTCGTCGCGCCGTCGCGCCCACCATCGTTGTTGCCGAATCCGGCGCCGCACGCCGCCGACAGCGCCATCAGGGCGGCGACGGCTGCCGCGGCGGCGGCACTCCTGGGCGTCGTGCGCATCTTCTGTCTCCTAGTGGCGGTGCAGGCATGTCGAACCTCCGGCCCCCGCCCGCGGACAGTCCGGTCCTACGATCTGTTCGCGGCATCGCCGCCGGAGGACTGGCGGACGGCACAAAATTCTTGCCGGGGACTCGTCAGTTGTCCGCACCACTCCTACGCTGGGCGGATGAAGACATCCGAGGGAGTGTCCTTCCCATCTGAGAGCACGTCGTCCGCGGCCCGCACGATCCTCGCCGACGCGCTGCGCAAGGCCGATCCGGTCGGCTCGCGAGCGGTCGAGAACGAGACCGGCTGGCGCCGCAACTACCTTGCCCATTTCCGGCGGACCCTCGAGGCAGGCATCGGTGACGCCCCGGCCGCGCACTCGATCGCGTCCGAGGGCCTCCGCAGCGCACACGACCTGATGCGATTCGGTGACGTGCCGCTCGATCGAGCGATCGAGGGCACCCCGCTCACCCAGATCTTCCACACCCAGACCGTGCGGGGCTCGGCAAAGCCCGAGACCGAGCTGACGTTGCCCTACCGGGGCCAGCGGCTCCGCGGCTCCGCCCTCCTCGACCAGCTCGACGAGTGGGTGGTGCGGGGCGTCATCACCCAGTCGTGCTCCGAGGCAGTGCAGACCGTGCAGGAGCATCCCGAGTGGCTGAGCCTCGAGGGCGACACCGTCGCCGTGCTCGGCGCCGGGTCCGAGATGGGCCCCTACCGCGCACTGATGCGTTGGGGTGCGTCGTGCATCGCCGTCGACCTGCCCCACCCCGAGGTGCAGGGACGCATTCGTGCGCTGGCCGACGAGTCGGCAGGCACCACCCATGTGCCGGCGCGCATCGTCACGAACGGTGCAGCCGACGTCGGCGCCGACCTCCTCACCGAGCTCGCGGCGGTCGCCCACTGGTTCGACGAGTTCAGCGGACGGCTCGTCCTGGGCAACTACTGCTACGCCGACGGCTCGACCCACGTACGCGTCTCGATGGCGGCCGACGCGCTGGCGGCCCACCTGACCCGGCACCGTCCGGACACGGCGCTGGCGTTCCTTGCGACGCCGACCGACACGTTCGCCGTCCCGGCGGCCGAGGTCGAGCGCGCCACCCAGGCCTATGGCCGTCGCAGCGCGACAAGGCTGCTCCGCACGCCGGTGCGCGTCGTCAGCGGCGGCCGGCTGCTGCAGCGCAACTATCCACCTGGCGCCGACCCCGGCGTGTGCGACGCGCTCGTGCCGCAGCAAGGGCCCAACTATGCGCTCGCGAAAAGGCTGCAGCGCTGGCGGGCCACCACGGCCCGGCACGAGGGGACGATGGTCTCGCTCAACGTCGCACCCGCGACGCGCACCCGTTCGGTGCTCAAGAACAAGGCCCTCGCCGCGGCCTACGCCGGTGCGCACCGCTTCGGCGTCGAGGTGTTCGACCCCGCCACGAGCAACACCCTGATGGCCGCGCTGCTCGTCCACGACCTTCGCGCGGGTGCCGTTGCGCAGGCCGAACCGTGGCAGGACGAGGCCGTCAACGCCGCACACGGAGGACTCTGGACCGCGGCCTATCACCCGCGCAGCGCGCTCGGACTTGCCGCGGTGCTGGGCATCGGAGCCCTCCGAGGCTGACCCCTCACGTCGCCGCCCCTCACGTCGCCGCCGAGTGTGACGCTGCTGCTGCAGAATCAGCACATTCACAGCAGGAACGTCACACTCGGCGGGGAGGTGGAGCGGTCGGACATGGGCCGATGGGATGAGGTCAGGAGACCCAGGTGACAGCTTCGGCGAGGCCGGCCCGGCTCGTCCGGTAGGACGCTGTCGGGTGCGACTCGTCGGCGTAGCCGAAGGAGATGCCGCACACGACCTTGCGGGTGTCGGGGATGCCGAAACGCTCGTGGAGCAGCGGCGATCGTGCCGCGAGGGCCGCCTGCGCGCAGGCCCCCAGGCCGAGACCCTGCGCGGCGAGGAGGAACGAGTCGATGTACAGACCGCAGTCGATCGCACCGTAGACGCCGAGATCGGCCTCCGTCGTGATGATCGCGACGTGTGGTGCTCCGAACAACGCGAAGTTCTTCATGCCCTCGGCCGTCGAGGCCTCGCGGTCACCCTTCTGGATGCCCACCGCGCCGTAGAGCTGCCAGCCACTCTCGCGCCGCCGCTCCTGGTGCACACCGGTGTAGGCCGTCGGGAAGTCGAAGTCGACCCCGTAGCCCTCGTCGGTCGTGAACAGCACCTCGCGAAGTACGTCCGTGGCGTCGCCGGAGGTGACCGTGACGTGCCACGGCTGCGTGTTGCACCACGATGGGGTGCGCTGCGCCGTGGTGAGGAGCTTCTCGATGACGTCGCGCGGCACCTGCTCAGCGGTGTAGCCACGGCAGCTCCGGCGGCCCATGAGCAGGCGGTCGAGTGCGTCGAAGTCGGTCATCGGCCGGTGAACTCCGGTGGCCTCTTCTGAAGGAACGACATGCCGCCCTCGACAAAGTCCGATGAGTCGAACAGCGCCATCTGGCCGGCCAGCTC
Organism: Aeromicrobium sp.; assembly: GCF_014378035.1. Classification (GTDB taxonomy): domain Bacteria; phylum Actinomycetota; class Actinomycetes; order Propionibacteriales; family Nocardioidaceae; genus Aeromicrobium. The sequence goes on along the minus strand of NZ_JACMOM010000021.1, from coordinate 16,826 downwards.
GGCGTCCAGCGCCGCATCGAGCCGTGGAAGCGTGTTGGCGGTGATGACCTTCTTCATCGCGGCCAGCGCCTTCGTCGGCCCGTGGCCGATCTTGGTGACCAGCATCGCCAGCTCGGCCGCGAAGGCGTCATCGTCGACTGCCTTGTGGATGAGCCCGATCTGGGCCGCGTCGTCGGCGCTGAGCCGTTCGCCAAGCATCGCCATGCGGTTGGCCCGCGCCCGCCCCACGGAGGCCGCGACGAGCTCGGTGGAACCGCCGTCGGGCATCAGGCCGATGTTGACGAATGCCAGCAGAAAGTAGCCCGAGCTCTTCGCCAGCGTGATGTCGGCCGCGATGGCGATCGAGCAACCTACCCCCGCCGCGATGCCGTTGACCGCGCTGATGATCGGCAGCGGCGAGCGCGTCATGGCCCTGATCAGGCGGTTGGCCCCGCCCAGCGTGGCCGAGCCGTCGAACTGCGGCCCGAGCGCCGCGCCGGAGCTGAACGCACGGCCCGTTCCCGTGATGACGACGAGGCGCACCGACTCGGCCGCGTCCTCGATCGCTGCCGCCGCGTCGTTGAGCATGTCGGCCGTCAGGGCGTTGAGCCGATCGGGCTCGTTCCAGGTGATGGTCAGGACACCGTCGTCGGTGTCGATCAGCACGGATGCCGTCATGTGGTCCTCCATTGGCCAAGCAGGGTCTGCAGCACCGCGATGAGCGCGATGGGCTGGTCGAGCATGATGTGGTGCCCCGCGTCGGGGATGACGGTGACGGGGATGTCGCGGCCAAGGCGTTGGGCCACCACGTCGGTGATGTCGGTGCTCGCCATGCCTCGCTCGCCTCGGATGAGGGCAACATCGCACGCCGCCTCGGCCAGCTCCTCGGGCTCCATCCGCGAGCGCAGGAAGATCGCTGGGTCGAACTTCCAGGTCCAACCGTCGTCGGTCTCACGGACCGAGCCTTCGGCGAGATGGCTGCGCACATACGGCAGCGACGCATCGTCGGCCGGCAGGGTGCGGAAGCGGCGCAGGATCGTCGCCCTGTCGGCATAGGTCTTGTTGCCAGGCACGTGCGCGCCCGCGGCGAGCCAGGCCCGGGCCTCAGGCGACATCTCCCGGACGGGTGAGTCGATCGCCGCGACCCCGCGGATCGACGTCCCGAACCTCTGCGCGGCGGTCAGCACCACGAAGCCGCCCATGCTGTGGCCCAGCAGCACCGGAGGGGCGTCGGACTCCGCGCGGGCGACGGCCATGACCTCGTCGGCCCAGGCCTCGAGTGAGTAGGTGCCACGGCGGTCGCTGTCGCCGTGCCCGGTGAGATCGAGCGCCACGACCCGGTGAGTCGGCGCGAGATGAGGCGCGACGTGGTCCCACCAGCCCGCGTGCGCCGCGCCACCGTGCACCAGCACCGCGACAGGATGCCCGCTCTTGCCCCATGCGCGGTAGGCGACCCGGTGTCCGTCGACGACCACCTCACGCGCGTCGTACGAATGCGCGAGCGCGTCGGTGAACCATGCCGGGATCTCCGTGCTCATCGTGACCTCCCCCACTTACCGTCAGTATTGACTGTAAGTGAGGCCCGCGGCAAGATCGAAGCACCCCACGAGCCAGCGAGAGGACCCCGACGTGAACGGTCTCCCCAGCGTCGTCATCGTCGGCGGCGGAGGCATGGGATCGAGCGTGGCACGCGACCTGGCCGAGCGGGGCCATCGGGTCACGGTGCTGGAGCAGCACACCGCAGGGCACCAGAACGGCAGCTCACACGGCAGCTCTCGCATCGTGCGGCTCGTCTACGACGACCCGTCCTACGTCCGTCTCGCGCACCAGGCACGTCCACTGTGGGACGACCTGCAGCTGCTCTCCGACGAGCCGGTGTTCCGCCGGTGCGGCAGCGTCGACCACGGTCCCGCCAACCTGCTCGAGCCGTTTGCCGCGGCCCTCGACGCGTGCGGGGTCGACCACGAGTGGCTCACGCCGGCAGCCGCCTCGGGGCGCTGGCCGGGTCTGCGGTTCGACGAGGCGGTGCTTCACCAGCCCGACGGCGGGGTGGCCCATGCCGACAACACCCTGACCGTCCTGCGCCGACTCGCGCGAGAGGCCGGCGCCGTCTGGCAGGAGCACACCCGCGTGGACTCGATCATCGAGGACTGCGACGGGGTCACCGTCAGGGCGGGCAGCCAGTCTTTCTCAGCCGACCAGGTCGTGATCACCACCGGCGTCTGGGCCCACCAGCTGGTCGACCTCCCCCCTGGCGCCGCCACGCAGGTGCAGCCGGCGCACTTCGCACCGCTCGACCCAGCCATGACGTGGCCGACCTTCATCCATCGCCGAGCCGTGCCCGCCGGCCACGCGATCCCGGAAAGCTACGGGCTGCCCTCACCCGATGGCATCAAGGTGGGCTTCCACGGCGGCGGCAAGGTCGTCGACCCTGACCACCGTGACTTTGCGGTCGTCGAGTCCGAGGTCGAGCTGCTGCGCGCGTACGTCGAGACGTGGGTACCCGGTGTGGATCCCTCATCGATACGGCCCACCACCTGCCTCTACGGCGGTCTCGCCGAGGACGACTTTATCATCGACCGGGTCGGACGCGTCACGGTCGCCGCCGGATTCTCCGGTCACGGCTTCAAGTTCGTGCCGCTCGTCGGCCGGATGGTCGCCGAGCTCGTGACAGGCGTCGCCGAACCTGAGCCCCGTTTCACCCTCACGGCCCATCGGGCCCGATCTAAGGTGTGACCATGTCGCTTGCAGGAAAGACCATCATCATGTCCGGTGGGAGCCGCGGTATCGGCGAGGCCATCGCCGTCCGTGCAGCCAGGGATGGTGCCAACGTGGCACTCCTCGCGAAGACCACCGAGCCACACCCGAAGCTTCCGGGAACGATCTACACCGCTGCCAAGGCCATCGAGGCCGCCGGGGGCAGGGCCCTGCCGCTGGTGGGCGACGTCCGCGACGACGGCTTCGTGGCTGACGCGGTCGCGCAAACCGTGCAGGCGTTCGGCGGCATCGACGTCGTCGTCAACAACGCGAGCGCCATCGACCTCTCCCGCACCGAGGACCTGTCGATGAAGAAGTACGACCTGATGAACGACATCAACACCCGCGGATCGTTCCTGCTCTCCAAGTCGTGCATCGAACACCTGAAGAAGTCCGACAACGCCCACATCCTGACGCTGTCACCGCCCATCAGCCTCGACCCGAAATGGTTCTCGACCCACACCGGCTACACGATCGCGAAGTTCGGCATGAGCCTGGTGACCCTGGGTCTGAGCGAAGAGCTGCGGGCCGACGGCATCGCCGCCAATTCGTTGTGGCCACGCACCGCGATCGACACCGCCGCCGTGCGCAACGTCGTGGGCGCCGGTCTGGTTGAGCACTCCCGGACGCCGGCCATCATGGCCGACGCGGCCTACGCGATTCTCATCAGGCCGAGCCGCGAGCTGACCGGACAGTTCCTCATCGACGACGACGTCCTGGAGGAAGCCGGCGTCACCGACTTCTCGGTGTACCTCAACGGCGGCGCCGAAGACCAGCTCGCACTCGACTTCTGGGTTGAGCCCAAGGGCCCGTACAACCCCGAGCTCACCCTGCACTGACCCGACCTGCACTGACCCACCCTGCACTGACCCGGCCTGCAGGGCTGGTGGGCTCAGCTCGCTGACGCAGCCTTCCACGCGACGTACTGCTCGCGCAGGCAGAAGAAGCATGGCCGGTAGCCGGCACTCACGGCTGAGGCCTCGTCGGCGAAGAAGACCCGGCTCTTGGCGTACTTCTCGTCCTCGAGATATTTCAACGCGTTGGGGCAGTCGAGCCGGCCGTAGATCTTGCCGGGGCGCCACCCACCGAACTCGCCGGGCTCCTTGCTCTCGAATGTGCGACCGTCCGCGCCAAGCAAGGTATAGGTCATACGCGCATCCTTCCACGCCCGAAAATCTCACTATTTGACGGGTCCGTTAATTAACCATTACGTTACGTGAATGGCAACCGACCAGCTCAGCACGGTCTTCTCAGCACTCGCCGATCCGACCCGGCGCGAGATCCTCTCGAGGCTCGGCAGAGGTGACGCCACCGTCACCGAGCTCGCCGAACCATTCCCCATCAGCCTCCCGGCGATCTCACGCCATCTCAAGGTCCTCGAGACGGCCGGGCTGATCACCCGCGACAGGCAAGCGCAATGGCGCAGCAACCGCCTGCGGGCGGAGCCGCTCAAGGAGGCCACGACCTGGATGGGGCACCTGAGCGACCTCTGGGACGACCGTCACGACAGACTGCAGTCCACCTGTGCCGACGTCAACGACTGGAAGCAGCCATGAGCACCATCAGCATCACGCCATTCCTCTGGTTCGACAACAACGCCAGCGACGCCATCGAGCGCTACCTGACGGTGTTCCCCGACTCCGAGCTGGTCAACGAGAACCGCATGCCCGATGGCAGCATCTTCATCGCCACGCTCCGCCTGCAGGGGCAGGAGATCATGCTGCTGAACGGCGGACCAGCCCATCCCCACACCGAGGCGTTCTCGCTCTCCGTCGGTGTCGAGACGCAGGAAGAGGTCGACTCGATCTCCGAGGCGCTGATCGACGGCGGCGGCGAGCAGGGACCTTGTGGATGGCTCACCGATGCGTTCGGGCTGTCGTGGCAGGTTGTCCCGGCCCTGCTCGGACAGCTCATGAGTGACCCCGACCCGGAGAAGGTCGGCCGGGTCGGCACCGCACTGCGGCAGATGACGCGACTCAATCTCCAGGGGCTGCAGGACGCGTACGACGGCAAGGGCTGAGGGCTGACGTCAGTCTCCTGCGAGCACCACGTCCACCGGGGTGCCCACGATCACGGTACGCATCACGGTGCAAAGACGGTCGTGCGATTGATGCAACGCCCTTGGCAACACCTGCCGCGCAACGTCGCCGTCGGGACCTTCGGGCATCCCGACGTCGAAGGTGAGCGTGATGTTGGTCAGCCGGTTGCCCAGGTCGTCACGGATCTTGTCGGCACGCACGGCGACGGAGAGCTGATCAGGGTCTACCCGCTTGCCGATCAGGTGGTCGACGTCGATTGCCGTGCAGCCCGCAATGGCGACCAGCAGCAGCTCGACGGGCGAGAAGTCGGCATCGTCCCCCTCTCCGAGGTCCAGCGTGCCACCGCGTTGATTCGTCGCGCGAAAACGACCTTTGCCGGTGCGCTCCAGGTTGACGGAACGCTCGGTCTCAGAATGTGTGGATGACATGGGCTGAACGCTAGCCCCACGACTCTCTAGGCATAAAGGACTAGTCCTTTCGGGTCCTTTCGGTGCCATTTTGCGTGTCAAACGCCAAATTCCTTCACGCATCGCATCTGCGGCGTACGGTCGGATGAGTACTGGAAGGAAATCTCGGATGAGCAGCTACCTGTTCGACATGTCGGGCGAGGTCATCGCGTTCAGGCGCTCCTGGGCAGACCCCCACGTGTTCGACGCCCGCGGCGACTGGATCGGGTGGTTCCCGTGGGACGACAACAACGCCGTCGACCCGGACGGCCACTACCTCGGAACCGTCGTCGACGACCGACTGGTGCGCCGCAACGACTGGTACGACCGCCCCTGCACGGCGCCTCCGCCCGAGCCGGACACCGCCCGTCCGACCGGCCGTCCGCCCACCCCTCACAACTTTCCCAACAGCTTCGCCTACGACGACGCCCACCTCCAGCACCTGACCTGACGACGCTGTACCCGCCGCTCGACATGCAGGCTTTGCCCTCGTCACGAACACTGGAGGTATGAGCCCTACTCGCAGCCTTGTCACCGGCGCAACCGGGTACGTCGGCGGGCGCCTCGTGCCCATTCTTCTCGCCGCTGGTCATGACGTGCGCGTCATGGTGCGCGATGAGCGCAAGGCCCGCGCCCACCTCTGGTCGGACGATGTCGAGATCGCAGTTGCCGATGCCACCAACGCTGATCAGGTGGCCGAAGCGATGGCCGACATCGACGTTGCCTACTTCCTGCTCCACTCGATCGGCACGGGCGGCGATTTTGCGGCAACCGAGCGTGGCATCGCTGAGACATTTGCCGCCGAGGCCCTGCGAGCCGGGGTCCGCCGCATCGTCTATCTCGGCGGCATGGACCCGGCGGGCGAGAAGCTCTCCGAGCACCTGCGGTCACGCAAGGAGGTCGGCGACGTCCTGCTCGCCTCCGGCGTGCCCACTGCCGTGCTGCAGGCTGGCGTCGTCATCGGGTCGGGCTCAGCCTCGTTCGAGATGCTGCGCTACCTGACCGAGCGGCTGCCCATCATGGTGACGCCGAAGTGGGTCAACACCCGCATCCAGCCCATCGCGATCCGCGACGTCCTGCGCTATCTGCGTGGGTGCGCCGACCTGCCGGACGACGTCAACCGGGCGTTCGACATCGGCGGTCCGGAGGTGCTCACGTACCTCGACCTGATGCAGCGCTTCGCCGCCATCTCAGGCCTGCCAAGGAGGCGCATCCTGAGGGTGCCGGTCCTGACTCCCGGTCTGTCGAGCCACTGGGTCGGCCTCATCACCCCGGTCCCGGCGAGCTTGGCACGCCCTCTCGTCGAGTCGCTCAAGAACACCGTGGTCGCCTCTGACGACGACATCAAGAAGTACGTGCCCGATCTGCCGCAGGGTCTCATCGCCTTCGACCGCTCCGTCGAGCTGGCGCTCACCAAGGTGCAGGACCTCGACGTACCCACACGCTGGTCGTCCGCGGCGACCGCGGGGGCACCGTCGGAGGGTTTGCCGACCGACCCCGATTGGGCCGGCGGTTCGCTCTACCAGGACGAGCGGACGCGCGAGGTCAGCGCCAGTCCCGAGCACCTCTGGACCATCATCGAGGGCATCGGTGGCAGGAATGGTTGGTACTCGTGGGCGCTCGCCTGGTGGGCGCGCGGCGTCCTCGACCGTGTGGTCGGGGGACCCGGTCTGCGTCGTGGACGGCGCAATGCCAAGGCCCTCGCCGTCGGCGATGCGCTCGACTTCTGGCGGGTGGAGGAGACCGACGACAAGTCGTACCTGCGACTCCGGGCGGAGATGAAGCTGCCCGGGCTCGCATGGCTCGAGCTGGAGGTCGGGTCGACCGAGGGCGGCACCACGACATTCCACCACCGTGCGCTGTTCCATCCGCGCGGGCTGCTCGGTCAGGCCTACTGGTGGGCCATCCTGCCCTTCCACGGCATCATCTTCGGCTCGATGCAGAAGAACATCGCGAAGGCAGCAGAGGCGCTCGAATCGGCCTAGCGCCACCGTTTGCTGAAAGTCGTCCACAGAGATGGCTTGACGCCGGCCCGTCGGGCCCGCCTCATCCCGGGCGAGACGTGCCGTCTTCTGACACGATCATGGGGGCAAGGGAGGCCACATGAGCGAGGGCATGGCACGTCGGGGCGAGCGCGCCGGACGAGAGGCGCACCAGAGCACGACGCTTGAGACAGGTGCCCGCATCGGCCTTGTGGCATACGGCATCGTGCACCTGCTCATCGCGTACATCGCCGTCCAGGTGGCGTGGTCCGGTGGTGGCGACGCCAGTAGCGGCGGCGCGCTCAAGACCTTGGATGAGCAGCCGTTCGGCAAGATGCTCCTCTGGATCACGACCATCGGCCTCGTCGCGCTCGTGCTGTGGCAGCTCGGCTCGGCGGTGTGGGGCTACCGGACCGAGGAGGAGGGTCTCAAACGCACCCGCAAACGTCTCTCGTCCGCAGGCCGCGCCGCGCTCTACGCCGTGCTGGCCGTCAGCGCGTTCAAGGTCGTCACCGGCTCGAGTAGCGGCGGGGGAGGCAGCGACTCGAAGGAGGAGGGCTTCACCGCCAACCTTCTCGGAGCACCGTTCGGTCGGGTGCTCGTGGCCATCGTCGGCATCGCCATCGTGGTCGTCGCCGTCCGGCAGGCACACCGCGGCCTCACCGACTCGTTCACGCACGACCTCCAGCCGCAAGCGACCTCGGGCCGGTCCGGACGCGCCGTGCTGCTGGTCGGTCGGGCCGGTTATGTCGCCAAGGGCGTCGCCATCGGCATCGTCGGTCTGCTCTTCGGTGTCTCCGCCATCACCTACGACGCCGACAAGGCAGGGGGGCTGGACGACGCGCTGAAGACGCTCCGCGACCAGCCCTTTGGTCCGATTCTGCTGTCCTTGGTGGCAGCCGGGTTGGCAGCGTTCGGCGTCTTCTGCTTCGCGTGGGCCCGCTACATCCGTCAACGCTGACGACACGTTTGCGTCATGAGCCCGACAAGACAAGTATCTGACCCATGGCTCTTCCCCGACGGCTCGATCCGCGACTTCTTCTTCGACGACTACCGAGCACGGGTGAGGGCAGCCTGCGCATCAAGTCGGTCGAGCGCTCGATCGAGGAGACCGATGAGCCGGAGACCCGGCTCAAGAAGGAGCTGACCGCCTGGGACCTGACCTTCTTCGGGGTCGGCGTCATCATCGGCACCGGCATCTTCGTGCTCACAGGTCAGCAGGCCTATTCCAACGCCGGGCCCGCGATCGTGATCTCGTTCGTCCTCGCCGGCATCACGTGCGGGCTCGCCGCGCTCTGCTACGCGGAGTTCGCCTCGACCGTCCCGGTCGCCGGAAGCGCCTACACCTTCTCCTACGCGACCCTTGGTGAGCTGGTCGCCTGGATCATCGGGTGGGACCTCGTCCTCGAGCTGGCCCTCGGCGCCGCGGTCGTCGCCCGCGGCTGGTCGGCCTACCTGCAGAGCCTGTTCGGTCTTCCGTCGTGGCTCGCCGGTGACAATGCCACCCCTGACATCGGCGCGATCGCCATCGTCCTTGCCCTGACGGTGCTGGCCGTGTTCGGCACCAAGCTCTCGGGCCGGTTCACCGGCGCTCTGGTCATCGTCAAGGTCACCGTCGTGGCCTTCGTCGTCGTGGCTGGCCTGTTCTTCGTCAAGATGTCGAACTACACCCCGTTCATTCCTGCGTCGAAACCTGCCGAGGGCGGAACGGGTGCCGACCAGACACTGCTGCAGGCCATCTTCGGCCTCGAGCCGACGGCGTTCGGTGCCTACGGCGTCGTCGCGGCGGCGTCGGTCGTGTTCTTCGCCTACATCGGCTTCGACATCGTGGCGACATCGGCCGAGGAGACCAAGAATCCACAGCGCGACGTCCCCCGCGGCATTCTCGGCTCGTTGATCCTGTGCACGATCCTGTACATGGCGGTGTCGTTCGTCATCACCGGGATGCTCAAGTACAACGACAAGCAGATGAACACCGCCGCCCCCCTCGCCAAGGCGTTCGAGGCCAACGGTGCTGACTGGGCCAGCAAGATCATCTCCGTCGGCGCGGTGGCCGGGCTCACGACGGTGGTGCTGGTGCTGATGCTCGGCCAGACCCGCGTGCTGTTCGCGATGTCGCGTGACGGCCTCCTGCCGCGCAGCTTCGCCACGGTGCACCCGAAATTCGGCACCCCCTACCGCATCACGATCGTCACCGGTGTCTTCGTCGCCGTCCTCGCCGGCGTCGTGCCCCTCGCAGAGCTGTCGAAGCTCGTGAGCATCGGCACCCTGTTCGCCTTCGTGCTGGTCTCGGCCGGCGTCATCATCCTTCGGCGCACGCGTGCCGATCTCGAACGCCCCTTCAGGGTGCCTGCTGTGCCGATCGTCCCGCTGCTGTCGATCCTCGCCTGTGGGTGGCTGATGGTGAACCTGTCCGTCGAGACCTGGCTGCGCTTCGTCATCTGGCTGGTCATCGGATTCGTCGTCTACTTCTTCTACGGGCACGGCCACTCGCGCCTCGGCCGTGGACTCAAGCAGGCGTCGGCAGAACAGGGCGGCGCGGCTGCGGCCACGGAGCAGACCGATCGCTGACGAGGCGGCTGGCCCACTGGAGTCAGACATCACCCGGCTGCGACGCGGGGACCTCGGCCTGCAGGCCGTGACGATGCGTTTCCTCGACGCCGAGGTCGTGGTGCCGTCCGGAAAACCCATCGGCGGCGAGCCGTTCTCACCCGTCCTGATCGATCACGGAGTCGACCGATACCTCGCGGTCTTCACCACCCTGCGGGGTGCCGGGACCGTGGCACACATCGCGCCCTTCACCATCTCGCTCACCGGCCGCGACGTCATTGCCGGGCTCGACGACGATGTCGGCGTCGTGGTCAACCCGGGCGGCAACGGTTTCCACATCGATCCGCGCCTCGCCGCGACGATCCGCGCCAACCTCGACCCGCCACGCGCCGACTGACCCCTCCCGTCGCTGGGGGCGCGATCGTCGTCACGGTCTGATTGTCGTCACGGTGCGATCGGGTCGAGGCGGTACGTCATGATGTCCGTCTCTCCAGGTGACAGGTGCTCGATGCCGAGCTTGTCGGCCAGCTCGCCGGTGAAGTCCTGTGGCGTCGCGATGCCGCGACATGGCTCGATGCACAACAGCTCGGCACCGGTGGGCGGAGACCAGATGACCAGTGTCCCGAAGCTGTCGTCCCACGAGACTCGCAAGGCTCGGCCGCTGGGTGCGGAGTAGAGCAGCGACCTGCTGGCGACGTGGTCCATCACGATCGCGTCGGCCTCGAACAGTGCCGGATCGAGTCTCAAGCCGCGCCCCTCGACCGGGGTGTCGTGCGGGGTAGGAGTGAGCAAGGTCTTCTCGACACGACGGATCGGGGCGAGCTCGGGCTCGTCGAACTGCACCACGTGCTCGTTCTTCGGGGTGCCCGGTTCGAGCGGCCAGACGAACGCGGGGTGCGACCCGATCGAGTAGGGCAGCACCACGTCGCCCACATTGGCGACGGAGTACGTCGTGGACAGGCCGAGTCCGTCCATCTCGTAGGTTGCCCGCAGACGGAAGTCGAACGGGTAGCGCTTCCGCGTCTCAGGACCGTCGACGAGCTCGAACGTGGCCCGCTGATCGCTCTCCTCGACCACGGTCCATTCGAGGTCGCGCGCGAATCCATGCTGCGTCAACGGGTAGGTCCGGGCATCGACGGTGATGTGGTCGTCCGGCACGCGTCCGACGATCGGGAACAGGATGGGGGCGTGGCGTCGCCAGGCCTCCCCGGCCTGCCACAGGTACTCATGGCCATCGGCACCGCGCAGTGAGTGCGGCTCGGCGCCGTGGGGGGAGATGGCTACCTCGCCGGCAGCACTGCGCAGGGTGATCACGCAGGCAGCGTAACGGCTGAACATCGGCGGATCCGTTGTTCACATTCGGGGGCATGAGGTCTGTTGCAGCCGACGGCATCAACCCACCGGAGTCAGACCATCTCGTCGGGCCAGGCGTCGATCGACTCGCCGGCATCCTGGGTCGAGGTGAAGATGCTGTCGAGCAGCCGGCGCGGGTTGTCGGCGCCCAGGAGCGCCAGTTGATCCATCGGTCCGAGCGGGGCGATGGCCGCGAGCTGCCACAGGCTGGCGACGGGATCTTCTGACAGCCCGATGGTCGATGGCCACCGCTGGTCGTCGAACTCGCTGGCTTTCGCCAATGTTCGGCGGACCAGCGCCTCGCTCTGTACACGGCGCTCGTGCAGATCGGGGTCCCACTCCAGGTCGGGGATCATCCGCACGGCGGCCCTCGGGTACGGGGCCTCCGCGAGCCACTCGACCACCTCGAAACGGTCGGTGCCCTGAGCCAGCAGGCCGACGAACCCTTCACCTGTCGACACCTCACTGATGCGGGCCACCGTGCCGAGGGGGAAGCGCTGCTCGCCGCCACCGACCTCCTGGCCACGCTCGATGAGGACGACGCCGAACTCGGCGGCCTCGTCCGACAGGATGTCCTGCAGCATGGCGAGGTAGCGCGGCTCGAACACCCGCAGCGGCAGGGGCATTGCCGGGAACAGCACTGAGCCGAGGGGGAACATCGGCAGCTCCACCGTCGTGTCGCCGCTCCCGCTGGTCATGGAATCAGCCAACCATGCTGTGGCCATCCGGCAACCCAAGATTCTCGCTGCCATGGATCCTCAGCGGTGGATCCTCAGCGGTGGGAGGTCACGGTGAAGTGGTGCGTGGCAGCGTCGACGATGCCATCCGGCGACGCCTCGAGCTTCCCCTCGATCCAGGCGGTCACGAGCTCGGTCACGCCACCGATGAACATCGTGGCCGCCATCTCGCCCTCCGGCCTGCTCCACGCCTTCGGTCCGTAGAGCTCCCGAGCCTCGCGGGCCGACAGCTCGGCAAATTGCCGAAGCAGCTCGGCTCGCCTCGGCCGCAGCGCGACGAGCGACGCCGACTCGACGATCGCGACCCGGCCCTTGCGTGGGTCGTCGGTCAAGATCTTGACGAAGGCCCCGATCGTGGCCCTGACCCGATCCGCCGGGCCGCCTTCGGTCGAGTCGAGCGTGGCGACGGTGCGCTCGGCGATCTCGGCCGCGATGCCCTCCATGACCTCGATCAGTGCATCGTCAAGGCAGGCGAAGCTCTGGTAGAAGTAGCGCTCGGTGAGCCCGGCCTCAGCGCAGATGCGCGTCATCGTGACCGTGGGGCCGCCGTCGCGTCCCCACACCTCGAGCGTCGCCGCGAGGAGTCGGGCGTGCCGGTCGGCGCGACGATCCTGCGCGCTGACGCCTCGGTACTGACCTGCCCTGACCGCCATGAGTCGATATTGACAGAGCATCCTGTCTGAATCAAGATGGCCGCAGACCGGATCACGAATCGGCGACAGGAGCGGCATGACGACGACGCGAAGCACCACCACCTCCACCCCGCCAAGGCGCCGCGGTCTGCCCTACGTCGGGCAGACCCTCTCCTACATCCGCGATCCGCTCGCCATGATGCGCGAGCACTTCGACGACTACGGCCCCGTCTCGGACATCTCGTTCATCGGCAAGCGCTGGACCGTTCTGCTGGGTCCAGATGCCTGCGAAGCCGCTCTGCGCAACGCCGACAAGGCGTTCGCCAGCGGCGACGGCTGGGGCTACCTTGTCGGCCCGTTCTTCGATCGCGGCCTGATGCTGCTCGACTTCGAGGAGCACCACCGACATCGCCGGATCATGCAGTCGGCCTTCACCCGCGATCACCTCGAGCGGTACACCGCAGCGCTCGGACCCGCCGTGTCGGCCGGGCTCGAGAAGTGGCAGCCGGGACCAGATTTTCGGGCCTACCCAGCGCTCAAGGAACTCACGCTCGACCTCGCCACGACGGTGTTCATGGGCGGCGCCGACCTCGACTCGCTCGACGAGCTGAGCAAGGTGAACCAGGCCTTCATCGATTGCGTGCAGTCGGCAACGGCCCTTGTGCGCGTCAACATTCCGGGCACCCGCTGGGGTCGGGCGGTGCGTGGCCGTGCACTGCTCGAGCAGTTCTTGCGTCGACACCTCCCCGACAAGCGGGCGTCGCCGGGCACCGACCTCTTCTCGGTGCTGTGCCACATCAAGACCGATGACGGCGAGCACTTCTCCGACGACGACGTCATCAACCACATGATCTTCCTGCTGATGGCCGCGCACGACACCTCGACCATCACGGTGTCGACGATGATGCAGCACCTCGGCCAGAATCCGCAGTGGCAGGAGCGGTGCCGCGCCGAGGTCATGGCACTGCCGGAGCATCCCACCATGACTGACCTCGACGGGCTCGAGACCATCGATCTCGTCATGAAGGAGGCGCTGCGGCTCGTGCCACCCGTGCCGGTCCTTGCCCGCAAGACCGTCAAGGAGACGGAGGTCCTGGGCCACCGCATCCCCGCCGGCCGCCTCGTCGCCGTCATGATGCACCTCTCCCACCACATGGACGAGCTGTGGCCGGACCCCGAGACGTTCGACCCGGAGCGGTTCGCCGAGCACCGTCGGGAGGACAAGGTCCACCGCTACGCCTGGGAGCCATTCGGTGGCGGCGTGCACAAGTGCCTGGGCATGTTCTTCGCCGGCGCCGAGGTCAAGACGATCCTGGTGCACCTCCTGCGGACCTACTCGTGGACCGTCGACCCCGAGTACACCGCGCCGATGAACTACCACTCCTTGCCATTTCCCAAGGACGGCCAGCCGGTTCACCTGACCCGGCTCTGAGTCACCAGCTGCTGCGGGCGTCGAGCACCTCGGCGGCGTCCGTCGTGGTGGTGAAGATCGAGTCGAGGAGCTCGCGCGCGCTCGTGGACCTCAGCAGGGTGAGCTGGTCCAGCGGTCCGATCGGGGCGATCGCCGCGAGCTGCCACATCGCGTCGATGGGGTCGTCGGCAAGGGCGACGGTCGGCGACCAGACCGTCTCCTCGAGCTCAGCAGCCCGCACCAGGGTGCGCCGGACCAGCGCCTCGGCCTGGTCGCGTCGCTCACCGAGGTCGTCGTCCCACTCCAGTGCAGGCAGGTCGCGGACTGAGGCGAGCGGGTATGGATCCTCCGCGAGCCAGTCCACGACCTCGAACCGGCGCGTGCCCTCGCCCATCAAGCTGATGAAGCCGTCACCGACCTTGAGCTCGGCGACCTGCGCCGTGACTCCGATGTCGAACCGCTTCTCGCCGCCACCCACCTCCTGGCCACGCTCGATCAGCACGACTCCGAACTCAGCCGGCTCAGCCGTCAGGATGTCCTGCAGCATCGTCAGGTAGCGAGGCTCGAAGACTTGGAGCGGCAGAGGCATCGCCGGGAACAGCACCGAGCCGAGCGGGAACATCGGTAGCGCGACGGCGTCGTCCATGTCTTCATCCCACACCATCGACGACCACTCCGCTGCGCGGAACCGGTCGCGGTGTCGACGAACCCCGCTGCGTGATCCAGACGAACGTCACGACAACAGGACCCCGACCGGGGTCAACAGAAGCTACAGCAACGCCGACGTGGCCGGCATGCGTCTCACGCCCAGCCGACCGGCGCTCAGGCAGGCACCTGGCAGGCGAGCGCGAGGTGCTGCTCGACGACCGGCGCGATCTGCTGGGCGACGATCGTGCGAAGCTCCTCGGCCGGCAGTGGCCGCGCGACGATGTCCCGCCCCGCGCCCGGACGCCCTGAAGACACGAGCCAGCAACCGGCCGGCCCTGAGTACAGCCCGAGCACCTCGGGGCTGGTGTCGCCGACTGCACGGACGACGAGGTCCGCGCGCACGAAGGCCGCTCCCAGCCGCTCGAGCAGCTCGACGGGAGGCGTCGGGTCGGCTGCCGCCTCGACGGGCAGGACGAACGAGTCTCCTTCTCCGTCCGCGGCGTCGGGGTGGATCGTGGCGGCGATCAAGCGCTCGGCCAGCCGCGCCGTGTGGGAGAGGGCGAAGCGGTGGATCCCGTCGCCGCTGACCTCCTCGATCAGCACCACGTCGTGGTTGAGGTGGGCATACCAGAAGTCCTGCGCCCTCTCGGTCGTGCGCGCGACCACGACGAATGAGCTTGCGGTGCGCAGCGTCACGGTCGTGGCGACATCGCTTCGGATCTGCAGGTCGAGGGCCGCCGGGTCGTCGCCGAGCGGCCCCGTGGGTCGGTCGTCGGTCGCCGGCGGGTCGACGATTCCGCGCGCGAGCAGCCCGCGATAGGCCGTGCGGACGAGCGGCTCGAGGTCCGGGGTACCGGCACTCATCCCGCGCTCGTCGAAGTAGGGCGTCACCACGTGGACACCCGGGCCCCCGAGAAAGGCGAGCTCCTCGTCGGTCAGTGACTCCAGCGGTACGTCGTCCACGGCCGGGTCTGCATGGTTGATGGCAGTAGTCATGGTGCCCCTATCTGAGCAGTTCGATGGAAAGCGTCTGGCGTGCTCTTGGCGTGCTCTCGGCGCGGCGGAAAAGGCCGTCCGTGACGTCGTCGGCCGCAGCGGGCGCAGGTCCGGCCCAGCTGCGCGACAGTGAGGGAGGCAGGGAGGGGGTGGACGTCGCACACGTGACCTCGGAGGTCTGGGAGTCGGCGTCCAGCGCCGCCAGATCCACTGCACACTCGCCTGCCACGTGATTCCCCCGAATCGGTTGACGAACCAGATCGTTCACCACTCTAGGTGGTGACTGCCTCGCTCTTCCGCGCGTGGTGCCGGCCGCGGGGGACGACCATGGGCGTGCCGCTGACCGGGTCGGGCACCACCTCGCACGACAGCCCGAACACCTCGGTGATCACTGCCGCGTCGATGACCTCGTTCGGCGGCCCCTCAGCGAGGACCGTGCCATCCTTCATCGCGATGATGTGGTCGGCATAGCGGCAGGCGAGGTTGAGGTCGTGCAGGACGATCACGATGGTCTTGCCCGACACCCGGTTGAGATCGGTCAGCAGGTCGAGCAGCTCCACCTGGTGGTTGATGTCGAGGAAGGTCGTCGGCTCGTCGAGCAGGAGCAGGTCGGTGTCCTGCGCGAGTGCCATGGCCACCCAGACCCGCTGGCGCTGACCGCCGGAGAGCTCGGCGATGCGCCGGTCGACCAGGTCGATCGTCCCCGTCGCCTCCAGCGCGCCAGCCACCGCGTCGTCGTCCTCGGCGCTCCACCGTCTGAACCAACCCTGGTGCGGGTAACGACCACGACCCACGAGGTCACCGACCGTGATGCCGTCCGGCGCCACGGGAGACTGGGGCAGCAGGCCGAGCACCCGGGCGACATCGACGCTCCTCATGTCCTGCATCGAGGCGCCGTCGAGGATGACCGCGCCACTGCGCGGACGCAGCAGCCTCGCCAGACCCCGGAGGAGGGTCGACTTGCCGCAGGCGTTCGCTCCGACGATCACCGTGATGCGACCGTCGAGGATCGTGACGTCGAGGTTGCCGACGACGGTGTTGTCGGCGTACCCGAGCGTGAGATCCGTGGCATGCAGGTCGTGAGTCATCCGCCGCGTCCTTCCCTGTTGCCGGTGGCGAGGAGCCAGATGAGATAGGGCGCGCCGATCGCGCCGGTGACGACGCCGGTGGGCAGGTCGACCGGCAGAGGGTGGTGCGAGAGGAGACCGGCGCCGAGCACGATGGTCGCACGGGTGAAAGCGGCCGCTAGAAGGCCGCTACCCGAAGCCGGCCCGAGCAGCCGTTGGGCGATCGGCC
>NZ_JACMOM010000132.1 GCF_014378035.1 Aeromicrobium sp. | reverse complement strand
CTTTGACTTGCCCGCGGCAAGCTTTCCTGTGAGTGCAGTGGTGCCTGTCGACAGCGGGGTGGCCGGCGTGGTGTCCGCGCCGTAGTAAGCGTTCACGACTGTCTGGCTGAAGTCGATGGCCTTGCCAGCGGTGACAGCCACCGTCACAGAGATGGACGGACCGCCCACCTCGCCCGGCAGCTCCGCCTTGCCGTCGACCTGACGAATGCTCGAGGGCCGCGCCGTGGTGCCGGCGGTCAGCACGGCCCTGTCGTCGATGCCGATGGTCTTCGACTTCGGTCGATCCGGAACCGCCGTCGGAGCGGTGGGAGACGGCGTCGGGCTGCTGGGAATGCGCGAGGGGGGAGCATTGGTGGCAGACGTGGGCTCTCCCGTGGATGTAGGGCCTCTGGATGCGCCGCCCTGCGCCGATGTGTCTCCTCCCCTGTTGATCAGCACGATCATCACGACGGCGACCACCACGAGAGCACCGCACACGATCGCGACAAGGCTTCTGCGAGAAATGTTGGAGAACATGGCACATCCTTGTCTCAAGGTCCGACGGAGATCATAGCCTCACCCTGCGAGTGCGAACACGATGGCGAATCTGCCTCAGCGGGGTGAGGGTCAACGCTACGATGATTCCGCCTCGCTCGTAGAAGACGCACCTCGGGGGCGCCACACATCATCTGGCGGAGACCAGGCTCAGGGCTACCGACGCCGGCTGATGTGCAAGAGAGGATGGAGATCGTTCGATGGACCTCATCGAGTACGTCAATGTGCTGCGACGGCGCTGGGTGTCAATCCTGACGCTTGCCATCCTGGGAGCTGCAGCCGGCTATGGCTGGGCTTCGACCGTCACGCCCACGTACCAAGCCTCCAGCCAGGTCTTCGTCAGCGTCAACAGCGGCGACACGGTCAACGACCTCGTCCAGGGGTCCACCTTCACCCAGAACCTCGTCCAGTCCTACACCCGGCTCGTAGCCACCCCGGCCGTGCTCGCCCCGGTCATCAACGACCTCTCGCTCGAGACCACTCCGAAGAAGCTGGCGAAATCGGTCCAGGCCAACACCCCGCTCAACACGGTGATCGTCGAGATCTCCGTGACGGACTCGACCCCGTCCCGGGCCGCAGAGATCGCCAACGCCATCGCTGATCAGCTCCCCAAGACAGTCACTGGCCTCTCACCCTCACGTAGCGGAACCACCACCTCCGGTGAAGCAGTGGTCTCGATCAGGACCATCGCCGACGCCACTGTCCCTGACTTCGCGATCTCGCCGAACAAGAAGCTTCGGACCGTACTGGGATTCGTGCTCGGTGCTGTCGCCGGTGTGGCACTCGCCCTGACTCGTCGGCTGCTTAACACCCGCGTGCGTGGCGAGGGTGATCTCACCGCCATCACAGACGTGCCACTCATCGGAGCCATCCCGAGATGGGGTGGTGCCGAGACGGAACGCATCAGCCTGATCAAGCGTCCTCACAGTTCACGCTCCGAGTCGTACCGAAGGCTGCGTTCCAACCTGGACTTCGTCAGTCGTAGGGGTTTGTCCGCTACCAGCGTCGTGGTGACCTCCTCGATTCCACAGGAGGGCAAGACCACCACCGCGGTCAACCTGGCGGTGGCACTGGCCGAGCTGGGTGATCGGGTCCTGCTCATCGACGCTGACCTGCGCCGCCCCTCGATCGCACGCGCCACGGGTCTCGAAGGCACCATCGGACTGTCGACCGTGCTCATCGGCAAGGTCGGCCTCACCGAGGCTGTTCAGAAATGGGGTGACACCACGCTCGACGTGCTGACCAGCGGCGAGATTCCCCCCAACCCGCTTCACCTCATCGACTCGCCCACGATGGAGGAGCTGATCGTCGAGGCGCAGGTCGAGTATGACTTCCTGGTGGTCGACTCACCACCCCTCCTGTCGGTGGTCGATGCGGCCGTCATTTCACACCAGTGCGACGGACCATTGATCGTCGCTGCTGCCGGCAAGACCAAGCGCAAGGAGCTGGCGAGTGCCGTGGAGTCGCTGCGCGTCGCCGGTGTCACCCCGGTCGGCATGGTCCTCACCAGGGCAGACCTCGACGAGGGCCGCAACTACAACTACTACACGTCGCCTGAGGCTGAGCGTGGCCTGATCAACATGGCGGCCGGCCGGCTCAAGACAGTATTCTCGCGACGTTCGCGCGAAGCCTGAGACCAGTCTCCCGATGATCGTGAGCTCATCCCTTCGCGTCGCCCTCATCCGAGCTTCGCCTCTCCTGGCCATCTTCTTCATCGTGCCTGCATGCCTCATCCTGGCGAGGGGTGGCTCTGGGCAGGAGAGCACCACGTCAACAACGTCTGTGTATGTCAGCACGCGTCAGACATCAGACGTTCGAACGCTCAACAAGACCACCGTGTACCTCCAACGACAGATGACATCATTCGCCGACATGGCGACGAGCAGCATCGTTCTCGCACCGGTCATCACCGAGCTGGCTCTGGACACGTCACCCAAACAACTCGCTCGTCAACTCACCGTGTCTTACCAGACCGGATTCATCATCGACCTCACCGCCACCTCCGCCTCGCCTGGCGAGTCACGGCTGCTCACACAGTCAGTGGGAGAAGC
Source organism: Aeromicrobium sp. (assembly GCF_014378035.1). Classification (GTDB taxonomy): domain Bacteria; phylum Actinomycetota; class Actinomycetes; order Propionibacteriales; family Nocardioidaceae; genus Aeromicrobium. The sequence continues at coordinate 2,721 of NZ_JACMOM010000132.1, read as the reverse complement.
TCTGGCCACCCAAATCATGGCCATCAGCCCGGTCGGCGCTGACGGCATGTCTGTCGTGGACGCGCGGACGACAGGCACCCTGGTGGGGACAGACACCGCAGTCGCCGCGTGGCGGACGGCAGGACTGGCGGCCTTCTTCGGTCTGGCGTTGGCGACATCGTGGGTGCTGTACCGCTACGCGACGGACGATCGCATCGCGACAGCTGACGACATGCTTGAGATCACTACTGCCCCGACCGTGGCCCGGCTTCGCCATCACCGCCGACGCCCAGCTGAGCCGAATTCACAGGACGAGCATGAGATGGAGCGGCTCGATGTCGCGTGCCGGGCAAGTCGTTCGGTTGGTGCTGCAGTGGTCGTGTTCGCATCGACCGACCGGACGCCCAGCGCGGTGGTGATTGTCGATCGCCTCGCTCAACAGATGTCTGCCAGCGGTCGATCGTGCGTCGTCCGTGAAGCTGTCCCGGGGGATGATGACCTTCTGAGGGCCGATCGTGAGCGGCATGAGCTCATTGCCGTCGTCGGACCGCAATCGTCACCCCACGACAGTGCACACGCTGCCGCTGTCGACGCCGTGGTGGTTGTCGTCACTCTGCGGCGGACGACATCCGACGGGCTGATCTCAACCATCGAGGGCTTCGAGCACGTGGGAACACGCGTCCTCGGACTGGTCGTCTCACCGGCACCGCGATGGTGGGACGGACACCGACGTTCCTCCCGCGACGAGCCCGCCTCCGACAAGGACCACACCGTGATCGGATCGACCACATGAGAACGGAGGAGACGATGGACCTGCCAGAGATCCGGGTGCTGCTGGTATGTTCGGGCAACATTTGCCGATCACCGGTGGCCGAACGCCTCCTCCAATCCAGATCCCTGGCTGGCGCTGTCGTCCATGCCGAGAGTGCTGGCACCGGGGCTCTGGTCGGTGAACCGATTCACCCTCAGATGGTCGATGTCATGCGTGCGTCAGGCGTCGAGCTCGCCGAGTTTGCGGCACGACAGCTCATGCCCCACATGATCCAGGCCGCCGATCTCGTGCTGACGATGACCCGTGAGCAGAGAGCGACAGTTCTGCGCCTGGACCCGCGGGCACTGGCCAAGACTTTCACCCTCACGGAGTGCGCCGCACTCGTCATCTCCGCCGGTTCCTTTGGTTCCGCCGAGTCGCTCGCGGCCCGACGGCCGTACATCGCGCTCGAGCCCTCGGACTACGACATTCCTGATCCCTATCGTCGTCGCGACAACGCGTTCCAGCAGGCCTTCGCGTCCATCAATAAGGCAGTCGACATCTTGTGCAACGGCCCCACGACCGCAACGGCCCAGGATGACAGCGCCTCTTCGGGGGACGAGGCACCAGCGGTCATGACGGTACTCGAGTCCTTTCCGGAACCACGGCCCACGGCCCACCCTTACGTGGTCATGCTCAGACGCGCCCTCGAACAGACAGACGGCATCACGGTCAGAACCTTCTCCTGGCGCACGGCGCTCACGGGCGACTACGACGTCTTCCATGTCCACTGGCCCGAGAACCTGGTTTCCGGTGGCAGCCCCCTCAAGAAGCTTGTCCGACAGGCAATGTTCATCGGCCTGCTCCGCCGCCTTAGGAGACGTCGGATTCCCTTGGTTCGCACGGTGCACAACTTGGAGCTCCCGAGGGGAATCAGCCGTCGGGAAACAGCTCTGCTGAAACGGGCAGACCGCCAAACGATGTACCGGATCAAGATCAATGGGACAACACCGATACCTGCAGACCAGCCATCGTCCACAATTCTGCACGGACACTACAGACGCTGGTATGACAACGAATTCTTGGCAGAGGTGGTGACTGGCCGAGTTGCCTTCTTCGGCCTCATTCGGCGATACAAGGGCGTCGATGATCTGATCTCAGCCTTTCGAGAGCTACCGGAAGCGGCGGAGATCTCGCTGTCCATTGCTGGGAGGCCGTCGTCCGAGAAGCTAGTCGCCCAGCTGCGGGACCTTGCTTCCGGTGACGACCGGATAAATATACAGTTCGGCTTCCTGAGTGATGGCGATCTCGCTCGCCATGTGACCGCTGCCGAGCTGGTTGTCCTGCCCTACCGTGAGATGCACAACTCGGGAGGAGTGCTGACCGCCCTCTCCCTCGGCCGTCCAGTTCTGGTGCCTGCGAACGACACCAACCTCGCGCTTGCTCAGGAGGTCGGCCTGCGGTGGGTGCAGATGTACGAGGGCGACCTGGATGGAAGTGACATCGTTCGCGCTCTGAAGTCTGTCCGTGACGATCCCGAACACGCCCCTGACCTTTCACGACGGGAGTGGAAGCTTGCCGGACCGGATCATTTGGACGCCTTCATCCGTGCCATTGAGATTCTGCATCCCCGGCCTCAGCCTCAATGAACTGATGCAGCTGGAAGTCTGATCTCACCCACAAGAACCATGACGTGATCAAGGCGTCAACATCGGCTGAGCAGACCGCCGCCGTCATCACCCTCAGGGGCTCATCCCACCGGCTCAGGAACACCGGGATCGACACCCTGCCATCCGCACGAGCCGAAAACACGCCACACTAGAACTGCTCACTTTTCGAACGGCACAACTGCTCACTTTTCGACCGGCACCGACACGGTGCGTGCGGACGCTCGGTCCGGATTCCAGATGGAGAGTACAAGTCGGTGCGCGGCGTTCTACAGCGCAGGCGCGATGGTTTAGCCTCGATCTACCGATGGGCTGGGTTTGAGG
>NZ_JACMOM010000131.1 GCF_014378035.1 Aeromicrobium sp. | reverse complement strand
GAGGTGGCGCCTCGGCGCTTTCGGCACGCTGGGCCTCGTCACAGCGACGTCGTTCGGCTATGCGGTGGTGCAGTCGCACACCAACCCCGAGACGGCGTTCTTCGTCTCCACGACCCGAATCTGGGAGCTGGGGGTTGGTGCGCTTCTCGCCCTCTCGGCGTCCCGGGTGCAGCAACTGCCGGCCCATCTGCGTGCCGCGGGTGGCTGGATCGGTCTCGCGGCGATCCTCTACGCCGCCGTGACCTTCGATGGTTCCACGACGTGGCCGGGCACCTGGACGTTGGTGCCCGTGCTCGGTGCTGCACTGATGATCGCGAGCGGGATCGCACCGACCCCGGGCTCGCCGCAGCGTCTGCTGAGCATCAGGCCCATGGTGTGGATCGGTGGCCTGTCCTACTCGTTGTACCTGTGGCACTGGCCGATGCTGGTGGCAGCACAGGCGCAGTACCCCGATCTGCGGCTGCGGTGGACCGTCTTGCTGATGGTGCTGGCGATCATCCCGTCATGGTTTTGCCACAAGTACATCGAGAATCCCGTCCGTTTTGGCACCGCATTCAAGCCGACCCGCCGTGCACTCGCGATGGGTGCTGCGCTCACGGTGCTCGGACTGGGCGTCGGCCTCGCGCTCAGCGCCTCGGCGAGCATCGGCGGCGTGTTGCAGGAGGCGTCGGCGGGCGATGCACTTGGCGCCCGCGCGCTGCTCGACAAGGCCAACGAAGGCAAGGTCTGGAGCGATGTCAAGAGTGTCAAGGAGATCAAGCCGCTTCCGGCCCAGGCGACGTCCGATCTGCCGGCGTTCTACAACGATGGCTCCGGTTGCCAGCTCCGCTCGGGACTCTCCAAGCCCAAGCTGTGCGTCTCCGGCGACAAGAACGCCGAGAAGACCATGGTGATAGTGGGCGACTCCAAGATGGCGCAGTGGCAGACCGTGATGTCGAAGATGGGCAGCAGCGAGGGCTGGAAGGTCATCCAGATCACGAAGTCGGCCTGTGGGTTCACAGACGCGGCGTTCTCGCGCGGCGGCAAGATCGTGACCGACTGCCGCACGTGGGGCCAGCTCGCGCTCAAGGAAATCCTACGGATCAAGCCCGACCTCGTGATCGCCTCCGGCCGGGCACAGAAGGCGCTCCCGGCACGAGCGAACGGCAACGCCTCAGCGGACCAGACGACGGGAGCCATGGTCAGGGGCATGGAGTCCTACTGGGGTCAGATCGTCGATGCGGACATCCCGATGGCCGTGCTGCTCGACAACCCGGCGCCCAACAGAGCCGAGCCCGTATACGAGTGCGTCGCCCGGCACGAGAAGGACCTGACGCAGTGCTCGTTCAGCAAGGTGGCGGGCATCAAGTCCTCGTCGGCGGCGCAGCAGCGCGCGGCGGCCAAGGGGGTACCGGGGGTGTCGATCATCGACATGGCCGACGTCGTGTGTCCCGACTCCGCACGGTGCGCACCGGTCGTGGGCAACGTGCTCGTCTTTCGCCAGGGCTCGCACCTCACCAAGACCTACATCGACAGCATGGAGCCGCAGCTCGCGGCGCGGCTCGACACCGTCACGAAGGGTGCGTTCGGCGCGTCGTCGCACTGACCTCGCCGGGCGTTGGGCGGTCGAGCGGCACCAGGAGCGCCTCGATGGCGTCGGTCGCCCGCCGTGAGTTGTCACGATCGTGGAACGCGAAGGCTTGCTCGGCGCGACGGTCGTACTCCGGCTCCCGCACGCAGCCGTTGACGAGGTAGTGCTCGATCGCGTCGAGAGTGCCCGCGAGATCGTGGGTCACCGGGCCGAAGCCGTCGCGCTCGTGGTCGAACCACGACGGGGCGGCGTGTCCGCGGCGGTAGTCGTCGGCGTCGAAGTGGGCGTAGACGACTGGGGTGCCGAGATAGGCGAGGTCGAAGTGGACCGACGAGTGGTCGGTGACGAACAGGTCGCACTCGCGCATGAGGTCCTGGATGTTGCCTGACGTGCCGTCGAGGACGCTGATCCTCGGGCTTCCCGGGGTGATGCCGGAAAGACGCTTGCCGAGGTTGTAGTGGGGCATGAGCTGCAGGTGGTGGCCGTGATGCTCGAGCATGTCGGCCAAGCGGGTGCTTGCAAGGAGGTCGACCATGAACCGTTGGTAGGCAGAGCCGTCGAACGGCACCTCGGCGGCCTCTTCGCCGAACAGTGCCGCGGCGAGGTAGAGCCGCCACGTCGGCATGAACAGGATGGTGCGGCTCGGTGGGGTCGGGACCAGCGCGTCGTAGCGGGGTAGGCCGGTCAGAGCGACCTGCTGGTCGTAGCCGGAGGTCGCGCGGGCGGCGACGGTCTCGGCCTCGCTCGCGGTGAGGTAGAGGTCGTAGCCGCCGATGCGACGCCGGAGCGCCAACGTGTTGAGGTTGATGCCGTGCTTGAGGTAGACACGACGCGACCCGACGCGCCAGGCAAACTGGCGCATGTAGGCGCTGGGGTCCCACTGTCGCGGCGCCATGTGCTTGATCGAGTAGGCGTTGGCCAGCACGGCGGCATGCAGCATCAGCAGCCGGTGGCGCCACGAGGAGTGCGCGACGACCCTGCCCATCCCGGCAACGCGGGAGCGCTGGTCGCTCGTCCTGTCGATGACGTAGTAGGAACGGATGTCGGGACGCTCCCGGGCGAGATAGGCAAAGAGGTGGTAGCCGTTGTCGCGTGCGGTGTCGGGCCGTTCGCCGATGAGCCAGATTGGCCGTCTACCCATCAAGGGTCGAGTTAATAGCCGCAGGGGACGTGCCCACGCGAATGGCGTGCGTCGGCAGAGATCAGCGAGATCGCGTCGCGTGGTGGTCAGACCCGATCGCACACGGGACCAGCGGTTGTCGACCTGTCGCACGGACAGCACGACACGCGGTGATCTCCGGACGGGAAGCGCTTGGAACCGCAACCCAGCGACAGAGACGGGTCGTGACGAGGCGAGGACACCGGGCGTCGCCGCGAGCGAGGCACGGACATCCGGCTGCCCGCGCGGTACGGCCAGCTCCACGGCGAGTCCGGACGTGCCGACGGGCAGCTCGGAGAGTGGGACGTCGGCAACAAAGCCGGTCCATCGTCGTGCCCCGCGCTCGAAGCGGCGACACGGTGATGTCGGCGCCGTGAGCACGACCGTGCCCGATGCGTCGAGGAACAGGAGTCGAGCGTCGTGATCGGGCGGCAGCTCACCGTCGGCCCCTCCGCGACGACACGTACCGGTCAGCCGGATGGCCGATCCGTCGGCGACGACGTCGAGACCGTGGAGGCTCGCCGCCACCTGATGGAAAGGCAGCAGACGGAGGTAGGCAGCCACTCCTGCATCAGGATCGCTGAGCAGCTCGGGTTGCGCTGACAGGACCCAGGCGCGATAGCGGTCGAGCGCGTCCGAGTCGGAGTGGCCGGTCAGCACCAAGAGCGGAACTGGGGACTCCTTCAGCCCGCACCTGGCGACCAGATCTCTTGCGTACGCGGTCTGGCTGTCCGATGGCGCCGACTCGCGCGTGCTCTCGACGAGGGCGACGAAGCGAGTCGTCACGGCGTTCAGCCCCGAGGTGAGGTCAGCGTCGCAGAGGGCGAGGGTCAGGTCGGGTGCTGTCATCGGTGACGCGGCCGCTGCACGTGCCTTGTCACCGGCCGTCCCCGGCGGAGAGCTCGTCCATCGCCGTGAGTATCGCGTGACGTGCGCGGGTGAGGTCGGCCAGGGTACGCGCTGTTGAAAGGTCGAGACGTTGCAGCATGGTGCGTTCAAAGCGAGCAAGGGCACGGCGCTGCAGCAGCACGCCGGCGATCAGCCCGGCTTGGACCAGGAGAACCACCGTCAGGGCCCAGCCGTCGTGGTCGGTCGCGGCGGCGATGAGCCCGAAGATGGTGAGCACCCCGGTCGCGATGGCGACGAGCATCGTGGGGCGCGCGCCGTACCGCTCGAAGAGCCCGTGAAGCCGCGCGCGCAAGCGGCTGACGAGCCGCGTGGACTGAGTCATGACGTGTGTTCCGTGCCTGTGAGCTGCAAGATCACGGAGGCGAGCGCCTCCGCTGAGAGTTCATTCTGACAGAACGCCAGCGACTGGCGCTGCTGCGTAGAGAAGAGGTCGGGGTCTTTCCAGTGCTGGTCGACGAGCTCCGTGACGGATCGTGCGCCGAGGTAGAGCGCAGCGTCGCCGAGCAGACGCTCGTGCTCGGGCTGCACGATGACGACGCAACCGCGGGCCATCGCGTCGATGATCGGGCGCAGAACATTGACGCCCGCGATCAAGGGCGTGAGCCCGACAAAGAAGTCACACTGGTCGAGGAGCTCGAACGGACCGATCGTCGAGGGGCCGAAGCCAAGCCATGAAGGACCTGGATGACGGGTGGGTCGGTCGGACGACTCGAGAATCCGGATGTCGTACGCGTCGCCGGTCGGCAGGCGTGTCGAGAGCCGTCGCCTGTCGGCGCGCTCGACGGCGTACGGGGAGGAATCGGATACGCCAATGACCGGTGGTCCCACGATCGAGCGGCCGGGGTGGCGGCTGACCTGCGCACTCTCCGCGAGGTGGGAGGGATGAATCTTCCCGGTGGCGCCTGCCGCGCGAAGCTCCGCCGCGATGTCGGTCGTGGCCGGCAGCCACTCCACCTCGCGGCCGAGCTGTTCGCGCCCGATCCGCTCGATCCGGTTGGGTTCGTACGAGATCCGGGGTCGTTCTCCTGGTGCGGGAAACCGGTCCGCCACCACAACTACGCGCTCGGGTCGCATGCCCACGCTGGTGCTGACCCGTGGAAGGGACAGCAGGTCCGGGTCGCGTACGAGCAGCAGACGTGGGGTGAGGTCGGCGCTCAGCGGGCGCCATGCCGCTAGACCAGCGGTGACGAGACGTTGGACGGCGGGCTGGGGAAGCTCGCGTGCGACCTTGGCGTGACGCAGCGCCTCACCACGGGCAAGTCCCACCTCGAGCCCGGCCGAGGCAAGGGCCTCGATGATCGGCGGCAGACCAGTGGAGTCGAGGAGGTGAGAGCGCATGTCGGCGAGCACGACGACGTCGATCGGTTTGGTGGGGTGGGCCCCGCCCGTCATCTCCGGCGGAGCGGCAAAGGGCCGTTCGGACCCCGGCTCGATGCTCGGGTCGGCGCGTCCGGCCGAGATCTCGCGATGCCACTGCCGGAACGCCGAGTGATACGAGACCCTTGCGTCGTGGCGCCAACCCGTCCTGAAGTCGGCACGTGACAGCGAGCCCTGGGTCAGCTGATAGAGCGTCAGCGGCTCCTCGAGCGTTACCACGGACTCGCACCCAAAGGTCGCCGAGAGGCGCTCGATGAACTCGGTGTCGGCGCCCTTGCGCATGACGTCAAAGGCACCGAGTCGTCTCAACACCTCCTTGCGCCGAAACAGGAGCGATGGCGCGATCCGCGCGAACGGCTTGGTCCCCGGGCGCGTGATGGTCAGGTCGCGGTGCAACCAGATGGCCTTGGACAACGTCGCGACTACCGCCGGCTGTGTCATCAACGTGTGCATCTGCCGCGCGATGCGGTCGGGGTGCGACCAGTCGTCGGAGTCCTGGATGCCGACAAATTCCCCGCGCGCGTGCGCAATTCCAAGGTTGCGCGCGCGATAAGCACCGCCGTTGGTGGGCATGCGGACGTATTCGATGCGTTCGTCGAGACCGCGGGCTTGCGCGAGCACCGGCTCGAACTCGGCGGGGCTGGCGTCGTCGACCAGGACGATCTGCAGCGGGCCCCAGGTCTGCTCGATCAACGAGCGCACAGCGAGTACGAGGCTCTGGTCGGGCTGAAACACCGGGACGACGATCGTGACGAGAGGGCCGTCGACCGTTCCTGCCCGTAATGCTGCTCCCGCCGATGTCAGGCCCTCGAACGGCGTGGCCGCAAGCCCGAGCTGCAGGGGTGCGAGGCCACGCTCGATGAACGGTCGGTTGAATGCGTTGAGCCACGTCGTCGTGTCCTGAGGCGGAGCGTTGCCGAAGGGGTTGGCGAGATCGGCCGACACCGCCCAGCGGATCCAAGGGTCGATACCCGCATCGTTGAGGTGCTCGCGTACGTTCTCGAGCCGCCCGGCCGCCAGCAAGGTCTGGAGCTCGAGGTCGGGGTGCTCGTGGTGGGCACTCGAACCACGTCCTGCGACGCTCCGGGCCAGGGCGAAGAGATCGGCCGCCCTCGAGACAGCGGCGCCATCCGTCGCGGTGCAGACCGTCAGCTGGGCAAGCGCGTACAAGGCGGGCGACGACAAGCCGTCCAGATCTGCGCGGGTAGCGACCACGTGGGATGCATGACGCCGGGCGAGCTCCAAGAGGTTCGCGTAGGTGCGGCAGCCGTCCGACGCCAGGTGCGCGAGCAGGGGCTCTACTCCCATGTATTCATAGCGCAGGGCGGTCTTGGTGACAGCGGCTGGCGACACGACACGCGCGTTCGCGAGATCGGCGAGGGAAGGGGGAACTGTGTCATCCGTCCTGCCGGGCACGGTGTGTCTCACTCTCGGGGATTGCGTAGAGTTCACCACGAAGATCATCGGGCCTCGCCGCTACCGGATACGGCGACGACATGGGGAATACTACGCGTAGATCCTTGCCCCCGACGCTCTGTCACGATGGAAAGAAGTAAATGAGCCCCACAGCATCGCACCACGTCGTCCATGTGACAGGCGCTCGTCCCAACTTTCCGAAAGCGGCCCCGGTCATCCGGGCGCTCTCCTCGCACGGCATCCGCCAGGTACTTGTTCACACGGGTCAGCACTACGACCCCGTGATGTCAGAGGTTTTCTTTCAGCAGCTGGGCCTGCCCGAGCCCGACGTCAACCTCGGTGTTGGCTCCGGTAGCCACGCTCATCAGACGGCAAAGGTCATGACGGCGCTGGAGGACATGTTCATTGCGGATCCGCCCCAGCTCGTCGTGGTCTATGGCGACGTCAACTCCACGGTCGCGGCGTCGCTGGTCGCAGCGAAGCTTCACATCCCGGTGGCACACGTGGAGGCTGGCCTGCGCAGCTTCGATCGGACGATGCCGGAAGAGGTCAACCGGGTGGTCACGGACTCACTGGCGGACCTGCTGTTCACCACGAGCCCCGACGCGAACGTCCACCTCGGGTCTGAGGGCGTCGGGGCCGACAAGATCCACTTCGTGGGCAACCCCATGATTGACACTCTTCTCTCCAACCTCGAGATCTTCGATGCCGACGCCATCAAGGCTGACCTCGGACTCGTCGAGCCCTACCTCGTCGCGACGTTGCACCGCCCCGCCAACGTCGATGACCCCGTCCAGGCGGCCGCTGTCGTCGCGGCACTGCACCAAGCTGCCGATCGGAGGCACGTCGTGATTCCGCTGCACCCTCGCGGGCGCGCGAGCTTCGAGGCCGCCGGTCTCATGGACCACGCCTCGATCACAGTCATCGAGCCGCTCGGATACGTCGAGTTCATCGGTCTCGTGCGTGGTAGTGCGGGTGTCATCACAGACTCCGGTGGTGTGCAGGAGGAAACGACGATGCTCGGAGTGCCCTGCCTGACCCTGCGGCCCAACACCGAGCGCCCGGTCACCATCACCCACGGGACAAACGAGCTCGTCACCGAGCAGACACTCGTCACGCATCTCGATGCCATCATCAACGGTCGTCGTACGTTCGACGATGTCACGCCCCCGCTGTGGGACGGTCACGCAGGCGAACGGATCGCCGTGGTCATCGCTCGATTCCTGGAAGACGCGCGCTCATGAGGATGCCGTCCCGGGCCGCACGTCTGGCCGCGGTGACGGTGGTCTGCCTCGTGGTCCTGATCCTCAGCCCCATGCTCGTCGAGCCATTCGGCGACAATCTGCTGGCCGTTCTCAGCGCGGCTGTGTTGCTTCTTCTGGTCGCCAACACGCTACGCACCGAGCAGCAGAACCGCCGTATCCGTAGTCAGCTGACATCAATCGAGTCTGCGGTCAAGACCGATCTCGCGGCCTTGCGCCAGCTGCGCCACGACTTGCGCCCGAACACCATGCGCCGCAGGCTGTCGGAGATTCATCTGTCGAGCTACTACTCCCTGGCACGACTACGTCGGCTTGAGACCTCGTTCACGGACTCGCACAAGAAGGGCCTCCTGCGCGAGGTCAGCAAGGTGTCCCGACGCGACTTCGAGCAGGTACAGGCCACGATCAACCTGTTCGCGATGGTTGAGGTCAAAGCCGCGGTCCCTCCGATGCGGCTGTGGGCAGTCTCGCCTGATGCACTCACGCTGCTCATGCAGGAGATGCTCGTCTCGCGTCCGGCGCTCGTCGTCGAGTGCGGCAGCGGCGTCTCCACGCTCTGGATGGCACTCGCCGCCAAGCAGCACGGCATCGACCTGCGCATCGTCGCTCTGGATCACGAGGCGGAGTACGCCGACAAGACCAACCGCATGCTGGAGCAGCATGGCGTCTCGGACATCGCCTCGGCGCGCCTGGCACCACTCGTCGACGTCCCGGACGGGGAGGGGGGCGCCCAGCGGTGGTACGACACCGCTGCTCTGCATGACCTCGACGGCATCGGTCTGCTGTTCGTGGACGGCCCGCCGGCAAGTACCGGCCCGCATGCCCGCATGCCCGCGCTGTCACAGCTCTGGGACCGGCTCGCCGACCGGATGTCCATCGTTGTCGACGACATGATTCGCGAGGACGAGCAAGAGATTGTTGCCCGGTGGAGCGAAGCGCATCCAGAGCTGGATGTCGAGCACTATGACACGGAGAAGGGTACGGAGATCCTCCGCCGCGCCTGATCATGGCGTCGCCGAATTCAGCCGGCGCCGAGCTCTTTGTAGATGGCGGCGACCTGCGCGGCGAGCGTGGTCCAGTCACGCTTGGCGATAACCCACTCGCGTCCGGCCCTGCCGAGGCGGTCGCGAAGGTCGGGGTCGAGCAGCAGTCGCTCGAGGACGCTCTCCAGCGAGTCGGCGTCGTCCTTGGTGTAGAGCAAACCGTTCTCCCCGTTGACGAACTCCTTCATGACCGCGACATCGGAAGACAGCAGCGTCTTCTCCATCGCCATGGCCTCGAACGGCTTGAGCGGTGACGTCGTCTCGGTGACTGGTGACGAGCTGCGCGTGATCGGGGCAATGTCGATCAGGGAGTAGTGCGCCTCTACCTGCTCGAACGGGACCTTGCCGAGCATGATGACGACGTCCTCGATGCCCAGCTCGGAGCGCAGCCGGAGTAGGTGCTCGTATTCCTGCCCACCACCGACGATCAGCAAACGCATCTCGGGATGGCGTGGCTTGAGTCGACGGACAGCCTCGAAGAGCAGATCGTGCCCCTCGTACCAGTTGAGGGACCCGATGTAGCCAAGGACGATCTTGCCCTCCAGACCGTACTGCCGGGCGAGCGCCTGGTCTCGCTCCAAGGGTCCGAATCGGACGGTATCGACGCCGTTGGGAACGACTTCGATCTTGCCCGCGTCGACCCCCCGCTCGATGAGTGTGTCGCGCAGCCCCTCGGTGATAGCGATGACGCGGTCCGCCTCGTGCGCGGCGAGCGTCTCGATGTGCTTCGCGAAGACGTATTGGTGGGTGTTGGTGTAGCGCTCGTCGCGCGAGCGTCGCCCCTCCTCGTTGAGCCCGCGGACCTCGTAGATGCTCGGAAGCCCGAGCTTGCGTGCCGCGACCGTGCCAGCGAGGGCATTGTAGGCGTTGCTGGCAGAGTGGATCAGTGCGGGCGAGTCGCGCTGCGCCTGCTCCATTATTCCGATGGTGTAGGAGGCCAGGAATGCCTCCAGCCTGAAGCGTGGGATGACGATACCGTCGTTGAGGAGGTGATGATAGGACACGCCCTGGATCTCATGATCGGCCGTGATGGTGTCGAACTTCTCGGGCGGCACGTCGTCGTACGGGAATCCCGGAGGCGTGATGGCCGAGATCGAGTAGCCGTTCTTGACGAGACCGGACAGCAGGCCCTGCGTGCGGTTGGCCGCGCCGGTCGTGCGGTAGGGAAGCGAGTTGTGCAGGACGTGCAGAACCGAGCGCGGGACCGGTGTGTGAAGAGGAGTCGCACGGATCGGTGGCGGTGTCCAGCTGTCGGCCATATAGGCGAACGATTCGTGCTCGTCGATGATGCGACGGGCTCGCCGTTTCAGCACCCCGGTGCCGGTGACTGCGCGTGCATGGACGACGGCACGATCCTCGTTGCCAGCCTTCCAGAGCACGGACGCCGCGCGGGCAGTCTGTTGCTTAGTCAGGTGACCGATGTCCACGCAGTCATCGAGCACAGTGAGCGTCACGGGGTCACGCAGGGCGCACCCGGTGCGGAACGCGAAGAGTGCGTCCTCCGGAGTCGCCGACCACGTGGTGATTCGTGGACCGCGGTCGGCCTCCTCGCTGCCGACGAGTGCGAGGAGCTCGTCGATACGAGGGAATGCTGGCTGCAGCTCGATCGGCGCTGCCTCGACGTGGCGACGCACGTATTCGTGCACGTCGTAGAACCCCGCCACGGTAAGCAGGCTGTGCGCTCCGTCATAGAGCACAGCGAGATCGGCGTCTGTGAGGTCGGTACAGGTGAGTGCGCCCTCAAAAACCACGCCCGAGGACTTGACGCGGTTCTTTGCGATGCCGAAACGGATCTCGTGAAGGTAGGGGTAGAGCAGGTCGGGTCGAGCAGCCTTCAGTTGGTTGCCGATGCGAATGAGCGTCATGTCACCCTCGCCTTGGGTGAGCAGCCGCTCGGCGCGCTGGTAGGTCTCCAAGGACACGTGCTTGCCGGAGTAGCGCTCGACCTCACGGACGAAGACCCGGTTGTATCCCTCGCCCCGGCGTGCCCACTCGAGGAGGGGCGCACTGTCGGCCTCGGGGCAGCTCTCCATGAACGCAGCGATTCGTCGTTGGATTCGCGCCTGGCCCAACCGGGAGCGAAGGCTCACTGTCGATTCCCATCTGTGTTTCCCGAGACCGTCGAGAGGGTGCGTTGCTGGATCGCGACGATGCTACACGCCGTCATCGAGGTCGAGCGGGGTCGACCCCGAGGCTCCGGTAGATCTTCGCGACACGGCCAGAGAGGATCTCCCAGTCGCGCTCGGCAACGACCCAATCGCGAGCCTGGGAACCCAGCTGAGCACGTAGATCTGCATCTCGAACGAGCCGTTCCAGCACCTGCTCGAGGGAGCTTGCATCACCCTTGCGGAAGAGCAGCCCCGTTCGTCCATCGTCGACCACCTCGGTCATGATCGCGACGTTGGAAGAGATCACGGTCTTCGCCATCGCCATGGCCTCGAAGGGCTTGAGTGGCGACACCGACTCGGTGACGGGGGAGGACAGCCGCGTGATCGGGGCGATGTCGATCAACGAGTAGTGCGCCTCGACTTCCTCGAATGCCACGCTTCCCGGCATGATGATCTCGTCCTCGAGGCCCAGACGGGTGCGCAGCGCCAGCAGGTTCTTGAGGTTGGCACCGGCACCCACGATCAACAGCCTGACATTCGAGTGTCGCGCGTGGAGACGTGCGAATGCTTCGAACAGCAGCTCGTGTCCCTCGTACCAGTTGAGCGATCCGATGTAGCCGATCACAATCTTGTCGTCCAGCCCGTACCGTTCGGACAGATCTGCGTCGCGCGGCAGGGGTTGGAACCGCTGGCTGTCCACGCCATTAGGAATGACGTGGATGGTGTCCGCGGGGACGCCGCGCTGCACCAGGGTGTCTCGGAGTCCGTCTGTGATCGCTATGACCTGGTCGGCTTCCATCGCGGCCATGGTCTCGAGGTACGCGGAGAACCGGTACTGGGGGGTATCGGCGTGGGCCTCGTTCTTGGAGCGGCGCACCTCTTCGTAGAGTCCGCGCACCTCATAGATGGACGGGAGACCGAGGGTCCGCGCGGCGACGAGTGCCGACAATGCGTTGTACGAGTTGCTGGCCGCGTGGATCAGCGCGGCGGACTCTGTCTGGGCGTGCTCGATGACCCCGGCGGCGTAGGTCGAGATGAACTCCTGGACCGGGAATCGCGGTAACACGACACCCCCGTTGAGCAGGTGCTGGTAAACGACTCCCTGAATCTCGTGGCGACCCTGGATCGATTCAGCTTCCTGGCCGAGCACCTCGTCGTAAGGGAATCCGGGTCGGGTCACGGCGGTGATGTCGTAGCCGTGGCGGACGAGTCCAGCGAGCAGACCCTGCGTGCGGTTGGACGCACCTGTACGCCGGTAGGGCAGGGAGTTGTGCAGAACGTGAAGGACTGAGCCGGTGGCCGGCGTGTAGACAGGTTCCTCGCGTCTCGGTGGCAGCGACCACCCGAGCTCCATCATCTCGAAGGATTCGAGCTCGCCGGTAACCATGCGTGCTCGTGCGGCGGGTTTGGACGTCCCGGGCGGCACGGCGCGCGCGAGCTCCACGGCGATGTCGTTGGAGCCTGCCCGCCACAGCAGCAAGGCGGCACGGGCACGCTGGGGGATCGAGAGATCGTCCGCCGTGACGTGGGGCGCGAGAGCGACGAGAGCTGGCGGCGACTTGAGGGTCAGGGCAACCTGGAATGCGAAGATCTTGTCGTCCCGCGTGAGAGTCGCCTCGCTCAACAAGCGGGGAAGGTCCTCAGGCGCGGAGTCGATCAGGCCGACGAGATGCGGCAGGTGTGGATGGCGCGAGACGTCGGTGGCCAGGCCGCGGTGTCCATGCGCGGCGACGTATGAGGCCACCTCGCGCAGCTCTGCCTTGACATCGGTCGTGAGGGCGGCGTCGACTAGCACGTCGAGGTCGACCGCGGTGGGATCGGTGCAGTCGAGGGCGGCGGCCAGGTGCTTGCGCAACGGAGCCTGCTTGCCGGCGGTCACGCTGTCTCGGAGCGTCGGCACGTGCGGAAGAAGCAGCTCTGGCCTCGTACGGCGTAGGCGGCCCAGCTCGGCGGCGACGTGACGACCGTGCCGGTCTGACGTGCCGGCCGCGGCCAGGAGGATCTCGCTCGCCTCGGCGGAGGGTTCGGTCAGCAGCGCTGAGAGAAGGCGCCGCGCCTCCGAGCGACCTCGTGATGATGTCAGGAACATGGGGATCCGTTCAGCTGATCTCGATGATGACGACCTCGTGGAGACCGGGTAACCCGATGACCCTGTCGATACAGCTACGGATGAACTCGACCTTCCACATCGCTACACACACGAGAGAAATCTATCCCAGACGTCGGGTGAGCTCGCCGGGTTCGTCGCCACGATTAGCATCAGCGGAGCGTTTCACGATCTGATGTGGAAAGTCCGGTGTCGGTCGAGCAGAACGACTTGTGGTGGTAGAACTCGAAGGCCCTGTATGCGCCGGTCGCGAGCCTGCCGAGACCTTCTTGCGATGAGACGTGTCTGCGGTCCATCTCGCTTGCCAGCGCCGCGCAGCGCCGCCGATCACCGGTTGGCGAGGTGTCGCCGATGGACACCTCGCGGTGAAGGGTGTCGATGAACTGGGTATTGAGCATCTTTCGGTTGGTCTGGGCACTCAGTACGTTACGCGGCAGACCCGCCGCGATACTGCCGATCACGATCGCAAGGAGGGCCAGGATCGCGGCGTATCTGACAGGTCGCCAGCTGTGGCGTGCCATCAGCGCCACAGCTGTGATGCCGCCCAAGGAAAGAGCGGACCATGTCGCGACAGCGTTGCGGTACGACAGCATCGGGGTCGTGATCCCCTCGACCGCACGCTCGGAAATACCAGTGATGACAGTGCTGCCGATCGCGATACACGCCGTTACGAGCAGCAGCATCCACAGGCCCCGCGAATCGTCGGACGAGTGGGTCCCGGGGCTCCTGGATGCAGGGGACGGCGTGGGTTGGCGGGCCTTCCAACTCGACCAGAGTGCCCACAAGACGACCACCGCGAGGACTGCGATGCTGATACTCGCGAGATTGGGAGACGGGAAGTCGCGGTGGAATAGCTTTGCCTGCTTGGTCACCAGCGAACCGTTGTTGCCGGGGAATGAACCGAGGAAGTTGTTCAGAAGTGTGCGTCCGCGTACCTCAACGACGGTGCCGGCGTAGCAGGTGTCGGTGGCATGACACGACGTCTGGCTCATCGTCCAACGGATCCACACGAACAACGTCGTGTAGGTGACGAGCAACGGCACGAGGATCGTCAACGCCGATCGCCATCGAGCCAGAACTCCTCCCACATCCGGTCGTGGAGCCAGGATCAGGAGAAGCACACTGAGGGGGATTACCAGCGCCACGAGCTCGTACGACAGGTTGATCGCGATGGCGGAAAGGACCATGATGCCGATGACCGGAGCGCGCCAGGTTCGGTAGCTCCGTTCTAGAAGCGCCGAGAGTCTCAGGACCAGGGCTGCGAACAGCATGTAGCCGACGAATGTCCCGTAGGTCAGGGTCGGATAGAAGTTCCAGCCGTTGAAGCTTCCGTTGTTCTGCGACTTGGAACCGATGGCGACGACGAGGGGCAGGGTGATGGTCACGAAAGCCACGGTCGACGGGCGGAGACCCACGATCTCTTTGTCAGCGCCGCGAAATCGGATCTGTCGGAGGAAGACCGCGGTGGCGACGATGCTCAGCGCGAACAGCGAGGCCTTGACAAGCGCCCACACCAGAGAAGGCGTGATCGAGAACGTCGTTGCCAGCTTCATCGTGATCAGCGCCAGCACCTGACGATCTGCGATGGCGAGCGCGGTGCCGCGCGGATTGGCCTCGAACTCGAACGCATGTGCGACCGGCTGCCAGATGGCCTCCCAGACCGATCCATTCGCGTCAGGGCCCTTCTCAAGAACCCACGCGGCGTCGTCGGCGCCCACCGAGGCGAAGATGACTGGTGACAGGATGATGAGAATCAGGGCCCGTACACGACGACGAGCGTGCACCAGGTCATCCTCGACGCGAGCATGCGATCCCGGTGTCGTCTAGCTGCTTCGAACATCAGGGTGTCAGGCCATCTCTCAGTCAACGTAGTGGGCCGAAGGGGTGCGGCAGGTTTGAATGGCGAGGGGCTCGCGTGGTCCGAACGTGGGCTCGTGCTCGGTCATCAGCGCCTCGACGAGGTGCGGGGTCTCCGAACTACCTCGCCATGATGTCAGACGAGCTGGCCACGCGGTCAGCTGATCTCGATGACGACGGGGGCGTGGTCGCTGGCGCCCTTGCCCTTGCGCTCCTCGCGGTCGATCCAGGCGGAGTCGACGCGCGAGGACAGCGCCTGGGAGGCGAGGATGAAGTCGATGCGCAGGCCGCGCTTC
>NZ_JACMOM010000130.1 GCF_014378035.1 Aeromicrobium sp. | reverse complement strand
GGACCCGGCCGAACAGTTGACGATTCAGGAACACGTGCGTTATCTCATGATCGGTCACGAACGTCCGGTCGACCAGATCGAGTTGGCCTCCGGCAAGGTCGTCCGGATGCGGGGAACCCGCATTGTCGTGGGCAACGACATCGCCGGGATGGTCGTAGCCGTCGACATCGTGTCGGAGGCCACGGCGTCGGCGCACGAGTCGGCCGTGCCCGGGGACAGATTCGTCGAATTGCCCACGCTCAACGTCGGTAGGTCCTTGAGTATCGCGGCCTTGAGCGGCCCGGTCGCCGCCCTCAGCGCAAGCCCGTCGCCGCTGTGGAAACGTGCGGTCGACGGCATCGAGTCCGCCCTCGCCGACCACTGCGCGCTACTCGTCATGGGTGAGACCGGCTCGGGGAAGTTCTCGCTCGTCACCGAGATCTATCACCGCACCAGTCCTGGCGGTCGCAGTCTCGTCTTCGATGCAGCCAACATCAGCCGGCACAGCTATGACGATGCCGAGGAAGCGCTGGAAGCGACCTTGGTTCCGACGCTCTACATCCTCAGGAACATCGACGAACTTTCCACCGACGGTGTCGAACGTCTTGACACGTTCCTCATCGCGCTGGCCGAGAGCGATCGGCCCGCGTACGTCGCCGCGACCCTCTCAGACGCGAATCTCGACTCCGATCTGCCATTTCGGGACCTGCTCACGCATTTCCAACAGGCGGTCACGGTCCCGCCGTTGCGCCACCGGATCGAGGACCTCCCTGATCTTGTCTTGCGCGTGCTGACCACCGTCGCCGGTCGCCGGGATGTCAGCATCGGGCCGGCGGCGATGCGGGTGATCACGGGTTACACCTGGCCCAGAAACTTCCGGCAACTCGAAGAGGCGCTGAAGTCTGCCCTGCTCAAACGGCCAGTCGGCGAGATACAGCCCGAGGATCTCCCGGGCTACTGTCACAACACCGCCCACAGACACCTCTCCGGCATGGAGGCCATGGAGCGGGATGTGATCGTCAAAGCCCTCCATGCGGCGGAAGGCAACCGGGTGCAGGCTGCCGCGGCCCTGGGCATCGCCCGCTCGTCGCTTTATCGCAAGCTCAAGAGTTTTGGCATCACGACAATCTGACCGCCCCGAGGAAGTAGCGCCATGTGCGAAGCGCGCCCGGACTCGATAGGCCGAAGTCGATCACACCGGGCTGATTGAAGTCCCAGGTTTCACGGGGTTCAGACTCCGACGCGACGGCTGCCGCATCACCGGGTAGACATGGTGAGTCGACAGACGACCGCCTGTCGGACACACGGCACACCCAGCGCAAGGACATTCATGACCTCAACATCGACCCCTGGACGCGCGCTCGTCGTTGGAGCGACCGGCATCATCGGCCAGGCGCTGAGCTCGCAGCTCGTGGCGCAGGGCTGGACGACCTACGGCCTTTCACGAAGCGGTCGCGCCGTGCCGGACGTGACACCGGTCGCGGCTGACCTGGCCGACCCTGAGGCGCTGGGCGCAGCCCTTGCCGGGGTGGATCCGCAGCTCGTGGCGATCACAGCATGGACGCGGCAAGCCACGGAGGCGGAGAACATCGCCGTCAACGGCGCCGCGGTCCGCAACGTCCTCGCCGCTCTCGAACCCTCCAGGTCGGTCCGGCACGTAGCCCTGATGACTGGCCTCAAGCACTACCTGGGCCCTTTCGAGGCGTACGGCACCGGAAGCATGCCGGACACACCATTTCGGGAGGAAGAACCTCGCCTGGAGTACCCGAACTTCTACTATGCGCAGGAGGACGAGCTGTTCGAGTCTGCGCGGCGCAACGGGTTCACGTGGAGCGTCCACCGGTCGCACACCGTGTTCGGGTTCGCCACCGGGAACGCCATGAACATGGTCCTGACTATCGCGGCGTACGCGACCATCTGCAAGGAGCTCGGGCTCCCCTTCGTCTTTCCCGGGTCGGAGCTGCAGTGGAACGGACTGACGGACGTCACGGATGCAGATCTGCTGGCCGAGCAGATCATCTGGGCCGGCACACACGACGCGGGCCACGACCAGGCCTTCAACATCGCCAATGGCGACGTCTTCCGGTGGCGGTCCCTGTGGCCCCGGATCGCCGATCACTTCGGCGTCGAGCATGAGGGATTCGAGGGCGAGCCGCGTCCGCTCGAGGACAATCTGGGCGACATGGCCGAGACCTGGCGAGCCATCGCAGCGAAGCACGACCTCGTTGAGGCGGACATCTCACGAATCGCCTCGTGGTGGCACACCGACGGGGACCTTGGGCGGGATGTCGAGAGCCTTACCGACATGAACAAGAGCCGTCGCGCGGGCTTTCTCGGATTCCGGGACTCCCGTGACAGCTTCTTCCACCACGTCGACCGCTACCGCAAGGCCCGCATCATCCCGTGAACAGGCCACGGAACACCGTCGTAGTAGGCGCAGAGTCCTTGCTCAGTGGTGGAACCGCCCGGGCACCAGCCGGACCATCGCATCGCGGATCGCGTCCGGTGCCGTGAGCTCCCCGCGCCCGAAAGCACGCATCAGGTCACGGAGCTCCTCGCCACGCCCCGCAGGCGCCGGCGTGATCTCGTACGTCACTGCCCCCGCCTCGTGAGCGATTATCCGAGTCTCGTCGCCGAGACCCAGCAGCAGCGCCGTCATGGCGTCATTGTTGTCGGCGACGAGGGCCGTGAACCGGTAGATCCCCTCTTCGCGTGCCCGCACGAACAGCCGGCTCAGCAGCTCCGAACCCAGCCCGCGCCGGTGCCAGTCGTCCACCACTGCGACCGCGAACTCCGCCACCTCCGGGTCATCAGGGTCACGGATGAACCGCGCGATGCCCAGCCCTCGGCCGTCCGCGATGTCTCGCGCACCGACGGCCTCATGGTCGTGGTGATCGATGTTGGTGAAGTAACGCAGCTCAGTGGGCGACAACTGCCCCTTGTCGGACAGGAAGCGGAACCGTCGTGACTCTGCGCTGAGACGTGAGAAGCCTTCTTCGAGCATCGGCAGGTCCTCACGGTGGACCTGGCGGATGAGGACTCGCGACCCGTCCCTCAGCTCGACCAGACTGTCTTCTTCCTGCCTCCCCTCCTCCAGCAATTGGCCACGCACCTCCCGGCGCAGCACCTTGCCGATCATCGAGCGCGGCAGGTCGTCGACCACGAAAATCCGCCGCGGCACTTTGTAGGGGGTCAACCGCTGGCGCGCAGCCTCGCGCACCGCCGCCTCGTCGAAGTTGGCACCCGGCTCCAGCACGACCGCCGCCACGACGTCCTCGCCCCCGTTGGGGGACGGCAGCCCCACGACCGCAGCGTCATCGATGCCGGGCATCTGGCGAAGCACGTTCTCGACCTCACTCGGGTAGACGTTGAAGCCGCCCGTGATGATGAGCTCCTTGATCCGGTCGACGATCGTGAAGAAGCCCGCGTCGTCCATCACGACCACGTCGCCAGTGCGGATCCAGCCACCCTCGAGCACCACGTGCGCCGTCTCCTCCGGCCGCTCCCAGTAGCCGCTGAACACCTGGGGCCCTCGCAACAGCAGCTCGCCGGGGTGTCCGTGAGGCACGACGTGCGTGTAATCCTCCTGATCCACGACCTGCACCTCGGTCGAGGGGAAAGGCACACCGATACTGCCGACGTGAGTTGACGCCACCGCCGGATTGCCCAGCGCCACCGGAGAGGTCTCGGTCATCCCATAGCCCTCCATGAGGATGCCGCCGGTGACCGACTCCCACAGCTCAGCGGTCGCCTTGGGCAGAGACATCGCGCCGGAGATCGCGTAGCGAACGGAGGTCAGGTCGACGCCGCGTTCTATTGCCGCGGTCGCCAACCGCTCGTAGATCGGCGGAACCGCTGGCAGGAACGTGGGCGGACGCCGACGTACGGCGTCCAGCACCATGTCCACGTCAAAGCGTGGGAGCAGCACCAACGTGGCGCCGATGCTGACCGCAAAGGTCAGGCAAAGGGTCAGGCCGTAGGCGTGGAACAGCGGCAACACCGCGTAGATCACCTCATCGCCGTCCGCGAGCCCGGGCATCCAGGCACGACCTTGGGCAGCGTTGGCTCGCAGGTTTCGGTGAGTCAGGATTGCGGCCTTCGGCTGGCCAGTGGTGCCGCCGGTGTACTGCAGCAACGCCACATCGCAGGGGGCGGGCCGGGGTTGGGCCGGGTCGAGTGGCGGGCTGCTGCTCACCATCCGGTCCCAGCTCGCCACCCCGGGGGCCTGGGCCGTCATCGCCGCGCGCGCCTCCCGTGCCTTGCGCAACGGCAGGTTAAGAGCCAGGCGCTTGACCGTCGTCAAGGCCGAGGTGAGGTTTACGGCCAACACGTGCTCGGCTCCTGCGTCGGAAGCGAGCAGCTGCACGAGCGGGGCGACTTTGTCCCAGGCCACGATGACCCGCGGACGGTGGTCGCTGAGCTGGAATGACATCTCCTCAGCGGTGTAGAGCGGGTTGTGCTCGACCACGACGGCCCCGAGCCTGAGGACGGCATAGAAGGCAACGACATGCTGCGGACAGTTCGGCAGCACCAGTGCCACCCGGTCTCCCGCCTGCACGCCCAGCCTTCGGAGTCCTTCTGCGGCCCGGACCACCTGGTCGCCGAGCCGGGTATATGTCGTCTCCGCGCCAAAGAAGTCGAGCGCGACGTGGTCCGGGAACCGCGCGATCGAGACTTCGAGCAGATCGACGAGCGATTCCTCGGGTACGTCGATATCCAATGGCACCCCGGGCGCGTAGCTGTTGGCCCAAGGGCGTCTGTCTTGTGCTGCCGCCATGGTTCTCCCCCTCGTCGTCGCACGTGACCTCGGCTCCGGACGATGAAGCCATGTGCGCGTCGACGTGCCGCGATCTAATTTTGAGTATTGCAGCACGAAGGTCTCAGGAGACATGACCCCGCAATCCGGCGGACGACGCCAGACTGAGCATTTTTGGAGGTTGCGATGGACGGCGCCGCGGTCACCTGCATGACGAAAACCGAATTTACCGATCGTTGTCGCGGATCATGCTTCGAACATGTGCGACCGGGTACCGTGCTCTGTGGGTCCCCGGATTGAGCAAACAGTTTGGATCTCGTTGAAAGCAAGCAGGGGTGACGCGACTAGGGCGTCAACCCTGTTTGTGCGTTCAGGGCAGTTTGAGCGTTCAGGACAGTTTGTAAGTTCAGGGCAGTGCCAGCCGAGCG
>NZ_JACMOM010000129.1 GCF_014378035.1 Aeromicrobium sp. | reverse complement strand
TGACCTCGATGGGGGCGCGGGCCTGGTCGCCCAGTCGCATGACGGCACCCTTGCCGTGGGCGCGGTCAATCTGTGCCATCGCGTTCTCGAGGGACTTGCCTTTGTCCTTGTCGGTCGCGAGGGAGCTGTTGGGCTGTGCCATGGTGGTTCCGTTTCTGCTCGTGGGTGGCCGGTCATCGACGACGTTAGAAGAACCCTCAGACATATGTGGGCCTCATCGACCCGTCTGTGGATGTTGTCCTTCTGACGTCCAACCTGTGCACGAGAATAATACGAACACCTGTTCGATGCGGTGCGACACGCCGAGACTTCCCGAGCCCGAGCTTTCACCTTTCTGCCGGCACGGTGCTCCCCCGCACGAGGAGGTCGACGGGCAGCACCAAGTGCTCCTTGGTGGGCTCGTCGGCATCGATCTGTCGCAGCAGCATCGCCGCCATCTCCTGACCCAGCCTCGTGAGGGGTTGGTGCACGGTCGTCAGCGGCGGGTCGGTGGTCTCTGAGGCCGGGGTGCCGTCGAACCCCACGACGCCGACGTCGTGGGGCACCCGACGTCCGCGTGCTCTCAGCGACCGAAGCGCGCCCATGGCCATCAGGTCGCTCGCGGCGAAGACGCCGTCGACATCGGGGTGTCGGTCGAGGAGGTCTTCCATCGCCGCCCATCCGCTGACCTCGCTGAAGTCGCCCTCGACGACGAGCGACGTGTCCAGTGCCAGCCCGCTCTCGACGATCGCTGCGGTGTAGCCGTCGAGCCGGTCGCGGCCGGAGGCCATCGCCTGGGGGCCGGTGATCGTGGCGATGGTGCGGCGGCCGGTTGCCACCAGGTGCCTCACGGCCTGACGTGCGCCATCGCGGTTGTCGACGTCGACGAACGAGGCGTCGGACCAGAGCGCCGACCGTCCGCCGAGCACCATCGGCACGCCCCGCGATCCGAGGTCGAGGGAGTATGCGCCGTCGTCGTGCACCGACAGCAGGAGGACGCCGTCGACATGCTGGGAGTTGAGGTAGGCGCCGAGCCGTATGGCCTGATCGCTGCTCTGCACCAGGGACAGGACAAGCTGCCGTTGGGCGTCGTTGAGGGTCGAGGAGATGCCCCGGACGACCCCGGCGAAGAACGGCTCGCCGAAGATGCGCTCGTCGGACTCCGCGATGACCAGGGCGACCGTGCCGGTGCGACGGGTGACGAGGGACCGGGCAGCCTGGTTGGGCACGTAGCCGAGCTCCTCGACCGCACGCAGCACCGCCTCGCGAGTGCGCTCAGAGACCTGCGGCGACCCGTTGATGACGCGTGATGCTGTGCCGCGGCCGACGCCCGCGTGGGCAGCGACCTCCTCGAGGGTCGGCCGTCCTCCCAGCACGTTCATCCTGTCATTGTCGCGTCTCGATGAGCCCGGATGACGGAGGCGTACCAACGCGCGCTGTCCTTGGGGGTGCGCACCTGCGTGTCGTAGTCGACGTGGACGATGCCGAAACGCTTGCCGTAGCCCTCCGCCCACTCGTAGTTGTCCATCAGCGACCACGCGAAGTAGCCCCGCACGTCGAGGCCTCGCTGCCGCATCGTCGCCACAGCCTGCAGGTGCCGGTCGAGGAAGTCGACCCGGTCGGCGTCGCGCACGACGCCGTCGACGACGGTGCCGTCGTCGAACGCCGCGCCGTTCTCAGTGATGTAGATCGGGATCGGCGCATAGTCGCGCTGCACCTGGGCGAGGATCTCGACGAGGCCGTCGGGGTCGACGTCCCAGCCGGTAGCCGTCTTGGGCATGCCGTTCTCGAGCTGGAACCGCACCTCGGACGACCCCGGCCACAGGCCAGCACCCACCACGTGGCGGGTGTAGTAGTTGACGCCGAGGAAGTCGAGCGGCTGGCAGATGGCGGCAAGGTCCTCGTCCAGGATGAACGCCGCATCGGTGACGGGTGCGAGGTCGGCGAGGACGTCCTGGGGATAGCTGCCTTGCAGAAGCGGGTCGAGGAACCACCGGTTCATCAGCCCGTCGACGCGGCGCACCGCGTCGTCGTGGCGGCCGGAGTCGTCGATGGGCACCACCGGGTAGAGGTTGACCGTGACGCCCACCTGCGCGTCAGGGACCGTCGCACGCAGCCTTTCGACGGCGAGCCCGTGACCGAGCATGAGGTGGTGCGACGCAGCCACAGCCGCGGCGGGCTCGGTGCGGCCCGGTGCGTGGATGCCGCTGGCGTAGCCGAGGAAGGCAGCGCACCACGGCTCGTTGAGGGTGATCCAGTGCTTGACCCTGTCGCCGAGCGACTCCGCGACGATGCCGGCGTAGTCGGCGAATGCATAGGCGGTCGTGCGTGACGGCCAGCCGCCGGCCTGCTCGAGCACCTCGGGCAGATCCCAGTGGTAGAGGGTTGCCCAGGGCGTGATGCCCTTCTCCAGGAGCCGATCGACAAGCCGGTCGTAGAAAGCGATGCCCGCGGCATTGCCGAGTCCGACGCCGTCGGGCTGCACGCGTGGCCAGGCCACCGAGAAGCGGTAGGCGCCGAGCCCGAGCCCGGCCATCAGGTCGACGTCGTCCGACCAGCGGTGGTAGTGGTCGACAGCCACCGCACCCGTCTCGCCGGCGACGACGCGGCCAGGGGTCGCTGCGAAGGTGTCCCAGATGGAAGGAGTGCGTCCATCCTCATCGACGGCGCCCTCGATCTGATAAGCCGAGGTGGCGGCGCCCCAGCTGAAGTCTGCGGGAAATGCTGAGAGGTCGAGAGTCATGCCTTGAGCCCACCTTCCATGATTCCGCCGATGATCTGGCGGCCGAACACGACAAAGACAAGGACGAGCGGCACTGTCCCCAGGAGGGTGCCCGCCATGATGAGGGACTGGTCGGAGTAGTAGCCGCTGGACAACCGCGACAGCGCGATCTGCACCGTGGGGTGCTCCGCGTCGAGGGTGAGGTAAGGCCAGAGGAAGTCGTTCCAACGCTCCATGAACGTCAGCAGGCCCAGCACCGCGGCCGCCGGACGCAGCGCCGGGAACACGATGCTGAAGAAGATGCGGAAGGTCGACGCACCGTCGACCCGGGCCGCCTCGATCATCTCGTCGGGGATCGCCTGCTCAGCGAACTGACGCATCATGAAAACGCCGAAACCGGCCACCACGAACGGCAGTGTCACCGACCCCAGCCCCCCGGACAGCCCGAGCTTTCCCATCAGCATGTAGAGCGGGATGAGCCCGAGCTGCACCGGCACCATCATGGTGCCGATGACGAACAGCAGCATGACGTTGCGCCCGCGGAACTTGAGCTTGGCGAAGGCGAACCCCGCCAGCGACGAGCTGACAACGACGCAGATCGTGGCGACCGACGCCACCAGCGCGCTGTTGATCAGTGCCTGCCCGAACAGCACGTCGGGGTTGGAGAACACCCGGTCGAGATTGCTGACGAGCTGCGCGCCGAGACTCAGCGGTGGCGGCAACGACACGATCTCGTCGTTCATGCGCGACGCCATGACGAGCATGAAGTACAGGGGGGCAGCGGAGAGGAGCACCGTCGCGGTGAGCGCGACGTAGAGCATCCAGTTCTTGTGCAGCCTCATGTCAGCTCGCCGACTTGATACGTCGCAGGAGCAGCACGTTGATGAGCGCGAAGATCGCGATCAGGACGAACAGCACCCACGCGATGGTGGACGCGTACCCGAATCGCTGGCCTGTGAAGGCCTGCTGCACGAGGTACATCGCCACGGTCTGGAACTGGCCGGTCGAGCCGCCGGCAATGGCGTTGACGCCCGAGCCGAACAGCAGTGGTTCGGTGAACAGCTGGATACCGCCGATCGTCGCGATGATCGTCACGAAGATGATGGTCGGCCGCAGCATCGGGACGGTGATGGTCCAGAACTGTCGCCAGGAAGAGGCGCCGTCGATGCGCGCGGCCTCGTACAAGTCTTTCGGCACCGACTGGAGCGACGCCAGCAGGATCAGGGCGTTGTAGCCCGTCCACCGCCAGTCGACCATGACCGAGATGGCCAACCAGGACGACCAACGGTGGCCCTGCCAGTCGATCGGGTGGTCGAGGCCGACGTGCCCGAGCGCCCAGTTCACGATGCCGTAGTCGCGGGCGAAGATGAGCCCGAAGATGATGCCCACCGCCGCCACCGAGGTGACATTGGGCAGGAGCACCCCCATGCGCCAGAATGTCCGGCCCCGGAGGCGGCTGTTGAGGACCTGTGCCAGCACCGTGGCGATCGTGAGCTGCGGGATGGTGGCCAGCACGAAGATGCCGACGGTGTTGACCAAGGCTCGCCAGAAGTCCTGGTCCTGCATCAGCTCGCGGTAGTTGGCCAGGCCCACGAACCCTTGGTCGCCGGCCAGCAGGCTCCAGTCGTGGGTGGAGACCCACGCGGTGTAGACCAGTGGGAACAGCCCGAACACTGCGAACACCAGGAAGAACGGTGACACGAAGGCGTACGGGGCGAAGCGAACCTCAGCCTTGCTGAGTCGGTCGCGAGTTTTCAACAGAACTCTCCTCGTCGATCCGGTGCCTGCACCCGCTTGAGGACGAGCGCAGGCACCGGGGTCCGGTGGGGTGGTGCCGAGCGGCGTTCGCTACTTCGCCGCTTTCTCAGCCGCCTTGACCGCGGTCGACCAGCCCTCGGTGTCGGACCGCTGACCGTTCTCGACGCTGCGCAGGACATTCTCGAACGCATCGCGGACGGGGACGTTCTTGGCGCCGAGGTAGACCGGCTTCAGGTTCTTCGCCCCGGCCACGAACAGCTGTCCGGTCGGCGCGTCGTTGAAGTAGGGGTTGGTCGCTTCCTTCAACGCGGGGGTGTCGTAGAGGGCGGGCAGCGACGGGAGCCGGCCCTCGCTCTCGAAGGCACCCATCTGCCCCTCCTTGCCCGACAGGAACTTGATCAGCTCGAGGGATTCCTTCTGGTGCTTGCTCGACTTGGGCACTGCCAGCCAGGAGCCTCCCCAGTTGCCTCCCCCGCCGGGCACCGTGGCGATGTCCCACTTGCCCTTCGAGCTGTCGCCGGCCTGGCCCTTGATGTAGCCGGTCATCCACGCCGGGCACGCGACGGTGGCGAACGACCCGTTCTTGAAGCCGGCATTCCACTCATCGGAGAAGGCGACCAGCTTGGCCGTGAGGTGTGCCGAGATCATCTTGTTGGCTTCGTCCCACGCTCCCTTGACCGCCGGGTTGGAGTCGACGATCAGCTTGTTGTCGCGGTCGAAGTAGGTCGTGTCGCCGCCCTGCATCAGGATCGAGTTGAACGTGTTGGTCGCGGCGTCGACGAAGTGCACCTTCTTGTCGCCTATTCCGGTCTGGAACTTCTCACCCGTGGCGATGAAGTCGTCCCACGTCGGCCAGAGCTTGGCGACCTCGGTGCGGTCGGTGGGAAGCCCGGCCTTCTCGAACAAGTCGCGGCGATAGCACATGGCAAGCCCCCCGACATCGGTGCCGAGGCCGATCGTGGTCTTGCCGTCGGCCGTCGTGGTCGCGTTAGAGACGAAGGGAAGGTAGTTGGCCTTGAGTTCGTTCGAACCGTGATCCTGCAGGTTGACGAACTTGTCCGCGCTCTGCAGGAAGTTGACGGTCTGGCCCTCTTCGATGGCGACAACGTCGCCGGCGCCCGAGTTTGCCGCGATCTGCTGGCTCAGCTTGGTGTTGTACTTGCCGAGGTCGCCCTCGGCCGTCTCGACGATCTTGACACCCGGGTGGGCCTTCTCGAACTGCTGGTAGACGGCCTTGTAACCGAACTGGCCGAACAGATTGACCCGTAGGGTCACGTCGCCGCCCGAGCCTCCGCTACCGGAACCGCAACCGGCGGCAAGGGCTCCCACCACGAGGGTTGATGCCGCGAGAGCGGTGATGCGCTGTGTGCGATTCACGTCGAACCTTCCTCTACTGCTCCCCCCGTGGGAGCGTTCCCACGAGTATGAAGTGGGTCACACCAGGAGTCAACAGTTTTGGGAGCGTTCCCACACTTTTGTTGTCCGCGACGAGTAATCACGCCTGCAGACACGCACATCCCACCGCCCGACGGGCAGGATCAGCGTTCGGACGCGGGCAGACCGAGGGTGGCGTGAACGGCGCGCCAGACGGTCTTGGGAGGTTCGCCCTGCTCGAGCGCCTCAGCCGCCGTGCGTCCGCCAAGCTCACGCATCACGTGTTGACCCGCCCACACACGCGCGTAGGCGAAACCGAGGTGCTGGTCCATGCGCACCCAGAACTCACTGTGCTTCATCTGAGCCGTGCTTCATCTGGGCTGCGCTTCACGAGGGCAGGACTGGGGCCGGATCAGGCCGCTGATGCCGACACGTCGCCCGGGGCGATGGAGGGGATGCTGGCGAGGTACGACTCGGCAGCCTCTTCGACCTTGAGCAGCGAGCTGACGTCGAGCAGGACTTTGGACAGCGGGACGTCCAGTGCCGAGGCGAGGGCGGCGAGCAGCTCAGAGCTGGCTTCCTTCTGGCCCCGTTCCACCTCGGAGATGTAACCGAGGCTGATGCGCGCCTTGCCCGACACGTCGCGCAGCGTGAGGCCTTGGGACACCCGACGCTCGCGGAGCACCTCGCCGACCAGCTGACGCATCGCGGTCATCGGGTGCCTCCATCCGGGTAGAGCTTGTGTCCTGGCAAGTGGTGTGACGTTCGACCGGCCTGTGATCGTCGGCCGACATGATCGGCAGATGTGAGCTGCCTCATGTTCTTCAACCCCGCGCCGAGCGGGATTCTTCCCCCAGCCTAGCGACCAGTTCAGACAACAGCGCGTCGACCGTCAGCCTGCGGATGGTGTCGCGGTCGCCGACGAGGTTGAGGAGAGTCGATCGCACCCCGCCGGGCCCGGCGATCGCGACGTGGACCGTGCCGGGTGGCTTGCCCTCGCTGGCGTCCGGTCCGGCGACTCCCGTGGTGGCCAGCCCGTAGGTGGATGAGGTCACTCGACACGCTCCGAGGGCCATCTGTTCGGCCACGCCAGCGTCGACCGTACCGTTCTCGGCGATCAGCGAGGCGTCGACACCCAGCAGCCCGATCTTGACGTCGGCGGCGTAGGCGACGACGCCTCCGCGGACGACGTCGGACGCTCCGGGGACATCGACCAGCGACGCACACACCAGTCCCCCGGTGAGCGACTCGGCCGTGGCGACGGTGGCTCCGGCCGTCCGGAGGGCGTCGATGGCCTCAGCGGCCAGCGTCACTTCTCAGCACTGACATGGGGCAACACTGGCATTCACCGACCAGCATCCCTCTTGGTCGCGGCCCTCGAGTCGTCACGCAACGTGCGGGCGTCGCGAACGTATTGCACGGCGGTGCTGATCGTGATGGCCACCGCGGCGGCCATCAGCAGGTGCGTGATCACGCGCAGGATGTCGCTCGGGGTGTTGTCCCAGATCTCGAACGGAAGGAGGTAGCCACCCAGGGCGACGGCTTGCAGGGTCGTCTTGATCTTGCCCCCCTGACCTGCCGGCATGACGCCATACTTCTTGACGACGGAACGCATCAGGGTGATGCCCCACTCGCGCACCAGGACGACGATCGTGACGGTCCAGAACAGCCAGTTGTCGAAGATGATCGCCAGACCCACGAACGCCATGCCGGTGAGGGCCTTGTCGGCGATGGGGTCGGCCAACTTGCCGAAGTTGGTGACGAGGTTGTGCTTGCGCGCCAGGTCACCGTCGATCTTGTCGGTGATCATCAACAGCATGAAGGCCACCCAGGCAGCGACCCGGTAGCCCGTCGACTGCCCGTCCTGGGTGAGCAGGAGCCACCCGAACAGCGGGACACCCGCGATGCGAAGCACCGTCAGGGCGTTCGCGATGTTGAAGTTGCTCGGCGCAGTTGCCGCTTCCATGACTCCCTCTCGGTGGCGCGAGGACCAACGATTCAGTATGCGGCAGCAGAGCGGCGGCGCGCCAACTGGACCTCGGCCTCGGCCGGCGAGACATCGGTGCCCAGGCCCAGCGGAGCGGTGTAGAACCGGCTGCCGTCGTTGCTGACCACCTTGATCCGCGGGTCGTGGCGTACGCCGACACGACGCTCGACACGGATCTCGGCCAGCTCGCTCCAGAGCAGTCCGACCCATCCTTCGCGCGACCGCATACGCACGCCGTGGTCGTCAGCGACGAACAGTGGAGTGCGTGAGTCGCGGAGGCCACTCAGGTGCGTGAGGGCAATCAGGATGAGCACCGTCGCGGGCGCCCAGAACACCGGTTCGTCGCGGCGGTACGCCAGCCAGCCGAACCCGGCGGCGAGGATGAGGCACAGCAGCCCGAGGGCGGCGTACAGGCCCGTGCGTCGGCGTATCTCGAAGGGATCTGGCATCAGCTGGTCAGCCGATCTGGATGCTGGCGAGGACCTGCTCGAGGTCATCGGCCTTGATCAGCACATCGCGGGCCTTGGAGCCCTCGCTCGGACCGACGATGCCTCGGCTCTCGAGGATGTCCATCAGGCGACCAGCCTTGGCGAAACCCACGCGCAGCTTGCGCTGCAGCATCGACGTCGAACCGAACTGCGTCGTGACGCAGAGCTCGATGGCCTGCAGGACGAGGTCCATGTCGTCGCCGATGTCATTGTCGATCTCGCGCTTGGCGACCGGCGCGACGGTGACGTCCTCGCGGTAGATGGGCTGCAGCTGCGTCTTGCAGTGCTCCACGATCGTGTGGATCTCTGCCTCGGTGATCCAGGCGCCCTGCATGCGCATGGCCTTGTTCTGGCCCATGGGAAGGAACAATCCGTCGCCTTGCCCCACGAGCTTCTCGGCGCCCGGCTGGTCGAGGATGACCCGGCTGTCGGTGACCGAGGACGTCGCGAAGGCGAGTCGGCTGGGCACGTTGGCCTTGATCAGGCCGGTGACGACATCCACGGAAGGTCTCTGCGTGGCCAACACCAGGTGGATACCGGCTGCTCTCGCGAGCTGGGTGATTCTCACGATGGAATCTTCGACGTCTCGTGGCGCCACCATCATCAGGTCAGCGAGCTCGTCGACGACGACCAGCAGGTAGGGGTACGGCGCGAGCACCCGTTCGCTGCCCGGCGGGAGGCGGACCTTGCCGGCCCGCACGGCCTTGTTGAAGTCGTCGATGTGCCGGTAACCGAAGTTCGCGAGGTCGTCGTAGCGCATGTCCATCTCGCGCACGACCCACTGCAGCGCCTCGGCGGCCTTCTTGGGGTTCGTGATGATCGGGGTGATGAGGTGCGGGACGCCCTCGTAGGCCGTGAGCTCGACGCGTTTGGGGTCGACCAGGATCATCCGCACCTCCTCGGGGGTGGAACGCATCAGGATCGAGGCGATCATCGAGTTCACGAAGCTCGACTTGCCCGAGCCCGTGGCGCCAGCGACGAGCAGGTGCGGCATCTTCGCGAGGTTCGCCACGACATAGCCGCCCTCGACGTCCTTGCCGAGGCCGATGACCATGGGATGGTGGTCGCTGCGCGCCTTGACCGACTTCAGCACGTCGCCGAGCGAGACCATCTCCTTGTCGATGTTGGGGATCTCGACACCGATCGCGGACTTGCCGGGAATCGGCGAGAGGATACGCACTTCGTTGGACGCCACGGCGTACGAGATGTTGCGTGACAGCGCGGTGACCTTCTCGACCTTGACGGCGGGGCCGAGCTCGACCTCGTAGCGCGTGACCGTGGGGCCGCGGGTGTATCCCGTGACGGAGGCGTCGATCTGGAACTGATCGAGCACCTCGGTGAGGCGCTCGACGACCTCGTCGGACGCCTTGGACCGTGCCTTGTGCGGCGAGCCCTCGCGCAGCATGGTGCTGTTGGGCAGGGAGTAGACGACGTCGCCGGACAGCGCCAGCTGCTCAGCGCGTTCCGGGATCGGCTCGATCGGCGGAAGTACCGCCGGCTCGTCGTCGGGCTCCGGCTCGAAGACGCGCGCGGGAACCTGACGGTCCTCGTCGGGACCGTCGACAAGGGGGTTGTCGTACGGTTCGTCGTCCTTCGTCGGTGCCGCGCTGGTACGGGGGTGCTTGCGCTTCGCGGGGACGTCGGCGGCAGGCTCGTCCGCAGAGCGGCCGAGCGCCTTGTCGCGCACCTCGCGCAGGCGTGCGGGCACGGCGTAGACGGGCGTGTTCGTCACGACGAGCAGGCCGAAGACGCCCACCAGCGTCAGCAAGGGCGCCACGACATAGGGACTCTTCAAGAGGTCGATCAGCACTGCCGAGAACAAGAAGCCGATAGCGCCGCCGGCTTCGCGCATCCCCTGGGGGTCGCCGGGCCTCGGCACGTCGTGCGCAAGATGCACGAGGCCGAGAATGCCACCGCTGATGGCACTCCAGCCGATGACCTGACGACCGGCGGGACCGTTGCGGTCGGGGTGGCGAAGCGTGCGCCAGGCGATCACGACGAGCAGGATCGGCACGGCCCACGCGAGGATGCCGACGCTGCCGGCCGCCATCTTGCGGATGGCGTTGCCCACCGCGCCGGGGATGTCCCACCACACGGCAGAGGCCACGATGATGCCCAGCCCCATGACAGCGAAGCCGACGCCGTCACGGCGCTGCTCCGGGTCGAGGTCCCTGGCGCTGTGACCGATGCTGCGGGCGACGGCGCCCACGGCACCAGCGAGGCCGAGCCAGAGCGCTGTCGAGGCGCGCAGCAGCACGTTCACGACAGCAGCAATCGGACCAGGTCCCGTTCGTCGTGCGGCGGGCTTGCGAGCTGCAGGCTTGCGCGCCTGTGGCTTGCGCCTCCTGGTGGAGGTGCCTTTCGCATTCGACTTCGTGCGGGCCTGGCTGCCGGACGGCCGCTTGCGCGGCGGGGAAGACGTTCGGGTCGCCATGGCGTAAGACTAAAGGACAGATCGAGACTTGTGAGTATCTGCCGCCCCCACGCGTGTTGTGTCGCCACTACTGGTGCGCGAGTCGGGGTGCCGATTCGTTGCCCACGGGCATCCAGCCGGCCTGCGACCGGACACGGTCCAGGACCAGGCCGACGAGGCGGGAGTCGGGCCGGCCACCGTCGAGCAGTGGTGCCGTGACGACGTCCGCGCCGGCCGCCCCGATGCTGTCGTGGATGCTCCCGGGGACAAGCACGTACGTCGACACCACGACCCGCCGGCCGTAGGCACGAGCGACGTCGACCGCGTCCGTCAGCGGGGTGTCGGGTCCGCCGAGTGTTCCCACGTGCACGCGGCCTCCCCACACGGCGCTCAGCAGCCGCGCCGCCTTGCCGATGTCGGCCACAGCCCGGTCATCCATCGTCGTGGCGGCCGCCAGCACTATCGTGTCGTCGGACCTCGCCCCCGCCTCGAAGAGTCGACGCACGGCAATTTCTGCGAGGACCCAGTCAGGCCCGATCGGCGCGCACACGGTCACCGCCGCGTCGAGGTGTGATGCCCGGACAATGTCGACGCTGACCGGACGGTCATGGGTCAGCATGAGCGGGACGATCAAGCGGGGCCCTGAGGTCCTACGCACGACGTCCGCGATCGAGGGCACCTGCAGGTCGACGAAGGCCGAGACGATGTCCAGGTTCTGGGCCGCGCGACGGACGGCATTGATCAGCCCCGCATGGGACGACCGTCCACGTGCGGAGTCGGCGCCGTGCGCGGACAGGATGAGGGTCCGGTTCACGATCGCCGCCGGGCTGGGCCGGGGTTGATGGTGCTGCGGGCCCCACCCGGCTCCGCGGTTGCGTGAACCGCGGAGCCAGGTCGGACTGCGAAGGCGACTCCTGAGCGACTCGGTAGCGGGGTGCCGTGGTGATGCATGCGCCACCTCTCCCCGACCGTCGCCGCGGGTCGCCCCACCAGCACCTCCACCATCAGCGTCACCTGTTTCAGGGCGATGAACTCAGCGACGCACTTCGGTTACATCTCGCGCATCACCCGCCGGTACGCCGGAGAGTCACTGTCGGCGCGCGCCGGGTCACCGACTGAACGAGTGGGACCTCTGCGGTGCGGCGGCTCGGTCCAGCGTCTGGGCGGCTTCCGAGAACCGGTCGAGAACCAACGACACCATGGCGGGATCGACTGTCGAGCCGCTGAGCAGGGGGCCTGACACGACATCGGCGCCACTGGCCAGCAGGCGATCGTAGAAGTAGCCGGGAGCCAGGAGATGGCTTGCGATCACGACCCGCCGTCCCGTGCGGGAGACCGCGGCGATGAGTTCTTCGATCGGCGTGCCCTTGCCGCCGAGGTAGCCGACCGGAATCGGTGCTCCCCATGCCGCGCCAAGCATCTGTGCGGTGGTGTCGACACTCTGCAACGCCGCGGCATCCGTCGAACCGGCGGCACCCAGGACGACGACGTCGTCGCTGGTGGCGCCGCTCGCGACGAGCCTGCGGTGCAGGAGCTCGATGATCCGCTTGTCGGTCCCCAGTGGTCTTGCGGCGGCAACCCACGGTCGGTCGGCTGCTCGTTGGATGTCGATGCGGACATGGAACCCCGGGGTCAGCAGGAGCGGCACCACGACCGCGAGTCCACCCACCGCATCCACCACGGTGTCGACCCGAGGTCGCTGAACGTCCACGAACGCCTCCCGGACATCGAGGTGCGGCGACGCCTCCCCCACGGCCGCGACGAGAGCGCGGACCGCGCATTGCGCGGCGTGCACCCCTGTGCCGTGGCTCGTGGCCACGAGGGTCATGGTCATGCCTGCGGCTCACTCACGGCAAGTCGGTACCCGCGCTTGACGACGGTCTGGACGATCGGCCTGCCGACGGCTTCACGAAGGCGTGCGACTGCCACCTCGGCAGAGTGCGGGTCGTCCGACCCCCCGGGCAGCACGGCAAGCAGCTCCTCGCGTGAACGGACGATGCCCGGCTCGCTGGCGAGCGCACGGAGAATCGCCAGACCGCTCGGGGAGACCGACAGGATCTCGTGGTCGAGCGTCGCCGCCGTGGCGCGCACTCGCAGGCATCCGGCGCTGGTGTGGACGTTGTCGGACGCGTCTCCGAGGTGCATCACCAGCGACCGGACCAGCGCGCCGAGACGCGCCCGGTCAGGCAACAACGGATCGAAGCCGGCCGCCCGCAGCGGATCGGCGGTGACCGGACCGACTGCCGCCAGGACCAGCCGGCTGTCCTTCTCGAGTCGTCGCAGATCGTCGACGACGCCCGCTCCATCGACGACGCTCAACCACGCGGCCGACCCCGGGGCTGAGGTGAAGACGACGGAGTCGAAGGAACCGGCGGCCGCGTCGCGCACAGAACGTTCGACAGCATCGGGGTCAGGGGGCGACCCCCAGCGGTAGACGATGAGGCCGAACGGCCGACCCCCCGCAGCGGCGAGACGTGTCTCTAGTCCATCGCCGCCGGCGCCGTGGTGCTGGACGGCGATCGACTTCCCCCGCACGCCCTCGCTCGCAAGGAATTCAGCGATCTCGGCGGAGGTCTCCGACTCGGCGACCCAGTCCGGGACCAGTCCCGCAGCCTGGATCGCACCCCGGGCCTTGGGACCGCGGGCGATCAGCCGCATCGAACGGAGCGCCTCGACCAGGTCGTGGCCGAGGCCTGCCGTCTCAGCGGTGTCCAGCCACCCTCGGAAACCGATGCCCGTCGTCACGATGACGATGTCGACGCCGGTGGCGATCATCTGTCGCGTCTGGGCGAGCAGCGTGTCCTCGTCGATGTGCGACTCGACCCCGAGGGAGGCGGCTGTCGTGACCGTGGCGCCACGACGTTCAAGGGCAAGCGAGAGGTCTCCGGCGCGACGCTGCGCCGTGACGAGGATCTGCGTCCCCGCGAGCACCGGCCCGAGAGTGCTCATGCCGCGCCGATCTCCGGCTCGAGCAAGATCTCGACCAATCCGTCGACGACGCGGGCAGGCCACACCCGGAGCGACACGTCTGGGCCGTCGAGGCATCGGCCGGTCGTCAGGTCGAACGCCTGCTTGTGCATGGGCGAGGCAACGGTGGCCGTGCCCTGGCGGCTGCCGACGAGGCCCCTGGCCATGACGTTGGCACGGCTGAACGGGTCGAGGTGATCGACCGCGTGGACGTCGTCAGACTCGCTGAGCCGGAAGAGCGCTATCTGGTGGCCGTCGAGGAGCACCGCCGCGCCACGATCGGGGACGAGGTCGTCGAACGCACACGCAAAATGCCACTCAGACATGACCCACCTCTTTCTCGCGAACCGGGAGATGTGACCCCGCGATCAGCACGGCGCGCTCGGCCTCGTCTGCCGGGCGTCGCTGGCCGCGTTCCTGGACGTAGACGAGGTCGGGATCGGGCGTCTGTGGAGCATTGACGAATGAGGCGAACCGCTCCAGCTTCCTGTCATCAGCCAGTGTCGCAGCCCACTCGTCCTTGTAGGAGTCGACATGCTCCGCGACCGCCGCATCGAGATCTGCACCGATGCCGAGGCTGTCGTCGAGGACAACGGCCCGCACCGCGTCGATCCCGCCCTCGATCGACTCGAGCCACGGAGCCGTGCGCTGCAACCGATCGGCCGTGCGAATGTAGTACATCAGAAATCTGTCGATGGCTCGGACGAGCTCGTTGGTGCTGAGGTCCTCGGCGAACAGCTGCGCGTGCCGCGGCGTGAAACCACCGTTGCCGCCGACGTACATGTTCCAGCCATTGTCGGTCGCGATGACCCCGACGTCCTTGCTGCGGGCCTCAGCACACTCACGCGCGCACCCGGAGACTCCCAGCTTGATCTTGTGCGGTGAGCGCAGGCCGCGGTAGCGGAGCTCGAGGTCGATCGCGAGGCTCGTCGAGTCCTGCACGCCGTACCGGCACCATGACTGACCTACGCACGATTTCACGGTGCGCAGCGACTTGCCGTACGCGTGCCCGGACTCGAATCCCGCACGCACCAGCCGGCGCCAGATCTCAGGGAGCTGCTCGATGCGTGCGCCGAAGAGGTCGATCCGCTGGCCGCCCGTGATCTTGGTGTAGAGCCCGAAGTCGGAGGCCACCTGACCGATCGCGATGAGTCCCGCCGGGGTGACCTCTCCCCCGGGGATCCGTGGGACGACGGAGTAGGTTCCGTCCTTCTGCAGGTTGGCCATGACGTGGTCGTTGGTGTCCTGAAGAGCGGCGTTCTCGCCGTCGAGAACGTGTCCCTTGCCGAGCGTCGACAGGATCGACGCCGCGACGGGGCGGCAGATGTCGCAACCACGTCCGCTCCCGTGCTGCTTGACGAGCTCGGTGAAGGTCGAGATCTGGCTGACCCGGACGATGTCGAACAGCTGGGCGCGGGTGAAGGCGAAGTGCTCGCACAATGCGGTGCTGACCTCGATGCCGGCCTCGGAAAGCTGGGTGTCGACGAGCTTCTTGACCAACGCGACGCAGGAGCCGCAGCTCGTGCCTGCCCGGGTGCACGCCTTGACCCCGGCGAGGTCGGTGCATCCCTGCTCGGTCACCGCGCACCGGATCGCACCTGCCGACACGCCGTTGCACGAGCAGACATTCGCCTCGTCGGGCAACCCGGAGCCCGATGGCGCCTCGATGCCCTCAGGCAGCAGCCAGCCGGTCGGATCGCTGCCGAGCGTGCGGCCGAGCATGGGTCGAAGGTTCGTGTACGCACTGGCGTCACCCACGAGCATGCCGCCGAGGAGAGTCTTCGCGTCGTCACTCATCACGAGCTTCTTGTAGACACCGGCGGTCGGGTCGGCATACACGACCTCGAGGCTGCCGATGGCACTGGCGAACGCGTCGCCGAAGCTCGCGACGTCGACCCCGAGCAGCTTGAGCTTGGTCGAGAGGTCGGCCCCACGGAAGGCTGCGGTTCCGCCGAGCAACCGGTCGGCCACGACCTCCGCCATCGTGTACCCCGGCCCGACGAGTCCCCACAGCCGGCCTGCGACGTGCGCGACCTCCCCGATCGCGTAGATCGACTCGTCGCTCGTGCGGCAGCCCTCATCGGCGACTACTCCCCCACGATCGGCCAGCTCGAGACCTGCTTCACGGGCGAGCTCGTCACGCGGGCGGACGCCGGTCGCGAAGACCACGACGTCGGCGCGGACTCGCTCGCCGTCAGCGAACTGCATGCGGGCGATCTTGCCGTCGCGCCCTGCGCGGAGCTTCGATGTCGCCGTGGACGTTCGGACCGTGACGCCCATCTGCTCGATGATGCGGCGCAACGCAGCGCCACCAGCACGGTCGACCTGCAGCGGCATCAACCAGTCGGCGAACTCGACGACCGTCGTGTCAGCGCCGAGCGCGGTCAGGGCCCCGGCCGCCCCCAGCCCCAGGAGTCCGCCGCCCACGACGACCCCGCTGACCCTGCGGCCCAGCGCCGCCTCCCGATCGATGACCCACGCGCGAAGCTCGGCGACGTCGTCCACGGTGCGGTAGACGAACGTGCCCGGAAGGTCAGAACCCTCGACGGGAGGAACCGTGGCGTACGACCCCGTCGCCAGGACCAGCTGGTCGTAGTCGAACGTCGTGCCTCGAGCGTGGACCTGGCGGGCCTCACGATCGATGCGGCTCACGATCGAGCCGCGGTACAGCCGCACGCCCGGGCGTCGCCACAACCCACCGTCGCCCAGTAGCAGGTCTTCCGGGTCACGGTCGGAGAAGAACGACGTCAGGGCCACCCGATCGTAGGGCGGGCGAGTCTCGTCGCCGAAGACCTCGATGTCCCAGTCCTCGTCGGCGCCGCGCTCGACGAGGGCCTCGACCAGCCGGTGCGCGACCATGCCCGCCCCGACGACGGCGAGCTTTTTCTTGGGAGTCATGCCATGAACGGTAGGAACAGTAGATGTCAGCGGGGACATCTCCGTGTTACCACTGAGGAACAGTTGTCTCACGATCTGAGCCCTCATGCTGTGAGGGCGGGTCGCTGACCCGCAACCAGTCGATGATCCCCCCCACGAGCTTGGTGCAACCACCACAGCCCGTGGTCGCGAGCGTCGAGGTGGCGAGCGACTCGACCGTCGTGGCGCCCTCGTCCCACGCGTGGACAAGATCGCCCTTGGTCACGCCGTTGCACCGGCAGACGGTTGTCGACATCGGCATCGTCGTTGGTGAGTTGCTCTCGGGAACAGGCATCCCCGAGGTGCCCATCAGCAGGTGGATCGGATCGGCCGGGAGCATACCTGGCCGATCGAGCTGCGTCGAGAGGTGTGCGGCGAGGTCGGGCGCTCCCACGCACGTCACCCCGACGAGGGTGTCACCTCGAGTGACGATCTCGATGTGCCGGCGAGCACTCCGATCGGCGAGGACGACAACCCTGTCGATCGGGCCGGCCGTCGAGGCGCGTACGCCGATCGTCACGACACTCATGCCCACGGCCTTGAGTCGCATCGCGGAGCCGGCGACGGGTGGGAGGTCCACCCGCCGGTCGTGCGCGATGCTGCCTGCGAGCGCCCGGGCCTGCGCCCATCCGGGTGCCACGAGACCACTCACCCCGGCGAGGGTCTCGGCGCAGTCGCCGATGGCGCAGATCGAGGGGTCGACGGCCGTGCGCAGGTCAGCGCCGACGACGATGCCGACATTGGTCTCGAGCCCGGCCTCGGCCGCCAGCGTCGTGGCCGGAGCGGATCCACATGCCAGCACGAGGATCTCAGCTGGAATGCTTCGACCGTTGGCGAGATGGACCGCATCGACCCGGCCTTCGCGCACACCCACCGATGCGATTTCTGCCTCGGTCACCACGTCGATCCCGAGCGCTACCGCCTGGTCGGCCACGACGCCAGCCACCTCCACGTCGAGGTCACGACTGAGCAGCGTCGACGCCGCCACGAGCGTGACCCCGACCCCTCGGTGACGCAATGCGCAGGCCGTCTCGAGGCCGAGCGGCCCAGCGCCGATCACGACGGCTCGATGTGCGTTCAGGGTCGCAGCCGCGATGTCGCGGGCGTCATCCAGACGGCGGACGACGTAGGCACCACGCGGGAGCCCGTCCCGCAGCCCCGGCACCGGTACGACCCGTGCGTGCGCACCGGTGGCCAGCACGAGGATGTCATAGGCGAAGTCGCCGTCGGCAGTCACGACGACACGGCGATCGCGGTCGATCTCCGTCGCACGGACGCCTGCGCGAACCCGCACGCGACCGCTGTCCGGCGTCGGCAGGGTCAGGCCCGCGAGGTCGATGCGGCCGGCGATGAGCTCGGTCAGCATGACCCGGTTGTACGGCTCGTACGCCTCCTCACCGAGCAGGTCCACGTCGATGTGCGGCGCAAGGCGCCCCAGCTCGTCCGCGAAGCGGTTGCCGACCATCCCGGCTCCCACCACGACGACCTTCACCGGGCGGCCCGCACGATCTGCGCGGCGCACACTTTGAACGCCGGCATGCCCGACACAGGGTCGGTGGCGGCGTTCGTCACCGCGTTGACCAAGCCGTCGGCGAAGTGGAACGGGACGAACACCGTGTCGGGGCGGATGTCAGGACTGATCCGCGCCTGCGCCACCATCGACCCGCGCTCGGAGGTGATGCGGATGTCCTCCACTCCCTCGATGCCGAGACGGTCGGCCAGCGACGGGTGGATCTCGACGTGCGCACGCGGCATGGAGTCGTTCAGCCTGACCACTCGCCGCGTCTGTGCGCCGGACTGATAGTGCTGCAGGACCCTGCCGGTCACGAGCCAGACCGGCGCTTCTTCGCGCAGAACATCGTCAGGCTCGACCACTCGCACCGCCACCATGTTTGCCCTCCCCGTCGGGGTGGGGAACGACTCGGCGAACAGCCGCGGCGTGCCGGGATGGTCGTCGGTGGGGCACGGCCAGTAGAGCGCCTCTCCGGCGTCGAGCCGGTCGTACGAGATGCCTGCATAGTCAGCACGACCGCCGGCACTGGCGCGCCGGAGCTCGTCGTAGACCTCGCGGGGCTCGATCGACCAGGTTCCCGGCGCGTCGAGTCGAGCGGCGAGTGCCGCAAATATCTCGAGCTCCGAGCGCACGCCCGGGGGCGCGTCGATGGCCTTGCGTCGTCGCAGGACTCGGCCCTCGAGGCCCGTCATGGTGCCCTCCTCCTCGGCCCACTGCGTGACCGGCAGGACGTAGTCGGCGAGCATGGCGGTCTCGGAGGGTACGAAGTCGCAGACGACGAGCAGGTCGAGGGCTTGGAGCCGGCGCCG
Source organism: Aeromicrobium sp. (assembly GCF_014378035.1). GTDB lineage: Bacteria > Actinomycetota > Actinomycetes > Propionibacteriales > Nocardioidaceae > Aeromicrobium. The sequence continues at coordinate 12,466 of NZ_JACMOM010000129.1, read as the reverse complement.
GACGACATCAGCGTCGGGCGCGCTGACGACGACGTTGCTGCCGTGCACGAAGAGCGCTCGCGGCCCACCCGGCGTCGCGAGGCCCGTCAGCAGCTCCACCGCCGGGACGCCCGGGCCGGGGATCAGAGCCGGGTCAACACCCCACACCGCGGCCACGTGCTTGCGTGCCGCCGGGTCGTCGATCATCCGGTAGCCGGGGAGCTGATCTGCCTTCTGCCCGTGCTCACGGCCGCCTTGGCCGTTGCCCTGCCCGGTGATCGCACCGTATCCGCCACGATCGGCTCCGACGAGACCCAGCACGAGAGCGAGGTTGATGATCGCGGTGACGGTGTCGGTGCCGTTGACATGCTGCTCCGAACCGCGCCCGGTCAGCAGGAAGGCACCCCGGCCACCACGGTGCGGGCTGGCGTCTGCCAGGGCGCGAGCGATGCGGCGCAGCTGGGTCTCCGGCACCCCTGTCGTTGCGGCAACGCGCTCGGGCCACCACTCTGAGACGCTGCGACGCACGGCCTCGACCCCGTCGACCCGGGCCGCCAGGTAGTCGACGTCGGCCAGGCCCTCGGCGAACACGATGTGCACCAGGCCGAGCACCAGCACCAGGTCGGACCCGGGGACGAGCTGCACGTGCTCGCCAGCCCCCTCCCCTGTCAGCCGGGCCGTGGCACTGCGGCGCGGGTCGACCACGACCAGCCCACCTCGCCCGCGAACCTGCCCGAGGTGCTGGACCGCGGGTGGCATCGTGTCGGCAAGATTGCTGCCGAACAGCATCACCACGTCGGCGTCCACGAGGTCGGTCAGCGGGAAAGGCAAGCCCCTGTCGATGCCGAGTGTGCGGTTGGCTGCCGCCGCGGCGGACGACATGCAGAACCGGCCGTTGTAGTCGATGTTGCGGGTGCGCAACGCCAGCCGGGCGAACTTGCCCAGCTGATAGGCCTTCTCGTTCGTCAGCCCTCCGCCGCCGAACACCGCGACGGCGTCCGATCCATCCCTCTCGCCGATGGCGCGCACCCGTGCCGCGATGTCGTCGAGGGCGACATCCCACTCGACCTCCTCGAACCCGTTCCCGACGCGCCGCAGCGGCACCGTGATTCGGTCAGGCACCGTCAACAGCTCGGCACTTGTCCACCCCTTCTGGCACATGCCGCCAGCACTGGTGGGGAACGGGCGCGGCCCGACCACGACGTGCTCAGCGGTGACCTCTCCGCCGTCGGATTCGTCTCGCGACAGGCTCTGTGCGCATTGCAGTGCGCAGTACGGGCAGTGCGTGTCGGTCATGCGGGGTCCCCGGCGGGAGTGCCGGCCCGTGTCGGTGGCGTGCTCACACTCCCGCTTTCGCCATGATGGACTTCGGGCGCAGGTAGAACAGCCAGGTCACGGCAAGGCACACGACGTAGAAGATCGTGAAGACCACGAAGGCACTCTTGACCGCGTCCACCGGGTCCGCGACCCATGGGGCGCTGAACGTGATCGGGATCAGGAAGCCACCGAGCGCACCGATCGCGCCGGCGATGCCGATGACCGCGGACGCCTCGGTGGTCGACTTCCGCTCAGCTGCACCGCGCTCGGGTGAGCCCTCGGCACCGGCGGTCGTCGCGTACGCCCTCCAGATGGACGGGATCATCCGGTAGGTCGATCCGTTGCCGATGCCGGTCGCGGCGAAGACGACCAGGAACGCGGCGAGGAACCACGGAAAGACGTCCGCGTTGTGGTCGACCGCCGCGCGCACGGCATCGGAGTACTGGAATGTCGCGGGATCGGGGACCGGGGCACCTGCCGCAGGCTTCGGCACCACGACAAGGTGGGCCAGCGCAACCATCACCAGGACCGTGCCGACGATCATCCCGACGAACGCACCGAAGGTGACCAGCGCGCCGCCGAGGCGGTCGGCGAGCCAGCCGCCGAACGGACGTGTCAGCGACCCGACAAGCGCACCGAGGAAGCCGTAGAAGGCGAAGTTGATGCCGATACCGGGGATCGTCGGGATGGGCTGGTTGAAGAAGTTGATCTTGATCAGCAGCGGCATCGCTGCCGAATAGCCGATGAACGAGCCGAACGTGCCGATGTAGAGGAACGACATGACCCAGGTGTGCTTGTACTTCACGACCGCGAGCTGTTCACGCGGCCGGGAATGGGCCGACGAGAGGTTGTTCATGAAGAAGTACGCAGTGAGCGCGGCCACCGCGGCCAGGGCTGCGTACAGGTAGCCCGCACGCTCGAGCATGATGCCGTTCCTGCTCGCCTCGACGAGACCGAACGCACCAGCCCCGCCCACGATGATCGGCATGAAGAACTGGATCATGGCGACGCCGAGGTTGCCACCGGCCGCATTGAGCCCCAGGGCCGAGCCCTTCAGCCGCAACGGGTAGAAGAAGTTGATGCTGGCCATCGATGACGCGAAGTTTCCCCCACCGACGCCTGCCGTCGCTGCGACGACGATGAACACCCAGTAGGGGGTGTCTGGTCGCTGGACGACCCACGCGAACAACAGTGTCGGCAGGACCAGCATCAGCGCGCTGAAGATGGCCCAGTTGCGGCCGCCGAACTTGGGCACCGCGAACGTGTAGGGCAGGCGAAGCAGCGAGCCGACGAGGTTCGGCACCGCTACGAGCCAGAACAGCTGCTCGGGTGTGAAGGTGAACCCGACCTTCGTGAGCAGCGCCGCGGCGGCGCTCCACATCAGCCATATCGAGAAACCCAGGTGTTCGCCGAAGATCGACCAGATCAGGTTGCGCCTGGCGACCTCCTTGCCACCGGACTCCCAGAACGCCGGATCCTCGGGCTCCCAGTCATCGATCCACCGTCCGGTACGCCGACCGGCTCGAGGCGATGGTGGGGGCTGGTGGTCGTGAGGACTGATGGCGACGCTGGTCATGGGGCGCTCCGGGGTCGGCGATCCGACTCGGCGTCGGATCTCATGCCCTGAAACTAGGGAACGCTTGTTTCGGCAGAAGGTGTTCCCGCATCAGGGGCGGGTAACACTGTTCGCACGGTCACCCTGACGTGACTGTGAGAACCGCCCTCCCGTACGCGCCAGCCACGTCCCGACTGCTGCCTGCGTCAGGCCTCGATGACGACGGGCAGGATCATCGGACGGCGACGCAGACGGCGCCCGACGTACGAGCCGAGCACCCGGCGGATGACCTGCTCGAGCTGGCGCACGTCGTGGTTGCCCTCCGTGAGAGCCTCCTCGATGGCACCGATGATCTTGGGCATGATCTCGTCGAAGGCCGAGTCTTCCTCGGCGATGCCTCGGGCGTGGATCTCGGGCCCGGACAGGATCTTGCCGTTCGTGGAGTCGATGACCACGACGACCGAGATGAACCCTTCCTCGCCCAGGACGCGGCGGTCCTTGAGCTCGGAGTCGGTGAGGTCACCGACCGAGGAGCCGTCGACGTAGACGTAGCCGCACTCCACCGCACCGGTGATCGAGGCATGGCCGTCGACGAGGTCGATGACGAAGCCGTCCTCGGCAAGCAGGACATTGGGCACGCCCGTCGCCGTCGCGAGCTTGGCGTTCGCATGCAAGTGACGGATCTCGCCATGCACGGGCAGCACGTTGGACGGCTTGACGATGTTGTAGCAGTAGAGCAGCTCACCGGCCGAGGCATGACCCGACACGTGGACCAGGGCGTTGCCCTTGTGGACGACGTTGGCGCCGAGCTTCGTGAGCCCGTCGATGACGCGGTAGATCGCGTTCTCGTTGCCGGGAATCAGTGAAGAGGCCATCAGCACGGTGTCACCGGGCTCGAGGCTGACCTGCTGGTGGCTGTTGTTGGCCATGCGCGACAGGGCAGCCATGGGCTCGCCCTGCGAACCGGTCGACATCAGCACCATCTTGTGCGGCGGTGCGGCATCGATCTTGTCGACGACGACGCCGTCAGGGACGTGCAGGTAGCCGAGGTCGCGCGCGATCTGCATGTTGCGCACCATCGGGCGGCCCACGTAGGCAACCTTGCGTCCGTGCCTGTGTGCGGCGTCGATGACCTGCTGGACGCGGTGGATGTGAGAGGCGAAGGACGCCACGATGATGCGGCGGCTGCTGTTCTGGAAGACCGCGTCGATGGCCGGCGTGATGTTGCGCTCGGACGTCGTGAAGCCCGGCACCTCGGCGTTGGTGGAGTCGGTGAGGAAGAGGTCGACCCCCTGCTCGCCGAGGCGCGCGAAAGCACGGAGATCAGTGATGCGGCCGTCGAGCGGCAGCTGGTCCATCTTGAAGTCGCCGGTGTGCAGCGCGACGCCCGCAGGGGTCTTGATCGCCACCGCGAGAGCGTCGGGGATCGAGTGGTTGACCGCGACGAACTCCAGGTCGAACGGGCCGAACCTGTGTGACTCGCCCTCGCTGACGACGTACTTGGGGGCGTCCTTGAGGCGGTGCTCCTTGAGCTTGGGGTCCAGCAGCGCCAGCGTGAGCTTCGACCCGATGACCGGGATGTTGCCCCGCTCGCGCAGGAGGTAGGGGACGCCGCCGATGTGGTCCTCGTGGCCGTGCGTCAGCACGATGCCGACGACGTCCTTGAGCCGGTCGCGGATGGGTCCGAAGTCGGGCAGGATCAGGTCAACGCCGGGGTGGTGCTCCTCGGGGAACAGCACACCGCAGTCGACGATGAGGATCTTGCCGTCGAACTCGAAGACGGTCATGTTGCGGCCGATCTCCCCCAGACCGCCGAGCGGGATGACGCGCAGGGCGCCTTCGGGGAGTGCGGGCGGAGCGCTGAGCTCCAGGTGCATGTGGCTCATTCAGGCCTGGCTTTCGAGGAGGCCCGAGGCGACGAGTCCGGCGCGAACGATCGCGACTTCCTCAGCGGTTGCCTCGGGGAGTGGTGAACGCATGGTGCGGTGCTCGAGGACTCCGAGCAGCTGCAGAGCAGCCTTGGCGGTGATCGCGCCCTGCGTGTGGGTCATCATCGCCGTGACGGCGGGAAGTAGTCGGTCGTTGATGGATCGGGCTGTGGGGAGGTCGCCGGCATCGACCGCGGCGACCATGTCGGCGTACGGACGCGCCGCCGCGTGGGCGACGACGCTGACGATGCCACTGGCACCCATGGCGAGCCAGGGGAGGTTGTTGGGGTCGTCGCCGGAATAGATCTTGAGGCCCGTCTCGTGCATCAGCCAAGCGCCGCGGTTGAGGTCGCCGACGGCATCCTTCATGGCGATGACGAGGGGGTTGCGGGTGATCTCCACGTACGTCGCGGCAGTGACCTGAACGCCGGTGCGGCCGGGGATGTCGTAGATCATGACGGGGACGTCCTCGCCGGCGTTGGCGACGGCGTTGACGTGCATGACGATGCCGGACTGCGGGGGCTTGCTGTAGTAGGGAGCCATGAGCAGGAGCCCGTCGGCGCCGGCCTTGCGAGCCTGCTGCGCGAGCTGGATGGAGTGGCGGGTGTCGGTGGTGCCGACCCCCGCGATGACGGTGGCACGCTCGCCGACGGCCTCGATGACAGCGGCCAGCAGCCGGCCATCCTCATCGACCGTGGTGGTCGGCGACTCGCCGGTGGTGCCGCTGACGACAAGGCCGTCATTGCCTTGGTCAACCAGGTACGACGCCACTTTCTGCGCGGCGTCGAGATCGAGCTCGCCGTCGGTCGTGAACGGCGTGACCATGGCGGTCAGCACACGCCCGAAGGGCGCGGCCTCGGAGGCGAGCGGCGACGTCATGCTTCGAGGTTACCGTTCGGGGCGCGCCGGGAGACAGGCAGGATGGGCGCGTGAGCGAAGACATCTACGACGTCGACACCGCGTCCGCCCCCCGCGGCGACGGCATCCGCGACCTGACCCTGACCGATCGGTGGAACACTCCGCTCGGCAAGCCCAACGGCGGCTACATCCTCGCCCCGATGCTGCGCGGGCTCGGCGAGGAAATGGGGGCGGACGACCCGTTGGTCGCAGCCGTCACCTACCTGGCGTCACCGGAACCCGGATCGGCAGAGCTGCGGACGTCCACGCTGCGCCTCGGTCGTCGGGTGCAGACCGGTGAGGCGTCCCTGCACGAGAACGATCGGCACATCGCACAGCTCGTGGCGAGCTTCGGCCCGCGCACCGGCGGGCGCACGCTCGAGCTCGCCACTCCCCCGTCGCTGCCCCCACCCGACGCGTGCGCCGACCCCCGGGACCACGGCATGCCCGAGGGGGGCATCTTCGACCAGATCGACTACCGCCTCGCGTCGCGCCCCGGGTGGGCGGACGGCAATCCCAACGGCGACCCCAGCGTCGAGCTCTGGCAGCGTCTCGCCGGGGGCCGGACCATCGACTTCCCCGCCCTGGCGATCCTGGTCGACTCGTACGCGCCGCCGGTCATGGAGATCGGTGAGATGCAGTCGATGACGGTCCAGCTGACAGTTCACCTGCACCGCACCCCTGCACCGGGCTGGATCGCGACTCGGCTGACGACCCGTCACCTCGTGAACGGGTTTCATGAGGAGGACTGCGAGCTGTGGGACGAGGCGGGCAACCTCGTGGCGCAGAGCCGACAGCTCGCGATCCTGCTCTGACCCGCGAGGACACCGACGCTGCGCCTGGATGACGCCGGAGAGCCCGATCAGCTCAGGCGGTCGTACGTCGCGATGTCGTAGCCGTCGTGGCCCTCCCGAGCGACCTGCGTCCACCTCGACCAGTCGAGGTCGGGAAACCACGCGTCACCGTCGGCTGCGCTTGCGACGTGGGTGATGATCATCCGGTCGATGAGATGTGCGTCGAGCGCGGCCGCGTAGACCTGCGCACCACCGATGACGAACACCTCGTCGTCGATGGCGGTAGCGAGCTCGAGGGCGTCGGGCAGGCTCGTCGCGACCACGGCCCCGTCAGCATGCCAGCCGGGGTCGCGGGTCAGGACGATCGACGTGCGCCCGGGCAGGGGCCGACCGATCGACTCGAAGGTCGTTCGCCCCATGACCATGGGGTGGCCCATCGTCAGTGCCTTGAACTGCTGCTGGTCGCCGGTGCGCGGCCAGGGCATCGCACCATCTGCCCCGATGACCCTGTTCGAGCCGATCGCGACGACGAGCGTGACCGTCATATGGCGATCGGCGCCTTGATGCCGGGGAGCGGGTCGTAACCGGTGACCTTGATCGAGTCGAGGGTGAAGCTGTCGATCGAGGTGACCGCTGGGTCGAGCCACAGCTCGGGCAACGCCCGCGGCTCGCGGGTGAGCTGCTCACGCGCCTGGTCGAGATGGTTGACGTACAGGTGGGCGTCGCCGAGCGTGTGCACGAAGTCGCCAACCTCGAGACCGGTCACCTGGGCGACCATGTGCGTCAGCAGGGCGTAGGACGCGATGTTGAACGGGACGCCCAGGAACACGTCGGCCGAGCGTTGATAGAGCTGGCACGACAGGCGACCGTCGGCGACGTAGAACTGGAAGAATGCGTGGCACGGCGCCAGCGCCATCTCGTCGAGGTCGGCGACGTTCCAGGCACTCACGATGTGGCGTCTGGAGTCTGGATCGGCGCGGAGGTTGGCAATGACCTCGGCGAGCTGATCGATGTGCCGGCCGTCAGGCGTCGGCCACGACCGCCACTGGTAGCCGTAGATGGGACCGAGGTCGCCGGTGTCGTCAGCCCACTCGTCCCAGATGCTCACACCGTTGTCGCGCAGGTAGGCGGTGTTGGTGTCGCCCGCGACGAACCACAGCAGTTCGGCAACCACCGACCTGAGGTGGACCTTCTTGGTCGTCACCAGAGGAAATCCCTCGGCAAGATCGAATCGCATCTGGTGACCGAAGACGCTGCGCGTGCCGGTGCCCGTGCGGTCGCCCTTGGCGACCCCTTCATCGAGGATCCGTTGGACGAGATCGAGGTAGGCCCGCATGACCGCAGACTACCAATCGACGGTGACGAATCGTGTGACAAACTCATCAGCATGCCGAGCGCTGAATATGACGCCACGCCCACCGAGGTCCGAAACTTCGCCCTCCTGCAGGTCGGCCTCACGGGTGGTTTCTTCGTGCTGCTCTTCTTCATGCTCGGCGGACGTGATGCCGACTACCCGCCGATCTGGCTCGCAGTGCTTTTGGTCGCGCTGATCGGGGTGGGTGCGTTCTTCGCCGAACGGGTCTGGCTCAACGCATCGCCGCTCGTCGCCGACGATCCCAGGAAGGACATCCGGGCTGAGGCGGTCGGGGTCTTCGCCGCGCAGACCGTTCGCAAGCTCGCCTACTGTGAAGCGCCGCTCATCCTTGCGGTGGCCGTGGCGTTCGTCGGTGACTACGGCGGATGGCCCTTGGTCATCTCCGGCTTTCCCGGTCTCGCGGTGCTGGCTTGGGAGACCTGGCCAAGCCTTCGCAACACGTCGATGACTGCTGCGATGCTCGACTCCGCAGGTGCTGAGTCCGGGCTTGTCGAGAGCTTCCGCCAGTCATGAGCGCCGATGTCAGCGCACGCCTCGCGTGGCCCGACGACGCGTCGTCGATCGTCCGCGTCCAGCTCACCACGTGGCGTGAGAGCTATGCCGACCTGATCCCCGCCGAGGTGCTCGACGGCGTCGACCCGCAGGAGATGGCCGCCGTGTGGTCGAGCACCCTCACCTCGCCCAAGGATGCCCGCGTGCGCGTCCTGGTGGCGCTCGAACGCGCCGACGTCCGCGGCTTCGCCCTCGTGCACCCGTCGTACGACCCTGACAGCGACCAGGTCGCCGACGGCGAGGTGGGCGAGTTCGTCGTCGACCCCGGCCACCAGCGCGCCGGTCATGGCTCGAGGCTTCTGCAGGCCGCGATGGACACGTTGCAGGCCGACAAGTTCACCCGGGCGCTGTGGTGGGTGAACGCATCCGACGACGTGCTCCGCGCGTTCGTCACCGAGTCCGGGTGGGAGCCCGACGGGGCCCACCGCGAGCTCCAGTCAGAGACCGGCACGACCGTCAAGCAGGTCCGGCTGCACACCGGCCTCGGGTGACGACCGACCGCTCGGTCATCATCGACTCGCTCGGTGTCGGTCTGGCCACGGGTCTCTACGGCATCTCGTTCGGCGCGATCTCAACAGCGTCGGGGCTGAGCATCCTGCAGACCTGCGCCCTGTCACTCGTGGTGTTCACCGGAGCATCACAGTTCGCCTTCATCGGCGTCATCGCCTCGGGCGGCAACCCGCTCACCGGCGCACTGACGGCGGTGCTGCTGGGCAGCCGCAACATGTTCTACGGGCTCAGCCTCGCGCAGCGACTCGACCTCGACGGCCCGCAGCGGCTGGCGTCGGCGCACTTCGTGATCGACGAGTCGACCGCGATGGCGGTGACCCGCGAGACGCCGCACCAGACCCGACTCGGCTTCTACTGGACCGGTATCTCGATCTTCGTGCTTTGGAACCTCTCGACGTTCCTCGGCGCGCTCGCGGGAAATCAGATCGGCGACCCCCAGACATACGGCCTGGACGCCGCCGTGGGTGCCGCTTTCCTCGGGCTGCTCTGGCCACGCCTCGCGTCGTGGCACTCACGCCTCGTGGCATTCTTCGCGGCCGTGGTGGCTCTCGGCCTCGTGCCGATCACCGTTCCCGGAATGCCGATCATCCTCGGCGGCGGGGCAGCCGTCGTCCTGGGCATGGTGTGGAGGCGGCCGTGACGGCGCTCTGGGCCGGAATCGTGATCATGGCCGTGGGTTGCTTCGCTCTCAAGTACATCGGCCTGTCGGTGCCGGAGCAGGTGCTCGACCATCCTGCAACGGTGCGTGCTGCCGACCTGATCCCGGTCGCTCTCCTCGGGGCGCTCGTTGCGGTGCAGGTGTTCGCCGACGGCTCGTCAATCAGGTTGGATGCCCGTCTGGTGGGACTCGCCGTCGCCGCGGTGCTGTTGACGTTGCGGGTGCCGTTCCTGCCGATGGTCGTCGCGGCCGCGATGGCCGCCGCCCTTGTCCGTCTGATCTGACCCCGTGGCTCACCCCACCCCGGTCGAGCGGGAGTAGTCAGAGGGAGAGGATCGCGTCGAGGCCCACGGTGACCCCGGGGCGTTCGCCGACAGCCCGCACTGCGGCCACGACACCGGGCATGAAGGACGCGCGGTCGTGCGAGTCGTGTCGGATGCTGAGGGTCTCTCCCACACCACCCAGGAGCACCTCCTGCGAAGCGACGAAACCGCGGGCTCGGACGGAGTGCACCGAGATGCCGGCGACGCGCGCACCGCGAGCCCCGTCAGGATCGGTTGTCGTCGAGTCGGGGACTGCCGCGGAGCCTGCGGCCTCCCGCGCCGCGGCGATCATCTCAGCTGTGCGCGTCGCGGTGCCCGACGGTGCATCGATCTTGTCGGGGTGATGCATCTCGATGACCTCGACCGACTCGAAGAACGGCCCCGCCACGGCGGCGAAGCGCATCATCAGCACTGCACCGACCGAGAAGTTGGGCACGACGAGGACGCCCGTCGCGGGGTCGTCGCCGAGCAGCGCGCGGACCTCGTCGATCGTGGCGTCGTCGAACCCCGAGGTACCGACCACCACGTGCACGCCGTTCTCGATGCACCAGCGCACGTTGTCGAGCGCCGCATCGGGCTGCGTGAAGTCGAGTGCCACCTCGGCGTCAGAGTCGGTGATGAGCCCGAGTGCGTCGCCGACATCGATCTGCGCCACGACCTCGATGCCGTCGGCGGCACTCAACGCACGTACCGACTCGGCACCCATTCGACCCTTGGCACCCAGCACTGCAACTCGTGTCATGGCCACGATGGTACGAGACGGACGCCACCGGCCGGACCCCCGTGCCTAGCCGTGGCGCACCCGGAGCCACCACCTTGACCGGAGCCGCGGCCGGGTGACGCGAGCGCATTGCCGTGCCCCTCGACGCCCGCCGTTCAGCTCTCGATGATCTCCCGCAGCACCCGAACGGCGTCGGCGACCTCGGTGAACGACGTGGTCAGCGGCGACAACCCCAGCCGGATGAGGTCGGGCTCCCGGAAATCGGGCACGACACCGCGCTCGATGAGCTGCGCCGTGATGGCGCGGGCGCCGTCGTGGCGCACCGTCAGGTGGCTACCGCGCAAGGCGGGGTCGCGCGGCGTGGCGACCTCGAGCCCGGCGGCATCCACCAGGTCGAGTGCATAGGCCGTGAGTGACTCCGACTTCACGCGCACGGCCTCGATACCGGCCTCGGCTATCAGCCGCACACCTTCCTGCACCGCGATCATCCCGGCGACGGCTGGCGTACCGCTGAGCATGCGACGGATCGTGGGCGAGGCCTCATAGGTGTCGGACATCGCGAAGAGGTCGCCCGCGCTCCACCAGCCCGGGATCGGTTGCACGGACGCGGCGAGGTGCCGCTCGGCGACGTACATGTAGGCCGGTGCCCCCGGTCCCCCATTGATGTACTTGTAGGTGCATCCGACGGCGAAGTCGACCGACGCCTCGTCGAGCTCTATCGGCACGACTCCGGCGGAGTGGCACAGGTCCCACACGACAACGGCGCCGGCCTCCTGAATCTGGCTGGTGAGCCCTGGCAGGTCGATCAGCGTCCCGGAGCGGTAGTCGACCTGGCTGAGGACCACGACCGCTGTGCGGTCGCCCAGCGCACCGGCGAGCACGTCAGCCGTGACGTTGTCGACGAGGTCGGGCTCGAGCCACCTGACGGTCATGCCGCGGGCCTCTGCGACAGCATCGACGAGGTAGCGGTCGGTCGGGAAGTTGGTGGCATCGATCACGATCTCGTCCCGGCCGGGGCGCACCCCGGCCGCAGCGTGGAGCAGCTTGTAGAGGTTGACGGAGGTGGAGTCGGCGATGACCGTCTGGCCCGCTGCTGCGCCCAGCAGCACCGCGCCGAGCTCGTCGCCGACCGTGACCGGCAGGTCGACCCAACCCTCGGACCACCCACGAATGAGCCGGCCACCCCATTCATCGCGCACGAATGCGGCCAGGCGGACGGCAGTCGCCCTGGGCAGGCGTCCCAGCGAGTTGCCGTCGAGGTAGGCGACGAGGTCGTCGTCGGCGAAGAACCGCTCCCGGAACGAGGCGAGCGGATCGGCGGCGTCGAGGTCGCGGGCGTCGTCATGGGTCTGCGTCATGGTCACCCGATTTTCTCACGTCCCCGAGTCCGCCTCGACTCGAACGCTCGCGAGTCACTCAGGACCGCTCGCGAGTCACTCAGGACGGCCCGCGAGTCACTGAGGACATCGATGACGTGATGAAGTCACCAGACCTGGACTGCCCCTCGCCCGGCTGTCGACGCGTCGTGATTGCGGCGGCGCGGTGGTGACACCAAACCGCCGGCGCGGACGCCCAGAGCGGTCATTCCCTGCTCCCCAACGAGGACGGGCGCCTCCAGATCTCGGACACGTCGCGCCGGTAGCGAACATCAGCAGCCACAACCAGACCGATCGACCCCCTGACTTCCCGTCCGAGTCAATGATCTTTTCGAGCCCGTCTGGACAACTACCCACCGGCCGGCCGGTCCTGAGTGACTCGCGACCGGTTCTAGGTGACTCGCGAGCGGTCCTGAGTGACTCGCGAGCGGTTCCGGGGTGGTGGGGAGGGATGAATAAAGGGAGGGGCCCCGTCGTTTCC
>NZ_JACMOM010000003.1 GCF_014378035.1 Aeromicrobium sp. | reverse complement strand
GCACGCCCACGCGCAGCTTGACCTGGGCGATGGACTTGCCGGCCTTGGTCACGACCGGCTTCTGCCCGGTGATGGCCGCCAGGTCGCGGACGGCGCCGTCGATCAGCTTGGAGTCGCGGGCGGCCTCGCCCACACCCATCTTGACGACGACCTTGACCACGCCGGGCACCTGCATCCGGTTGGAGAACCCGAACTGCTCGGTGAGCGCGGCGACGATCTCGTCGTGGTAACGCGCCTTCAGCCGCGGCCTCGGGCGCGGGGTGCGCGCCTCACTCGGCGCGTCGGCGTCAGTGGTGACGGTGTCGGTGGTGTCGGTCATCACAGGTCCTTCCCGGAGCGCTTGGCGAAGCGCACGCGGACGGTGCGGTCACGGCCGTCGCGCTCGACGGTCTCGAGGCGGTAGCCCACCCGGGTGCGCTTCTTGGACTCGGGGTCGACCAGCATGACGTTGCTGATGTGCAGCGCGGCCTCCTGGTTGATGATCCCGCCGGTGCGCGCCCCGCGGCCTGTGGTGCCGGCCTTGGTGTGCCGCTTGACCATCCGCATGCCCTCGACCAGCACCCGCTGGCGCTCGGTGTCGACCGAGATCACCTTGCCCTGCTTGCCGCGGTCGCCGCCGTTCTTCTGCGCGCGTCCGGTGATGACCTCGACGAGGTCACCCTTCTTGATCTTCATCTTCGGCATGTCAGAGCACCTCCGGTGCCAGGGAGACGATCTTCATGAACTTCTTGTCACGCAGCTCGCGGCCGACCGGGCCGAAGATGCGGGTACCCCGGGGATCGCCGTCCGGCCGCAGGATCACGGCCGCGTTCTCGTCGAAGCGGATGTACGAGCCGTCCGGGCGTCGGCGCTCCTTGGAGGTGCGCACGATGACCGCCTTGACGACGTCGCCCTTCTTGACGTTGCCGCCGGGGATGGCGTCCTTGACGGTGGCGACGATGACGTCACCGATGCCTGCGTAACGTCGACCCGAGCCACCGAGGACACGGATACACAGAATCTGCTTGGCACCGGTGTTGTCGGCGACCTTGAGTCGCGACTCCTGCTGGATCACTGCTGAGCTCCTGTCGTCGCGCCGGTTCTCGGCTGGCGAGCCTGGCGGAACACTTCTTCGGACTGTGGTGTGCGGGCGGTGCTGGTGCTCACTTGGCCTTGTCGAGGATCTCGACGACGCGCCAGCGCTTGGTGGCCGACAGCGGTCGGGTCTCCATGATCAGCACCAGGTCACCGGTGCCGGCCGCGTTGGCCTCGTCGTGCGCCTGCACCTTGCTGGTGCGACGCATGACCTTGCCGTACAGCGGGTGCTTGACGCGGTCCTCGACCTCGACCACGACGGTCTTGTCCATCTTGTCGCTGACGACGTAGCCGCGGCGGGTCTTGCGGGACGCGCGCTCGTCCGTCGCGACGGTGCTGTCGGTGCTGCTCATGCCGATGCCTCCGGTGCGGTGTCGATGCCGAGCTCTCGCTCGCGCAGGATCGTGTAGATGCGCGCGATGTCGCGACGGACGGCGCGCAGCCGGCCGTGGCTCTCGAGCTGGCCGGTGGCCGACTGGAAGCGCAGGTTGAACAGCTCTTCCTTGCCCTTGCGCAGCTCCTCGACCAGACGCTCGTCGTCGAAGGTGCGCAGCTCGCTGGCCACCAGGTCCGCGGATCCGACTGCCATCAGATGTCACCACCTTCGCGCCGCACGAAGCGGCACTTCATCGGGAGCTTGTGCATGGCCCGCAGCATCGCCTCTTTGGCGATGTCCTCGGGGACGCCGGCGAGCTCGAACATGACGCGGCCGGGCTTGATGTTCGCGATCCACCACTCGGGCGAGCCCTTGCCCGAACCCATCCGGGTCTCGGCCGGCTTCTTGGTGATCGGGCGGTCGGGGTAGATGTTGATCCACACCTTGCCGCCACGCTTGATGTGCCGGGTCATCGCGATACGAGCCGACTCGATCTGACGGTTGGTCAGGTAGGCCGGCTCGAGCGCCTGGATGCCGAACTCACCGAACGACACCACGGTGCCACCGGTGGCGGCACCAGAGCGACCCGGGTGGTGCTGCTTGCGGTGCTTGACGCGACGCGGGATCAGCATGACTCAGGCCTCCGATCCGGACGCGGCGACGGGAGCGGTCGCCCGGGGCGAGGTGGCTGCGGGCGCAGCCCCGGGCGCCGCGGCGGGAGCGTCGCTGCCGCCGTCGACCGGACGACGAGCGCCGCGCGCCGGACGCTCGGCCGTGCGCTCGGGCCGCGGGCTGCGCGGCGGGCGAGGCGCGGTGGCCTGCTGCTGCGCGAGCTCGCGGGCCGTGACGTCGCCCTTGTAGATCCACACCTTCACGCCGATGCGGCCGAACGTCGTCCGGGCCTCGTAGAAGCCGTAGTCGATGTTCGCGCGCAGCGTGTGCAGCGGCACCCGACCCTCGCGGTAGAACTCCGGGCGCGACATCTCGGCGCCACCGAGGCGTCCGGAGCACTGCACCCGGATGCCCTTGGCGCCGGCGCGCAGCGAGCTCTGCATGCCCTTGCGCATGGCACGACGGAAGGACACGCGAGCGGACAGCTGCTCGGCGACGCCCTGGGCGACGAGTTGCGCGTCCGACTCGGGGTTGCGAACCTCGAGGATGTTCAGCTGTACCTGTTTGCCGGTCAACTTCTCCAGCTGAGTGCGGATACGGTCGGCCTCGGCGCCGCGGCGGCCGATCACGATGCCCGGACGGGCGGTATGGATGACGACGCGAACCCGGTCACGGGTGCGCTCGATCTCGACCTTGGAGATGCCCGCGCGGTCCATGCCCTTGGCCATCAACTTACGGATGGCGACGTCCTCGGCGACATATTCGGCGTAGGCCTTATCGGCGTACCAGCGTGAG
>NZ_JACMOM010000128.1 GCF_014378035.1 Aeromicrobium sp. | reverse complement strand
GGCTCTCAGCATTTCGCCGAAATCTACGATCCAGACGGCAACTGGGTCGAAGAGGGCTTTTGCTCTTGGGGCCACCTTGCCGAGTGGACAGCGAAAGGCGAGCCCGAGTTTCGGGATGTGACGGTGGAAGCGTCAGAGACGAGCTTGGGCGAGCGTGCGTTGGACGGTTTGGTCCTCATGGGAATCGGAGCGTGGACCCTGCTTGCGGGATGGGGCCTTCTCAATCTGATCCATCGCATTTGGTGACCGGGTGGCTAGTCTGCAGCGCGGCCGGATCGCGGTGGAATGACACACGCTCGCGGTGAAGGAACTGGACACTCGCTCTTGGGCGATCACCGTATGAGACACGATGGGTCCCATGCGATGGCCCTTCAAGCGCAAGACCGACGGTCCACAGACTGAACCCCAGATCAGAGGCCGGGACCGCAGGTCGACCCCCGGGACAGACGCAGAACTCGTTCGGGACATAGCGGCAGAGCACCTTCCCCCAGCCGATCTAAAGCGGTGGATGGAACTGTTGAGGCCCGCGATCCAGCTGGTGCCCGGTTCGCCCGGAACGTCGGCCGTCGCAAGGCTCGGCGGTCTGCCATATCTGCCCGAGAGTGAGGACTGGCCAACTTGGCCAGGTCATGGACCTTTGTCGTACGTCGGCGAGATTGCCTGCGAGCTGGTGGCTGCCAATTTCCCGCTCGACGTCGACCTTCCCTCAAGCGGCCGGCTGCTGTTCTTTTATTTCGACGGGTCATACGACAACTTCGCCACGACTGTCGGCACCTGGGATGCCTCCACTCTCATGGGAGCGCGTGCTCTGCACGTGTCGGATGATGACCTAGCATCGCAACGGAGCACACCGCTTGGAGTGACGACGTACATCGAACGTCACTTTGACGGCCGCCCGATCATGACCGCTCCCGGCTGGGAGCACGACGACCTCAGGGCAGCATTCAAGGCACCCGGTCAAGATCATCGCTCCTTCATGGATCACCCCGTCAACGCCGACGACTTTGTTGAGGCGCTACACGAACGACACACCGGGACTCTGCATCAGATCGGTGGCTACGCGGAACCGGTTCAAGGGCCGGTGGAGCACGAAGTTGCGCTCGCTGCTTTAGACAACCAAGTGCCGCACGGCGACCCTCGTTTGGACGAAGAGGCTCGTCACTGGGAACTGGTCCTGCAGGTCGACAGTGACGATGACCTAGGCATGATGTGGGGTGACGAAGGGGTGCTCTACTGGATGACCCGAGTTGACCAAAGCCCCAGCGGATTTCTCGCGGAGCGCATGTCGTTCACATGGCAATGCGGCTGAACCACGTGATCCACATCGCCGCGGTCACCCAGATGCGCCTGGACACCGAGGGTCGGGCCTACTACCGGCGCAAGCGAGCCGAGGGCAAGAAGCCACTCGAAGCGATGTGCTGCCTCAAGCGACGCATCTCTGACCTGATCTGCCGCCAGCTCCTCGCTGACGCCGAACGAGCAGCTGGCACGGGTCCGGGAGGGCACAGCGGGGCGTCTAGTGAATCCAGCGCGGTCGACCTACCCCCGCACATCGACACTTCGGATCAGCCACTTCCCGGACCCGCGAAACCGACGCTAAAACCGACCCCGCATCACCGGAAGACGATCAAGGAGAAAGCCCTCTCATCTGCCTCTTGACGACAGAGGGGCGCCGGGATGACGCGGGCCGGGATCGCGAGCAGTGATCAAGGCAGTCCTGATCAGCAGAACATGCGATTGGTTCCCTATAACTGGAACCTCGTCGTACTCAAGGTCGATCGTATTCGCCCGCCATACAGGCATCGCGGCCGACTGTACGCCGCAGCTCTGAGCGATTCAGCAGAAGGGACGCACAGCGACAAGGCTAGATCGTCGTGAGTTCCTCGCCCAGGTTCACGAAGCCCAAAACCGAGACTGTTGGGGGAGCGAGAGATCGAGGCCAGTCCTCGCTCGTTGTCAGTGCAACTGCCATTCACCTGAATGAGCAACAATGACCCCCGCTCAAGAAGTGCGGGGGTCATTGTTGTGCCTGGACGTTGCGGTGTTACTCGTTGGTTGCGCTGACCGCAGCTCCGTCGTCAGAGTCACTGTCTACGCCGTCATCATCGGAGGCGTCGCTGTAGTCGTCCGAGTCACTGTGTTCTACGTCGTCGCCGGCGCCGCCGTCAACGTGATCCGATCCGCTGTCCCCATCGACTTCGTCATCGCCGGCGTCGCCATAGCAGCCGTCGTCGCCGTCGTCGCCGTTGAGGTGATCGTTGCCGTCGTCGCCGTTGAGCTGGTCGTTGCCGTCGCCACCATTGATGGTGTCGTCGCCGTCGCCACCATTGATGGTGTCGTCGCCGTTGTCGCCGGTAAGAGTGTCAGTTCCCGTGTTGCCAAAGATTCTGTCGGCGCTGTTACCACCGGAAATGGTGTCTGCGCCTCCGTTTCCGGTCAGTCTGTCCCGGCCCGCCCCGCCCTTGATCGAGTCGTTGCCACGGCCCGAACTTATGCGGTCATCTCCTGCGCCACCGCTGATCACGTCGCGCTTGGCCGATCCGCAGATGAGGTCATTGCCGGCCTTGGCATTCACGGTCGAGGCTCCGGTCAGGTAGATGACGTCTCGGTGGGAGGTGCCGTTGACCTTCCCGTGTCCCACGATGGTGGCGGTTTTGCCTCGACAGTGCTTCCCGGACGCTTGCGCGGGTGTCGCAGTGAGTGCGGTCATGGCAACAACGACGGACAACGCCGCACCGGCGGCGAACAATTTTTGACTCCTCATAAGGGATCCCATTCATTCGTGGGCGCCCCTCAAGAGAACGCCGCTCGGAAACGAGCGTACGCATAAAGAAGGTCGCTCCGACCGTAAACAAAAAAGAAGTAAAATCACGTCGTCAGCATCGAAATGACATCGCGGTGGTGTCATGAATCCTGCAACGTATGTGGAGACCATCCGTCAGCACCGCCGCCGCGACGCCGAGGGGCAGGGGGCCTGCTATCGGCCCGTCCCAAGGGAGGTCATGTGAGGGGGCTGCAGCTTCGGAGGTGAACCCGTTATCGAGCGTCGCAGTGTCTTGTCACTGAGATCGGCGTTTGACAACTCCGAATCGTTCGAGCAGGAGCTCTTCCAGGTCCTCTGCAGTAGCTTCGAGCACACGTCTCACAGCGTCGTTTCTGCCGACTTCTTCAGGATGCATGTTGTCGCCATGCTGCCACGTCATGGGAGTAGATTTCCCCGACTCAGCCGTCGTGGCCACGACCTGAGTGCCCGCACCAAGTTGCCCCATTCTGGGTGGAATGACCTAGTGCCGTAACGGTCGTGGATGACACGGTACTCATGCCGCAGTGCCTTCATCTCCCGATTCATCTAATGAGGCGTCGATGGTCGACGGCGTTGACACACGTCTGTCGCACCCCCAGAGCTCCGACACATGACGACTCTCACCTGGGCCCGTGTCGGAGCCGCGCCGGGACTGGAAAGGTCCGTCTCAGCGGCCGATTCTCGGTCCTGATCTCGATTCGCGTGATGGGGTCCAATTCGGGGCGCTGATCGGATGTGGCTTCGTGTCGGCCTCGTAGCGACTGAGCAAGGTCTCTGGGCTGACGTACGGCTCGTACTTGGCTGCCTCTTGGGCGGCGATTCGTGCTGCGTGGGTGGGGCCGAGGTCGGCGCGGTTGCGGGCGAAGGTGAGGATCCATTGTTGGCGGGCGGCGTTGAGGTCGTCGGCGATGATGTGGGCGGTGTTGTTCTCGCGGCCGCGGGTCATCGCCACGTATGCCGAGGCCGCGCCGGTGTGCTCCCCAAGTAGGAGGTGCGCGGTGTGGGTGGTGTCACCTTGTGCGCCGTAGACGGTCGAGGCGTAGGCGAGCTCGACGTCATGAACGGCGTAGTCAGCCGGAACGGTCCGCGTGCCGGCCTTGCCTGTGAGGTGAAGGGTGCGGTCTCTGTCTACAGCGGTGACGGTCCAGGTGTCGCGGTTGGCGACGCCGAACTCTGATGCGTTGCGTCTGGTCGCCACCCGGTCGCCGACGCCGATCCGTTCACCGCCCTGAGTGATGAGCGTGCGCCTGTCGTCGACCCGGCCGTCTGCGACGAGTCGCTCACGGACTGCTTGGTTGAGGTCAGCGACTTGCTCGCGTGTGTCGGCCACGACCAAAGCACCAGTCGTCGCGGCGTGGTCGGCGAGCGTTGCAGTGCGTGTGACCTCGTCGGGATACATGACCACTTGGCCACGTTGCAGGAGCTGGTCGAAGACGTCGTCAGGGTTCTCGCCGGATCGCATGGCGAGGCTGAGCGTCGCGTACTCGGGGTCGGCGAAGCGGTGCACGCTGTCGAGGGACACGCTCGCCTCGGGGCCCGCCCAGCGGGCGGCGAGATCGAGCACGCCGCCTCGTCCGACGGCGGGCAGCTGGTGCCGGTCTCCGACGAGCGCGAGGCGGGCACCGGTCTCTCGGGCGATCATTGTCAGGGCGCGGGCTGTGTCTTGGTCGAGCATGCCGGCCTCGTCGATCAGCAGCAGGTCTCCCCGGTGCAGCTCGGCATCGGGAGAGGGGAGGAAGTCGTGGCGGGTCCACCGTCCGTCCTCGTTCCAGGAGAAGCCGTACTGGTGCGCGAGCCACGCGGCGGAATATGCCCGTGAGCCGACCTCGGCCCCAGCGATCTGGGCGGCCTTCAATGTCGGCGTGATGACGATCATCTGACATCCGTTCTGGCCGAGGATGTTGGCAGTGGCCGCGAGCGTGGCGGTCTTCCCCGCACCGGCTGCACCCTCGACCACGACCAGTCGGTGCGCGCCGGCCAACGCTTCAACGGCCTGCAGCTGTGTCTCGTCGAGTCCGCCACCGGACACGTCTGCCCGAACGCCGGACAGGGAAGCGCACGCAGCGAAGTAGTGGTGCAGATCGGCCTCGACCGTGACCACGTGGCGTGATGTCAGTGCCCGGATGTGCTCAGGGGCGCCGTCCCCGGGCAGC
>NZ_JACMOM010000127.1 GCF_014378035.1 Aeromicrobium sp. | reverse complement strand
TCGGGTTGCGGATCGACGGCGGCTTCACCGTCTGGACAATCGCGGCAGATAGGGCGGCGCGGGTCGCCGAGGTCGTGTCGTTGACGCCGGAGGCGATGATGGTGTCGTTGGTGTTGCCGACCGCCGCTGCTGCAGCCGCAGATGCAGCGGCAGCATCACGGGCTGCATACACCGACTCGAGTGTGCCCGTGGTTACGCTCACCAGCGTGACGTCGACCTTGGAGCCGAACGCGGTGTTGGCAGTCAGCGAGAAGAAGTTAGAGGTAGCCGTCCGCACGACGCTGCGAGGCGCGTCGTCCACATACTCGATGACCACCCGGTAGGCCGCCACCAGCGCCCCCGTGCCGACCAGCGTGATCGACCACGCGCCGTTGGTGGCGAAGGTCAGCGCCTTGTTGCCGTAGAACTGCGTGTTCGTCGCCGGGTCATTGATGACCGGCTGCGACGGCTCCACGTAGCCACGCAAACGCTTGGTGGACCCAGCTCCGATGAGATCAGATGCGGTGCCGGTGAGTGTGTAAGACGTAGCCACGAGGGGCCCTCCTTGCTAGGCGGTGAGATTGCCGGAGCCGCGCACGGTCAAACGGTCGGCGAGAGAGCGGCCTGAGAACTGCTCGGGAGTGAGCCAGATCGAGTCCGAGCCGTTGATCCACTCGCACTCGCCGATCACGAAGTCGAGGTAGGGCAGGCCGTTAAGCCACTGGCTGTATGAGTCCAGGCCATGCACGCGAACAACCTGCCCGCCACGGATCATTGAGAGATCCGCTGGTCGACCGCCGGCAGTGAGAAGCTGCGCCGGTCCGACCTCGATGCGCTCGGTGAAGGACAGCCGCGCCTTGCCACGCGCCAACATCCCAGCAAGACGGTTGTCAACGCGGGTCGTTGAGATCGCCCCGAGCGGGGTGAGGTCCACAGGGAACTGTCGATACCCCCAGTGCTGCGAGGCTGCCACATCCTCCTTGCTGCGCGTCGTCAGCGTCCCCGCGGCGTTGTAGCGGGCGAAGAGGTGGGTGGCGTAGTCGTCATCCGCGACGCCAGGGTAGGCAGTGCCGGGCGTCATCTGCCACGTCGGGGCCGTGTCGTTCGCCACCATGCGGAAGCCGCCGTCGGCATCGACGAACCAGCGCTTGCCCTGCTCGACCGCTACCGACGTAGCCAGCACGTCGAGGTGGTTGAGCCCCTGGACCGCGTCCGCGGTGATCATCGGGCTTGTGGCGATCGACGTCGGGAGCGTGAAGGGTGCGCCGTAGGAGATTGCCGATGTGATCGCGGTGTCGAGGATCGTCGTGGATGCGCCGCCACCCGTGAAGCACAGGTAGTGCTCGGCCTCGCGGTAGATCCCCTGCGCGGTGAAGGACTTGCCGGACTCGATGCGGCCCGGCTCTGAGAGGTGGCCTTGACCGACGACGAGCCCGCCGTCCATGACCTCCACCAGTGCGCCACGCTGCAGCGCAGGGTGGTCGAAGTCGAGGGGCAGGTCCATCTCCCACGAGGCCTCGTGGAAGCCGCCGCCCTCCTGCGACCAAGCGAAGCGCGTAGTGAGGGCATCTGTGAAACCGATCGAGCCTAACCAGTAGCCACCAGAGCGGAGATTGAAGCCGCTCACGGGTCAAGGCTCGGTACGAAGTTGAAATAGCGGCGGTAGTAGGAGAAGGCGGATGCGACGTCGGGCGAGCCTGAGGACACCATGAAGACGGTCGTCTCGCCCTTGAAGGTATGAGTGCCCCATGCCTTCATCATCGAATAAGCCCCATAGGCGTCCGACTGGTCGGCGGCGGTCCCGATGTAGACGGCAGGCGACGGGTCATCCAGGTCGGGGGTCTCGATCCACGCCCGCGACGAGGAGCCGGCCTCAAAGCAGGTCCACGGCCCGTGAAAGAGCCATCCCTCGTCCAAGACGCCGGTGCCGCCGAGTACAAGCCTGACCGAGGCCGTCGAGACGGATGGGACCTTGAGAGTCGGCAGGTCAAGGTTCGCAACGGCAAAGACCTGGTACCCAGCAGCGGGCGGCGTCACGACCGTCGAGCCTGCGACCTCCTGCAGAAGTGTGCCGCCCTGGTTCACCTTCGCCGACCACGTCACCGTGATCGGCGTGGTCGACGGGGCGTTGAGCCGCACGACGAGCTGGTGCTTTCCGCGCACAATCTCGGCGATCGGAATTTCGTAGGTCGGCGAAGATGACAGCAGCTCCGTCGACCCGCTGACCGCGTTCGTGTCGGAAGTGATGGTGCCGCCCGAAAGTCGGCGGGGCCGCAGTGCTGGGGTGCCCGTCACAGCCTCGGTTGAGGTGTGCACGATGACAGTGCCCAGGCTGCCCGTCGCCGTTGAGAGGGCCAGGCTGCCCTGAGTGCGCGCCGAGCCGGCCACCGTCAGCGAGCGCGTCGTTTGCTTCGTCGTGCCCGTGTACGGCGGCGCGTTGGATGCGGTCAAGTTGGTGAAATCGAACACCGACCCGAACGCGGGGAAATCGACCCCGAACTCCATCGACGCCACCGATGCGTCAGGCACGTAGTAGGTGTGGCGAAGGCGGCCCGACGTGCCCGAGATGCCAGCGACAGACGAGATCCTCCGCGCCAGCACACCTCCGATCCTCAGCAAAGGGATCTTGCCGCACGGCGTCACGTCGAGCGAGACGTAGTGCCGCCCCGTCAGATCGAACGACGTCACGCCTGTCCACACTGCGCGAGGAGACCTCGTCGTCGCGACCCTCAGGAACGCGCCCTGGTCCGACAGTGTGCCGATCCGCGCCGTCCATTCGGTCGTCGAATTGGCCGGACTGATCACCGTGACCACCGGGGCCGCAGTCGTGACCGGGATCGCCTCGACCATGTCCATCTCGGCGGGACGAACGAACGGCGCGCAGACGAACCGGAGGACGTACACGCGCTCGTTGCTGTTGACCTCGAGGAGGTCATCGGGCGCATGGCCGAAAGAGGACGTCTCCACATCAAAGACCGACTCGGGCGCCCAGCCGTCAGGCGGGGTCAGGCCAAGCTCGTTACGGCAGCCCATCTGTGCAGCCAGCGCCTCCTCGCCACGACCCAGCGCCGTGCTGTCAGCACCACCGACGACCACAAGGAAGGTGGGCTCACGGTTGCCGTAGCCCTGCGTCATCAGCCGTGCGCCATCCTGAAGCAGTGTGCGAATCGTCACCTCGATCGGCTCTGGCTGGCCATTGCTGAACGACTCGCCGTAGATCGCGAAGGTGTAGTCGGCGCTATTCGCATTGTCGTCCGCACCGTCAGAGAGGATCAGGTCTCCAAG
>NZ_JACMOM010000126.1 GCF_014378035.1 Aeromicrobium sp. | reverse complement strand
GGTGGCGGGCGGTGCTGAAGAATCGTCGCGAGTACGTGGCTGGCAAGACCTTCGACACCAAGCGCGAAGCCGAGGCGTGGCTAGCGCGTGAGAAGGCGGCCCTGACCGGGGGCACGGATCCGCGAGCTGGACAGGTCACCGTCCGCACGGTGTTCGCCACCTACATGGAGGCCCGACGTCACACGGTCGCGGTCAAGACATGCAGATCCGACATGGAGATGGTGAAGCTGATGCCGCCGAACCTCGCCAGCCTCCACGTCGGCCGGGTCACCGACCGCGAGATCCAACGGGTGCTGGACGCCTGGTCGCGCCGGTACGCGGAGTCCTCCGTCAGGAGGTTTCGGGCAGTACTTTCCGGCTTCTTCGCGTGGTCGGTACGCGAGCGGCTGCGCATAGACAACCCCGTGACCCGTACCAACGTGGCTCACCAGTTGCTGCCCACATCGGGAATACAACCGTTCACCGAGGACGAGCTCGATGAGGTCCGCGCCGACATCGCCGTCCACAATCAGCACCTGGCCGACGTGGTCTGGCTGCTGGACCGGGCTACGGTGGTCCGAAGCACGCGAACTGCGCGTCGCCGACCTCATTCAGGTGCCGATGCCACGCCTGCTCATTCAGCGATCGGCACCCGAGACCGTGGAAGCAAAGCCGACGAAGAGCAGACGCTCGCGTCACGTACCGTTGCCAGACGAGCTGCTACCAGTCATCCGATCCATGGCCAAGGGCAAGGGACCTAGCGACCTCCTCATCACGTCGTCCGGTGGCGCTCGTCTGCACGCGGCGGCATTCAAACGCACCACCCACTGGCCCACCACAGCACGAGGTCGCCGGCTTCACGACCTCCGGCACACCGCCGCGTGCCTCTGGCTGGCCGCCGGCGTGCCCGCTCCGACCGTCCAGGCACGGCTCGGCCACTCGTCGTTGCAGACGACCCAGATCTACGTGCACTACCTCGGAGACTCCGCCGACAAAGCCGGTCTGGAGTTCCTCAACCGGCGGGGGCACGCGCCCCAAATCGTGAAGGTCATTTTTCGCTGGAGCCCCCGACAGGAGTCGAACCCGCGACATCCTCATTACAAGTGAGGCGCTCTACCAACTGAGCTACAGGGGCGTGCGGGCCGAAGCCCGGTGACCATCGTACCGATGGTCAGACGGAGCCCTCGCGGCACCGCTGGAGATAGTCAGGGCTGACCTTCTCGTCGTCGGCCAGCTTGGGCACCACAACTTTCTCGCCGTTGCCGACCTCGATGAACGCGGCGAGGTCCTCGACGGCGTCCGCCGGGTCGTTGTCCGGCACGAGGTCGTCGTCGAGCACCGCTGTGCAGTTGCCGGCGCCGTACTCCTGCCAGCCGTAGCTCACCCCGAAGTCGCTCTTGGTGTCGGGATAGGCGCTGAGGCCGTGCTCGCGAAGCAGTCCGATGACCCGCACCGGCCCGTCATCGACCCGCACCTCGTACGCCGCTCGGGTCTGCAGCTCGAGCATCGCGTACGTCCGGCCCTTCTTGTCCTTGACGGTCGTCTGCTTCCACGCCGAGGCGATGGCCGGCTTGCCGACCACGGCGACGTTCGGCGCGAAGACGTTGGCCCAGTCGAGCTGGGGAGTCACGCTGCCCTTGACCAGCTTGCCCAGCGTGGAGGCGACCGATGTGGGCAGAGCCGCCGCCACCTGCGCCGCGGCATCCTTGCCGTGCCAGACGTCGGGATTGGCAGCACCGATCTCGGCCCAGGTCGTGAGCGTCGAGGCCATGCGGGCGAGCTGCGCGTCGTCGAAGCCGTCTGGCGTTGCCGGCCGCTCGGGGACTGCGAGCGTGCCCCCCATCCGGGGCCAACCGATGTCGAGGGACGCGAGACTCATGGTGCCGTCTGTGCTCGCGGTCGGTGTCGGTGTCGGCTTCTGCTTCGACGTCGAATCGGGCGACGAGGTGCACCCCGCACACGCGAGGACGATCACGAGGACAAGTGCCGAGAATCTGCGCATCGGCCCAGTATCCAAGACCGGAGCCTGCTCCGACGGTGCGACATACTGGCGAGGTGTCCGAACCGTACGACCGACTGCTTCAGGCGACGTCCGACCTCGACACACCCTTCGCCGTGATCGACGAGCCGTCGCTGTGGGCCAACGCCGACGACCTCGTGCGTCGGGCGGGCGGAGTGCCGATCAGGGTGGCGAGCAAGTCGGTGCGTGTGAGGTCGATCGTCGAGCGCGCCCTGCAGCGCAACGGCTTCGCGGGCGTGATGTCCTACTCGCTCGCCGAGTCCGTCTGGCTCGCCGACAACGGCGTCGACGACATCCTGCTCGCCTATCCCACCACCAGCCGATCGGCCCTGCTCGACCTTGTTGCCGACGACCGCCGCCGCGCCGCCATCACGGTCATGGTCGACAGCACCGAGTCGCTCGACCTCATCGACGCCCTGGCCGGCCCGGGCCACCCGCCGGTCCGGGTGTGCATCGACGTCGACTCCTCCCTCAAGCTGGGCCGCGCCCATCTCGGAGTGCGCCGCTCCCCCGTGCACTCCGCCAACCACGCCGCCGCGCTCGCCTCGGCGATCGTCGCGCGCGACGGGTTCGACCTCGTCGGAGTGATGTTCTACGACGCGCAGATCGCCGGGTTGCCCGATTCGTCCACCGCGGTGCGGCTCATCAAGAAGCGCTCGGCTGCCGAGCTTCTCGAACGTCGCGGCCGGGTCGTCGCGGCAGTCGGTGAGCACGCCAGGCTCGAGATCATCAACGCCGGCGGCACCGGCAGCCTCGAGGTCACCGGTGCCGACCCAGCCATCACCGAGTCCACCGGCGGGTCGGGGCTCTTCTCGCCGACCCTGTTCGACGGCTACGACGCCTTCACGTCACGGCCGTCGGCCTACTTCGTCCTTTCGGTCGTCCGCAAGCCCGCGCCAGACATCGCCACGCTCTTTGCGGGCGGCTACATCGCCTCCGGTCCGACCAACAAGAACCGCCAGCCCGTGGCGGTGTGGCCTGCGGGCCTCTCCCCCATTGTCACCGAGGGCGCGGGCGAGGTGCAGACACCCCTCAAGGGCGACGCGGCATTGTCGCTGCGCGTCGGCGACCGGGTCATCATGCGCCACGCCAAGGCTGGTGAGATGTGTGAACGGTTCGACGATGTCGCGGTCGTTGGGGCGAATGGTCGCACCGAGATGCTTGCGACCTACCGCGGCGAGGGGAAGAACTTCGGATGACCACCGACGCGCAGGCACTGGTCTGGACCAACTGGAGCCGCTCGGTCGAGGCCCATCCCGCGCGCATCGCGCACCCCGCCTCCACCGCGGACGTGTCTGCGCTCGTCCGTGACGCCGCCGCGGCCGGGCAGACCATCAAGGCCGTCGGCGCGGGCCATTCCTTCACTGCGATCGCCGCGACCGATGGCGTCCTGCTGCACCTCGACCGGATGAGCCGGCTCCTCACACATGACATCTCCACCGGCCGGGTGCGGGTGCAGGCGGGCATCTCGCTGCGCGCCCTCAACCCACAGCTCAAGGCGCTGGGCCTGGCACTACCCAACCTCGGGGATGTCGACCCGCAGACGGTGGCTGGTGCGGTGTCAACCGGCACCCACGGCACCGGGGCAGCGCTGTTCGGCATCTCCGCTGCTGTCGTCGGTGTCCAGATCGTCACCGCAGCCGCGCAGATCCTCGAGATCGACGAGCAGCACCCGTGGTTCGGCGCCGCGCGCGTGTCGCTCGGTGCGCTCGGCATCCTCACCGAGGTGACGCTGCAGTGCGTGCCGGCGTTCCTGCTCCATGCCCACGAGGGGTCCATGGTCCTGCCCGAAGTCCTCGACCGGGTGCACGAGCTCACCGTCGACAACGACCACGTCGAGTTCTACTGGTTCCCCCACACCGAGAAGGCCCTCGTCAAGCGCAACAACCGGGTCGCTGAAGGTACCGTTCGCCAACCACTCGGCAGGTTTCGTCACTGGCTCGACGACGAGTTTCTCAGCAACACGGTGTTCGAGGGCATCAACCGGCTGGCGAGGCAGACCCCCGCGCTGATTCCCACCATCAATCGCATCTCAGCCTCGGCCCTCGGCGCACGGGAGTACGTCGACGACTCGTACAACGTCTTCGTCTCATCGCGCAAGGTGCGATTTCGCGAGTCGGAGTTCGCGATTCCTCGCGACGCGCTGCCCAGTGTGCTCGGCGAGCTGCAAGCCTGGTTCGGGGCCGGTCACGAGAACATCTCCTTCCCGATCGAGGTGCGCTTCGCCGCCGCCGACGACGTCTGGATGTCAACGGGGCACGAGCGCGACAACTGCTACGTCGCGGTGCACCAGTACCACCGCACCGACCACACGTCGTACTTCGCGGCGGCCCAGGACATCTTTACCGCCCATGACGGCCGCCCGCACTGGGGCAAGCTGCACACCCTTGACTCGACGTACTTACGCAAGCACTACTCCCGCTTCGATGAGTTCGTCGCGGTGCGCGACCAGCTCGACCCGGAGCGTCGGTTCAGCAACCCGTACCTCGACCGCGTCCTCGGCTGACGTCCGCGCGTCGACCTAGCCCCGAGAGCTGCCGTGCACGCCACACTCTCAGGAGCGGAGGTCAGGCGCGGGCTCGTGCAATGGCATACAGGGCGATGCCCGCCGCCACGCCTGCGTTGAGGCTCTCGAGACCCGTCGACATCGGGATTGATACCAGCTCGTCGCAGGTCTCGCCGACGAGGCGCGACAGGCCCTTGCCCTCACTGCCGATGACGACGACCAGTGGTCCGTCGACCATGTCGGAGTCGGGCAGCGCGACGTCGCCGTCGGCTGCCAGGCCGATGACCATGAGGCCGGCGTCCTGGTAGGCCTTGAGCTGGCGGGTCAGGTTGGTGACACGAGCCACCGGCACGCGCGCCGCAGCGCCGGCTGAGGTCTTCCACGCGGCAGCGGTGATGTGCGCGGCGCGACGCTCGGGGATGACGACGCCGTGAGCCCCGAAGCCGGAGGCCGAGCGGATGACCGCGCCGAGGTTGCGCGGGTCGGTGACGCCGTCGAGCATCACGATGAGCGGGGCCTGGCCCAGCTCCTTGGCGGCGGGCAGGAATGACATCGGATCGGCGTACTCGTAGGCGTTCAGCTTGGCCGCAATGCCCTGGTGCACCGCCCCCCCGGTGAGCTTGTCTAGCTCGATGCGCCCAATCTCGAGGAGGCTCACGTGCTGGTCAGCGGCGAGCTTGAAGATCTCCCGGATGCGCTCGTCGCGCTCGGTGCCCTCGGCGACGTACAGGGCGTGGATCGGCACTGTTGCCTTCAACAGCTCAAGCACCGAGTTGCGCCCCGCTACCCACTCAGCGGCGTCACCGATCTTGCGCCGCGGACGCGAAGCCTCACGCTTGTCGACGGTGTTCGCAGCCTTGTACGCCTTGTGGTTGGGTCGCTCGGCCGCACGAGGCGTCGGGCCCTTGCCCTCGAGGCCCTGCCGACGTCGACCACCAGAACCCGCGGTGGGGTTGCCCTTGGCGGACTTCTTGATAGCGCCCTTGCGCTTGCTGTTGCCTGGCATCAGCCATCACCCTTCACGGACCATCTCGCGCCTTGCGGAGTGTCCTCGATCTCGATGCCGGCCGCGGTGAGCTGGGCACGCACCCGGTCCGCGACGGCAAAGTCCTTGCTGGCCCGCGCCTCTTGGCGCTGCTCGAGCAGACCGCTCACGAGGGAGTCGATCACCTGCGCGTGTGCGGTGCCATCACCTCCACGATCCCACGTCGGGGACAGCGGATCCAAACCCAGCACATCAAGCATCGACCTGACGGACGCGAGCACGCCGCGGAGCGCAGGGCTGTCACCGCCCGCGAGCAGCTTGTTGCCCTCGGAGATCGTCGCCTGCACGGCAGCAAGCGCGGCCGGGACGGAGAGGTCGTCATCCATCGCGTGGACGAAGTCGGCGCACGGTATGCCCAGCTCGCCTGCGCCCACAAGCTCGGCGGCACGGCGCACAAAACCCTCGATGCGTTGGAACGCGATCGCCGCCTCGGCGAGCGACTCCTCGGAGAACTCGACGATCGAGCGGTAGTGGGACGCGGCGAGGTAGTAGCGCAGGTCGATCGGGCGGACGCGCTTGACCACCTCACTGACCATCAGGGTGTTGCCGACCGACTTGGACATCTTGGAGCCCGCCAGGTTGAGCATCGCGTTGTGCATCCAGTACTGCGCAAAGCCCTGACCGGCAGCACGCGACTGCGCCAGCTCGTTCTCGTGGTGCGGGAAACGAAGGTCGAGGCCGCCCCCGTGAATATCGAACTCGGGACCGAGGTACTTGGCAGCCATCGCCGAGCACTCGAGGTGCCAACCGGGACGTCCCCGTCCCCACGGGGTCGCCCACGAGGCAGACTCGGGGTCGTCCGCCTTCTGGCCCTTCCACAGCGCGAAGTCGCGGGCGTCGCGCTTGCCCTCGGGCGGGGAGTCCTCCGCGGGCAGCATGTCGTCGAGCTTCTGGTTGGACAGCTCGCCGTACGCCGGCCACGACCGGACGTCGAAGTAGACATCGCCCGACCCGTCGGCGGCGGCATAGGCGTGGCCGCGCGAGATGAGGGTCTGCATCATCTCGATCATCTCGGGCACCACGCCGGTGGCCCGCGGCTCGTAGGTCGGGGGGACGCAGCCGAGCACCTCGTAGGCAGAGTGCAGAGCGCGCTCGTTCTCGTAGGCCACGGCGAACCACGGCCGACCCTCCTCGACACCCTTGGCGAGAATCTTGTCATCGATGTCAGTGACATTGGCGACGATCGTCACCTCGAGGTCGGAGCGCTCGAGCCAGCGCCGCAGCACGTCGAAGACCACTTCCTTGCGGATGTGGCCGATGTGCGGCGGTCCCTGGACCGTGAGCCCACAGTGGTAGATCGAGACCTTCCCCGGCTGCAGGGGGACGAGCTCGCGAATCTGCCGTGTCGCGGTGTCGTAGAGCTGAAATGCCACAGGACAACCTTATCGGCTCCGCGACGTGGTCCCGCCCACGCGACGCTTCGTCCGATCGTCACATCCGCCCCACAAGCCCCACGGGACCTCTACCATAGGTCGATGCGCCACCTCGCTCTCCACTCTTCCGTCCGGTCGTCGGTTGTCGCCGCGCTCTGCTTGGCGCTGCTGCCTGCCACCAGCATCCTTGCCGGCGGCGCCTCGGCAGCGACGCCTTCCGCGCGCTTCGACAGGTGGACCAGCACCGCCGACCTCGCCAAGGGCACCAGCGCCGGTCTCACGGCCGGCACCGGATCGGTCACGATCGGCAAGGGCACCGTCAAGCAGTCCTATGACGATCCGCGCGTGTCGGGCGGTTCGACGAGGTACGACCGCGGCTCATGGACCTCGCCGTGGAGATCGACGGGCTTCTCCGCACGAAGCCTGGTGGCGTCATGGAGCGCCAACACCCCCGCCAACACGTGGGCGCGGGTCGATGTCCGTGTGCGCAGCGGCTCGAAGATCGGTAGCTGGGACTCCGTCGCCCGTTACGCGCTCGACACCGGCCACATCAAGCGGTCCTCCTACTCCAGCCAGTCCGACGACCTTGCGAAAGTCTCCACCGACACCGTCGTCGCCAACACCGGCAAGACCTTCAGCTCGTGGCAGGTGCGGGTGCTCCTGCTCCGCAAGGTCGGCACCACTGCGAGGCCCACCCTGTACGCCGTCAACGGGATCGCCGCGTCCTACCTGACTCGCACCGCGTCGACGAGCGCGACCACGATGACCGCCACCAAGGAGCTGGCCGTTCCGACGTCGTCGCAGATGATCCACCGTGGCGAGTTCCCGCAGTGGGGTGGTGGCGGCGAGGCATGGTGCTCTCCGACCTCGACCGCGATGGTGATGCGCTACTTCCGGACCGGGCCGACCAAGGCTGACTACTCGTGGTCGAAGTACACCGACTCCTTCGTCGACCACGCGGCCCGCTACACCTTCGACTACGGCTACGACGGCACCGGCAACTGGCCCTTCAACACCGCCTACGCCGCGCACTACTCCCTCGACACGTTCGTCACCCGGCTGCACAACCTGCGCGACGCCGAGGCGTTCATCAAGGCAGGCATCCCACTCGTCGCCTCGGTCGCCTTCGGAAAGGGTGGTCTCGACGGCGCCCCGATCTCGTCGACGCCAGGACACCTGATGGTCATCACCGGCTTCTCCAAGGGGGGTCGGGTCATCGCCAACGACCCAGCCGCGCCCCGCAGCTCGACGGTGCGACGGGTCTACTCCCGGTCGCAGTTCGAGAAGGCTTGGCTCAACGGCAGCGGCGGCATCGTCTACGTCATCAGGCCGGCCAGCAGGGCACTCCCTGCGGACACCGCCCGCTGGTAGCGGCGTTCTACGCCGTCAGGCAACCGTGACGCTGATGCCCGGGAATCCTGTCGCGCCATCGGGCAGGACGTCGGCGCGATCCTCGGTCTGCGGCTCGCCGGCGGCGTTCGTGGCGCGGGCCTCGATCGTGTGATCGCCGCTGGCGGCCGACCACTCAGCCGTCCACTGCACCCAGGTGTCCTTGTTGGGGGCGGCGCCGATGGTCGCCTTCT
The DNA here is from genome assembly GCF_014378035.1 of Aeromicrobium sp. Lineage (GTDB taxonomy): Bacteria > Actinomycetota > Actinomycetes > Propionibacteriales > Nocardioidaceae > Aeromicrobium. Next base: position 13,412 of record NZ_JACMOM010000126.1, on the reverse strand, counting down.
GCCACTCACCGCCGTCGATGCGAATCTCGACGCCCTTGACACCGACGTTCTGGGCCCAAGCCACACCGGCCACTGTCGTGCTGCCCGCCTTCACGCTGTCGCCGTCGCGCGGGACATCGATGCGCGACTCAGTCTTGACCGGCCCGCGCTCACCCCAACCACGCTGGGTCCAGTAAGCCTGGACGTCTGCGAAGCGGGTGACCTCCCAGTCGGTGACCCACTTGGTGGCCGACACGTAGCCGTACAGACCTGGGACCACCTGACGCACCGGGAATCCGTGCGGGATCGGCAGCGGCTCGCCGTTCATGGTGAGGGCGAGCAGGGCGTCGCGCCCGCCAGTCAGCGCATCGAGGGGTGTGCCGCACGTCCAGCCGTCGTCCGACGTGGAGAGCAGGGCGTCTGCGCCGTCCTTGATGCCGGCCTCCTCGAGGATGCCCTTGATCGGGACGCCTCCCCAGACGGTGTTGCCGATCAGCTCGCCGCCGACCGGGTTGGAGACGCAACAGATCGTGATCCAGGCATCCTTCAACCCACGGTCGAGGAGGTCCTGGTAGGTGATCGTGATCTCCTTGTCGACCATGCCGTGAATTCGCAGGCTCCACTGGGTCGGATCGATGAGCGGCGGTGAGAGCGACGTGTCGATGCGGTAGAAGTCGCGGTTGGTCGACAGCCACGGGGCCTGCCCCGGGACGCCGAGATCGGCTCCAGCCGGAGCGGCGACCTTGCGGGTCGGAAGACGCAGCGCAGCCCGGGCACGCTCGACCGACTGCCGGCGACGGTGCCTCGAGGCCAGCACCTGCCCGGCCCCGCCCGCAATGACCGTCACGACCCCGACAAGTGCGGCGGTGCGGAGGAAGGAGCGCCGCGCGGTGTCTGCCGGGACGTCGGGGTCGTCAGGCTGCAGCAGCCTGACCACGGCGAGCACGACGACACCGGCCGCCACGCAGGCGAACACTCCCTTGATCGAGCCGTATGGTCGGCCCAGGACGGCAGCCGAGGCGAGCCCGACGAGCGAAGCGACGGTGATGAGCGCCCACAGCCTGCGCGGAGCCCACCACCGTCCGACCAGAGCGCCAAGGAGCAGGATTGCCACGACGACGCTACCGACGGCCATGGGTTTGTCGGCATGACCGACGACGCCGATGATGGCTTCGGCGATCGGGCCCGGAGTCAGCCTGATGACGGACTGGCCGACGGCGAGAACCGGTGACTCCCGAAGGTTCAGCAGTGCCGAGAGGGCCTCGCTGGTGGCCAGCGCCGCTGCTGAGGCGAGGATGCCGCTGGCCACGGCTGTACGTCGAGTCACCTTCCTATCTTCCCGTGGGGGGCCAAGCCCTGCCCGACGTACGGCATGATCAACCTGTGACATCTGCGCGTATCGGCATCGGCACCGACGTCCACCGGCTCGTCGCGGGCAGGACGATGTGGCTTGCCGGCCTCGAGTGGCCCGAGGAGGATCACGGTCTCGAGGGACACTCCGACGGCGACTGCGTGGCGCACGCCATTGTCGATGCCGTGCTCGGCGCGGCCGGGATGGGCGACATCGGTGCCCACTTCGGCACGTCCGACCCGGCGTGGGCGGAAGCGTCGGGCGTCGACTTCCTTGTCGAGACGTCGCGACGGCTGCGGTTCGCCGGCTGGCAGGTCGGCAACGTGTCGGTGCAGGCCATCGGCAACCGCCCGAAGATCGCTCCACGCCGCGAGCAGGCGGAGCGCGTGCTCAGCGATGCGCTGAGAGGACCGGTCAGCCTCTCGGCGACCACGACCGACGGTCTCGGGCTCACGGGTCGCGGCGAGGGCATCGCCGCCATCGCCACCGCGCTGCTCCACCCCCTCTGACCCGCTTTTCCTCCCCCGGGCCCCTGACGGCGGTGGGTCAGCGTCCAAGGCTGACGAGTTCTTGGACGCCAACCCACCGCCCACGGATGGGGGCGGAGACGACGAAGCCCCCGGATCCAGAGGGTCCGGGGGCTTCGTCAATGGTTCAGGTCAGGAAGCGGTTCAGGTCAGGAAGCGAGGACCTCGTCGAGCCGGGTCTCGGCCTTGTCCTCGTTGGTCTTCTCTGCGAGCGCGAGCTCGGAGACCAGAATCTGGCGCGCCTTCGCAAGCATGCGCTTCTCGCCTGCCGACAATCCGCGCTCGTGGTCGCGGCGCCACAGGTCGCGCACGACCTCGGCCACCTTCAGCACATCACCGGAGTGCAGCTTCTCGAGGTTGGCCTTGTAGCGGCGAGACCAGTTGGTCGGCTCCTCGACGTGCTCGGCACGCAGGACGCCGAACACCCGCTCCAACCCAGCTTCATCGACGACGTCGCGGACCCCGACCAGATCAAGGTTGCACGCGGGGACACGGACGACCAGATCGTTCTGCGAGACGATGCGCAGCACGAGGTAATCACGCTCCTCGCCCTTGATCGTCCGGGTCTCGATGTCCTCGATGACTGCAGCGCCGTGATTGGGATAGACAACGGTTTCGCCAACAGAGAACGTCATAGAGAAAATCACCCTTCGTAGGTGACAAGGATAACATGAGCGGCGGACTGCGATCCCGGCCGATTCGGCCCCGTAGTGCCGTAGCAGACGTCATCCCAGCAGGTCAACGGAGGCGCCAAGCCCCGCCTCGGATAGGATCGTGACGGACACTCCGCACGATGATCGACCGACCGAAAGCAGTGATCTGGTGAGCTCCTCCCGACGTCGCCGCCTCTCGGCCGCAACCACAGCAGTTGCAACGGTTCTGGCCCTCGGCGCGTGCAGCCGGGGCTTCGACGCGCAGACCAATCAGATCTATCAGCCCGGCGTTGGTGCCAACCACCGCGGCGAGATCGACGTGCTGAACACTCTTTTCGTGTCCAATGCGAACACGACCGCCACACTCTCAGCCTCCATCGTCAACAACACCGGGTCGAGCCAGACGCTCTCATCGGTCACCGTCTCAACGCTGAACGACGAGCCGCTCAAGGTCCGCGCCGCCAAGAGTCCGCTGCAACTCCCGCAAGACAGGCAGGCCACCGCAGGTGGCGCCTCGGACGCGGGTGGCTTCGTGGTCACTGGTGGGGCCATCGCAGGCCAGTACGTCAAGGTCACCCTGATGTTCTCCGATGCGGGACCGGTCACGATCAAGGCTCCGGTCGTGGCACGCACCCCCGAGTACGACAGCGTCTCCGGCGGCGAGCCCGCCTCACCGACTCCAATTGCCGGATCCGCCGTCAAGGGTTCCCAGGGGTCCGGCGGCTGATCCGCCCCGCCCGCAACGAAGGAAGGCCCCCACCGGACTCGGTGGGGGCCTTCCTTCGTTGCTCGTCCGTGCAGTGTTGTCGCTTCGCGGAAGTCAGGTCAGCTGGCCGGTGACCAGGTAGACGACCCGGCGGGCCATCGAGACGGCGTGGTCGCCGATGCGCTCGTAGTAGCGGCCGAGCAGGGCGAGATCGATGGCTGGCTCCACGCCGTGCGGCCACCCGTCACTGAGCAGGGTGCGGAACAGGTCGAGACGGAGGCGGTCCATCTCGTCGTCCTCGTTCTCGAGCTTGGCCGCCGCGGCGACGTCGCGGTTGGCGACGATGCGTGAGGCAGAGTCGATCATCGAGTCGGCGACGGCGGCCATCGAGATGATCGTGGGGTGCAGGTTGATCGGCACCGCCGAGTCGGGCATTCGCCGGCGCGCGACCTTGGCGACGTGCACCGAGAGGTCGCCCATCCGCTGAAGATCGGTCAGCATCCGCAGTGTCGCCACCAGCTGGCGCAGGTCTGTCGCGACCGGCTGCTGGGTGGCGAGCAGCAGAAGGGTCCGCTCCTCGATCATCTCTGTGGCTTCGTCGATGTCCTTGTCGCCGGCGATGACGGACTCAGCAACGTGGGCGTCTGCTTCAAGCAGGGCCTTCGTGGCGTCGGCAACGGCACGGCGTACGGTCCCGGTCAGAGTCACCAGGTCGTCGACGATGGCATCGAGCTGTTCGTAATACTGATCGCGCATGCCCCCAGAGTAGGCAGACCCGGTGAACGGATGGCGACCTCCGGTGAACGCGATGTGAACAGGAACTGAAAGACCTGTCGCTGCAGGGGTCATGAGGGGTAGCGATCGGAGATCGCCGTCTACCATCGCAGATGTGGACAAGATGTGGACATGAGCGCGGCCATGCTGATCACCGGCGTGGTCGGCGCCGTCCTCGGAGCAGCGGCCATGTTCCTGTGGCGCTCCGGCGACCAACATGATGATTTCGTCGTTGAGCCCGCGCCCATCGTCCCTGCCGGAGCAGAGCTGGTGCTCTCCGTGCTCTCGTCGTCGGCGGTCCTGGTCGACTCGTCCGACAGCGTCGTCAAGGCCTCTGCGCCCGCCGTCGCGATGGGGATCGTCCACGAGGACCGCCTCGAGCCCGATGAGCTCAAGGCGCTGGTGCGGCAGGTTCGTCGCGACGGCCAGGTGCGGGAGGCCGACATCTCGCTCCAACCCCGACGCGGCACGACGTCCTACGTCCACGCGCGGGTGGCTCCCCTCACCTCGCGGCTGATCCTGGTGCTCGCCGACGACCGCACCCGGGAGCAGAGGGTCGAGTCGATCCGGCGCGACTTCGTGGCCAACGTCAGCCACGAGCTCAAGACTCCCGTGGGGGCGCTCAACCTGCTCGCCGAGGCTGTGGGAGAGGCCAAGGACGACCCTGAGGCCGTGGTGCGGTTCTCGAGCCGCATGCACCTGGAGAGCGAGCGACTGACTCGGCTCGTGCAGCAGATCATCGACCTCTCCCGGTTGCAGAACGACATCCTGAGCGACGACGCCACGACCATCAAGATCGGCGAGCTCGTTTCCGAGGCGTGTGAGCACTCCGCGACCGATGCCGAGCACAAGAGGATCGCGATCGTGTCGTCGGTCGAGCCGGACCTCTTTGTCCACGGCGATCGCGGGCAGCTGCACGCGGCGGTGAGCAACCTCGTGGAGAACGCTGTGACCTACAGCCCCGACGGGTCCCGGGTCTCGGTGACCGCGCTGCTCGCCGAGAACGACGTGCGGCTGACCGTTGCCGACAACGGGATCGGCATCCCCGGCGACGAGCTCGACCGCATATTCGAGCGTTTCTATCGCGTCGACCCTGCCCGCGCCCGTGCGACGGGCGGTACCGGTCTGGGGCTCTCGATCGTCAAACACGTGGCCGCCAGCAACGGTGGCACCGTCGAGGTCTGGAGCGAGCCCGGCCTCGGCTCGTCGTTCACCCTGATACTTCCTGCGTACCGCCAGGACATCGAAGAGGAGCACGTGTGACGAAAGTATTGGTCGTCGAGGACGAGACGAGCTACAGCGAGGCACTGTCCTACGTCCTGCGCAAGGAAGGGTTCGACGTCGCCATCGCCGAGACCGGGCCCGACGCGCTGACCGAGTTCGACCGCACGGGTGCAGACATCGTGCTGCTCGACCTCATGCTCCCCGGGCTGTCGGGCACCGAGGTGTGCCGGGCGCTTCGGCAGATCTCGTCGGTGCCGATCATCATGGTCAGCGCCAAGGACACCGAGGTCGACAAGGTCGTCGGCCTCGAGCTCGGCGCTGACGACTACGTCACCAAGCCCTACTCGCCGCGAGAGCTGGTCGCTCGTATCCGCGCCGTCCTGCGACGCGGGATCACCGACGATGTCGACGACAACGCATCGTTGGAGTCGGGGCGTGTGCGCATGGACGTCGACCGTCACATGGTCACGATCGACGGCGAGGACATGAAGTTCCCGTTGAAGGAGTTCGAGCTGCTCGAGTACTTCCTGCGTAATCCTGGACGCGTGCTCACTCGCGGGCAGCTCATCGATCGCGTCTGGGGCGCGGACTACGTCGGCGACACCAAGACGCTCGACGTCCACGTCAAGCGGCTCCGCGCGAAGATCGAGTCCGACCCCGCCAACCCGACGACGCTGACCACGGTGCGGGGGCTGGGCTACAAGTACGACGCCTGACCCGCGGGCGGGGCGGGAGTCGCGGACGATCCTTCGACGACCCGTCCGGGGGGCTTAGCGGCCTTGGTTGGCGACGGACGCGATCGAAGCCTTCGCGGCCTCGGGGTCGAGGTAGGTGCCACCTGCGACGGTCGGCCTGAGGTGCTCGTCGAGCTCGTAGACAAGCGGGATTCCGGTCGGGATGTTGAGCCCGACGATGTCGTCCTCGCTGATGCCGTCGAGGTGCTTGACGAGTGCCCGCAACGAGTTGCCGTGGGCCGTGACCAGCACGGTCCGCCCGTCGAGAAGGTCGGGGACGATGACGTCGTACCAGTAGGGCAGCATGCGCTCGAGGACGTCGGCGAGGCACTCGGTGCGAGGCCTGATCTCGTCGGGCAGGTTGGCGTAGCGCTGGTCGTCAGCCTGGCTGAACTCGTCGTCGTCGGCGATCGGCGGAGGCGGAACGTCGTACGAGCGCCGCCACATCATGAACTGCTCCTCGCCGTACTGCTCGAGGGTCGCCTTCTTGTCCTTGCCCTGGAGCGCGCCGTAGTGGCGTTCGTTGAGGCGCCAAGAACGGCGAACGGGGATCCAGTGGCGGTCGATGCCATTGAGGACGATCTCGGCGGTGCGGATGGCGCGCCGCAGCAGCGACGTGTGCAGCACGTCGGGTGCAATGCCGGCGGCGGACAGCAGCTCGGCACCCCGCGCAGCCTCCGCGAGACCCTCCTCGTCAAGGTCGACGTCGACCCAGCCGGTGAAGAGATTCTTGGCGTTCCACTCGCTGCGGCCGTGCCGCAGCAGGATCAGGGTGCTCATGCCGTCGAGCCTAGCGTTCACCCGGGGTCGGGCTCTGCGGCCTTCCACTCGGCGTAGATGTCGTGGAGCGCCTGCACGTAGTCGGTCTGCGAGTGGACGCCCTCGAGCTTCCATGCCGCCTCGATCGCGATGTACGGGAGACGGGTGATGCCCAGGTCGTGGCCGGTGTCGACCTGCTGCCGGACCTCGTCGGCGTACTCGGTGCTCGCGAGCAGCGCCTCGGCGGTCTCGAGCTCGAGCCCGACGAGCGCCGCACGGGTGGCGAGCGTGAAATGGTCGGCGATGTCGGCGCCCTCGAGGAAGTGGGCCCGCCAGAGCTGTTGGGCGAGATCGCGTTGGATGCCCGGCCCCGACTCCTCAGCCCACGTCAGGAGGCGCCAGGCGTCGAACGAGTTGGCTTGCACCGCCTCGTCGAAGTTGAGGTCGATGCCGGTGATCTTCGCAGCCGCGGTGACCTGCACATTGATCAGCTCGGCCTTGTCGAGACCACCCAGGCGGTCGGCGACGGCTTCCATCAGGAGACGGCCCGAGCTGGGCTCGTCGGGCTCCAGCTGGAAGGCACGGAAGGTGAGCTCGACGGGTTCGCCCGAGAGGATCGAGAACATCGCCGCGGCGCGTTCGAAACGGGTGGAGCCGATGTAGGCCCACGGGTCCGTGATGTCGGCGAAGATCGTGGCTTTCACGGCGTCAACGCTACGCGACCGGCAGCTGTGTCGGACACGCGCTCAGCTCGACGGCCGGAGATTCTTGAAGGCGTCGAGGTTGCGGGTCGACTCGCCCCTCGACTCGCGCCACTCCCACTCCTTGCGGATCGAGGAGGCGAAACCGAGCTCGAGGATCGTGTTGAACGACTCGTCGGCGTAGGTCAGCACCGCGCCCAGCACCCGGTCGAGCTCGTCGGCGGTCACGGCGTGCAGCGACATGCGGCCGTCGAGGTAGATGTCGCCGGCGGAGTCGACCGCGAAGGCCACCCCGAACATCTTCAGGTTGCGTTCCAGCAGCCAGCGGTAGACCGTCTGATGGTTCTCGTCGGGGTTGCGACACACGAACGCATGGATGCTCAGCGCGTGCGCACCGATGTCGAGTCGGCAGGTCGTCTGCAGCTTGCGCTCGCCGGGCAGCGTCACATCGAACGTGCCGGTGCCGTGCTCCGTATAGGCGAGCTCGGCCGCCTCGAGCGTGTCGATGATGGTCCTACGAACGTCACTCATGCTGCCCTCTCGTCAGGATGTCGAACCGCTGTGGGAGCGGACCGCTTCGTCGTAGACCGCGAGCGTACGGTCGGCGGTGACGTCCCAGCCGAATGATTCCGCGTGACGCACGGCCTTCTGGCTCATGGCCTCACGAAGGCCCGGATCGGTGAGCAACGGGTGCAGTGCCGACGCGTAGGCGGCCGGGTCATGACCGTCGACCAGCACGCCGCTGACCCCGTCGGACACCGCGGTGGACAGGCCGCCGACACGCGCCGCGACGATCGGGGTGCCGCACGCCTGCGCCTCGATCGCGACCAGGCCGAACGACTCGTTGAAGGACGGGACGCACACCGCAGTGGCGGCGGCGTACCAGTCGGCCAGAGTCGTCTGGGCGACTGTGGGGACGAAGCGGACCACGTCGTCGATGCCCAGCGACACACTGAGGTTGGTGAGGGCGCCTGGCTGATCGAGGCCCGTGCCGGACGCTCCACCGACCACCGCGACGACGAGGCGATCCCGCAGGGACGGGTCGCGCTCAAGCATCACCGCGGCGGCCTTGAGCACCACGTCGGGTGCCTTCAGCGGCTGGATGCGGCCGGCAAAGAGCAGCACGGCGGCGTCCTGCGGGATGCCCAGGATGGTGCGCGCCTCTGCCTGCCGGCCGGCACGGAACACATCGAGGTCGACGCCCGGATGCACGACGGCGACACGCTCAGGCTCGGCGTCGTAGAGCTCGATGAGCTCTCGGCGCTCCTCCTCGGTGTTCGCGATGAGGCGGTCGGCCAGCCGGACGATCTCCTCCTCGCCGTAGATGCGACCCACCGGCTCGGCGGCATCGCCGGCAGCGAGCATGGCGTTCTTGACCTTGGCCATGGTGTGCATCGTGTGCACCAAGGGGACGTTCCACCGCTCACGTGCGACGGTGCCGACCTGCCCGGAGAGCCAGTAGTGGGAGTGCACGAGATCGAAGTGTCCGGGCTCGCGCTCGACCTCGGCGCGCAGGACGTCACGCACGAAGGAGCACAGCTGGGACGGAAGGTCGTTCTTCTGCAGCCCCTCGAACGGACCCGCCGTGACGTGATGCACGAGAATGCCGGGCTCGGCCAGGACGAGCGAAGGCTGGTGGCGGGAGGTGGCGCGGGTGAAGATCTCGACCTCCACCCCGCGCGACGCGAGCTGCCGTGACAGCTCGAGGACGTACACGTTCATGCCACCGGCGTCACCGTTGCCGGGCTGTTCGAGCGGCGAGGTGTGCGCCGACAGCATCGCAATCCGCCTGAGCATGAGCATCCTGCCTTTCGTCCACCATCGTCTCACCCGACACCCAGACGAGCACGTCACGGGCGTCTGGGACGATGGCGACATGACCACCGCCGTCGTCACCGGAGCCAGCAGCGGCATCGGTGCTGCCACCGCCCGCGCCCTTGCCCATGCGGGTCACCACGTCTTCTGCGTGGCCCGCCGAACCGATCGCATCGAGGCGCTGGCCGATGAGATCGGCGGCACCGCTGTGACGTGCGACGTCACCGATGAGGCGCAGGTCGCCGTCCTCGCCGAAGCGGTCGGCGACACCCTCGACATCCTCGTCAACAACGCCGGCGGAGCGCTGGGCGTCGACCCGGTGACGCAGGCGGACCCTGCACAGTGGCGACGGATGTATGACATCAACGTCATTGGCACCCTGCAGGTGACCAAGGCGCTCGTGCCCGCCCTCATCGCCGGCGGCGCTGGGACGATCATCAACCTCGGCTCGATCGCCGGCCACCTGGCCTACGAGGGCGGCGGCGGCTACACCGCAGCCAAGCACGCCGTGGCAGTCATGACCGAGACGCTCCGACTCGAGCTCAACGGGCAGCCCGTCAGGGTCACCGAGATCGCCCCGGGCATGGTGCGCACCGATGAGTTCACCCTGGTCCGGTTCGGCGGCGACTCCACGCGGGCCGATGCGGTCTACGCAGGGGTGCGCGAGCCGCTGGTGGCCGAGGACATTGCCGATGCCATCGCGTGGGTCGCTGCTCGGCCGCAGCACGTCAACATCGACCTCATGGTCATCAAGCCGCTCGCCCAGGCGGCCCCGCACAAGGTCGACCGCTCGGGCTGACACGGCGAGCACGACGCGCATGGCAAAGGCCCCACCCGATGTCGCGGTGGGGCCTTCGCCGTGTGGTGACGATCAGTGCATCATGACCGGCGGTGTCGCTGGTTCGTCGTCGTTGAAGTGACTGACCTGACTCCTACGTGGCAGGAAGTAGGCCGGGACGAGGGTCAGGATCACGAGCAGCCAGGCGACCATGAAGGTTGTGCTGAAAGCAGCAGCCGAGTCGTTCTGGACGACAGACAGGAACCTGCTGCCGAGACCGTCGATGAATCCCTGGATCGATGGTGAGACCGATGTGCCGGTCTCCTTCGCCTTGGCAAGTGCACCTGCCGCCGAGACCGCCGGCGAGCCCTTGAGCTGGTTGGTCAGGATCACCGACATCACCGCGACACCCACCGAGCTGGCGATCTGCTGCGAGATGTTGAGCAGCGTCGACCCTCGGGCAATCTCGTGGTTGGTGAGGGTCTTCAAGGCGGACGTGAACAGTGGCATCATCGTCGCGCCCATGCCCATGCCCGTCACGAACAGCGCCGGAATGATGATCCCGTAAGAGGTCGTGGCACTGAGCTGGGTCAGCGGGAACATGCCCACGATGATCAGCGCAAGACCCACCGGGATGATGCGTCCGACCGGGATCTTGTCGACCAGAGCGCCCGCGATCGGCATCGTGACGATCGCACCGACGCCCTGGGCGATCATCAGCACGCCCGCCATCGTGGTCGACTCACCGCGGACCTGCTGGAAGTAGGTCGGGACGAGGAGCAGCCCGCCGAAGAACGCAGCGGCGAACATGAACATCGTGATGATCGACACTGTGAGGTTGCGGTCCCTGAACAGGCGCAGGTCCAGCAGCGGGTGCGCCGGACGGAACGAGTGCCGCACGAATGCGGCAATCAGGAGAACGCCGACAAGGATCGAGAGCCACACCTTGGGCTGTGACAGGTCACCGTTCGAACCGGGGATCGAAGAGATGCCGAACAGGAACAGCGCCAGTCCGGGCGACAGCAGCGCCATGCCGAAGAAGTCGAACGACTCCGACGGGACCGGGGAGTCCTTGGGCAGAGCCCGCGCGGCGTAGATCAGGGCCGCGATGCCGAGCGGCAGGTTGATCAGGAAGATCCAGTGCCACGAAGCCTGGTCGATGAGGAGTCCACCGAGAATGGGGCCGAGGATCGGGCCGAGCATCATCGGGATGCCGAGGATCGCCATGAGGCGGCCCATTCGGTGCGGCCCGGCGGCGCGGGTCATGATCGTCATGCCGAGCGGCATCAGCATGCCGCCGCCGAGTCCCTGGAGAACGCGGAACGCGATGAGCATGTTGATGTCGGTGGCCATGGCGCACAGCACGGAGCCAAGGGTGAACAGCGCGATCGCCGCCATGTAAAGGCGTTTGGTGCCGAATCGGTCGGCGGCCCAGCCGGTCATCGGGATGACGGTGGCAAGCGCCAGCGTGTAGCCCGTCACAGTCCAGGCGACGAGCGAGTAGTCGAGGCGCTCGCCTCCCCCGTCCGCGAAGACTCGCTGGAAGGTGGGCAGTGCGACGTTCACGACGGTGATGTCGAGGATCGACATGATCGACCCGAGGACGACGACACCGGCGACCTTGAGGACTGCGGCGTCGATCTTGTCGGGCAGCTCTGGTGGAGTGGAGGTGGTGGTCATGCGGTTACTTTCTGGTCGGTGGGGCGTGGGGCGGTGCAGGGCAGTGGGTTGAGACAGTCGCCGGCCAGGATCTCGCTGAGCGACGCGTGGAGGCGGTCTCCCTGGGCTTGCGGAAGCCTCGCGACGAACTCGCGGATGGATCCTCGTTTGTGCTCGAACTGCTGGGCGACGACCTTCTGCCCGCCGGGCGAGAGCGACACCAGCTTGACGCGTCGGTCGTCCGGGCTCTCGCGCCGTTCGACGAGCTCGAGCTGCACCAGCTGGTCGACGTTGCGTCCGGCCGCGGCCATCGACAGGCCCAACGTGCCTGCGATCGCGTGGATCGGCATCGGCTCGCCATTCTTGGCCAGCACGAACAGCGATCGCGCCTGGGAAAATGACAGGTCGAGCTCGATGAGGGCATCCATGCCGTCGCACTCCGCCATGTTCATCAGACGCATGACGAAATCTTCGAGAGCGTCGTAGAGATCCTTCTCTGGTGTGGGCACGTCCAACATCGTAACGTTTGCGCAACCTTTGATCAAATGAAGTGTTTGTGAACGGACAATGACCATTCTGTTTCGGCGATTCGTCTCGGAGGGTGCTCCACCCGTAGAATGGGAAGGCTCCGTCGATCGAGAGCATCCCCCCACGCTGAGGACAGTTCCCGCATGCCCACTCGCTCCGACCTGCGCAATGTCGCAATCGTCGCCCACGTCGACCACGGCAAGACCACGCTGGTCGACGCCATGCTCCAGCAGCAGGGCCACTACGACGAGCACCACCAGCTCGCCGAGCGTGCCATGGACTCAGGCGACCTCGAGCGAGAAAAGGGCATCACGATCCTCGCGAAGAACACCGCTGTCCGTTACAACGGCCCAGGGGCCCCCGAGGGTGGCGTGACCATCAACATCATCGACACCCCGGGACACGCTGACTTCGGTGGCGAGGTCGAGCGCGGCCTGTCGATGGTCGACGGCATCGTGCTCCTCGTCGACGCCTCCGAGGGCCCGCTGCCCCAGACCCGCTTCGTGCTGCGCAAGGCGCTCAACGCCGACATGCCGGTGATCCTGGTGGTCAACAAGACCGACCGGGGAGACGCCCGCATCGCCGAGGTCGTCGACGAGACCTACGAGCTGTTCATGGACCTGCTCGACGAGAGCCACAGCCAGGACGCGCTCGACTTCCCCGTCGTCTACGCCTCGGGCCGCGCCGGCATCGCCAGCCTCATCCAGCCCGAGAACGCCTCGATGCCCGAGGGCAACGACCTCGAGCCGCTCTTCAAGACGATCCTCGACACGATCCCGGCCCCGACCTACACCGAGGGCGCGCCGCTCCAGGCCCACGTGACCAACCTCGACGCCTCGCCGTTCCTCGGTCGCCTCGCCCTGGTGCGGGTGCACGAGGGCACCCTGCGGAAGGGCCAGCAGGTGGCCTGGATGCGTCGCGACGGCGAGGTCAAGAACGTCAAGATCACCGAGCTCCTCGTCACCGAGGGCCTCGAGCGCAAGCCCGGCGAGTCCGCCGGCCCCGGCGACATCGTCGCCATCGCCGGCATCCCGGACATCACCATCGGCGAGACGCTCGCCGACCCGGACAACCCGGTCGCGCTGCCGCTCATCCACGTCGACGAGCCGGCCATCTCGATGACCATCGGCACGAACACCTCGCCCCTGGTCGGGCGCACCAAGGGCGGCAAGGTCACCGCCCGGCTGGTCAAGGACCGCCTCGACGCCGAGCTGGTCGGCAACG
>NZ_JACMOM010000125.1 GCF_014378035.1 Aeromicrobium sp. | reverse complement strand
TCGCGCTCGGCATCGGCGGGCTTCCCCGCGGTCGTGTCGTCGAGATCTACGGCCCCGAGTCCTCGGGCAAGACCACGGTCGCGCTCCACGCGGTGGCCAACGCCCAGAAGGCCGGCGGGGTCGCCGCTTTCATCGATGCGGAGCACGCGCTCGACCCCGAGTACGCCAAGCGTCTCGGGGTCGACACCGACGCGCTCCTCATCTCGCAGCCCGACAGTGGTGAGCAGGCCCTCGAGATCGCCGACATGCTGATCCGCTCGGGCGCCCTCGACATCATCGTCATCGACTCCGTGGCCGCACTCGTGCCTCGGGCCGAGATCGACGGCGAGATGGGTGACAGCCACGTCGGTCTGCAGGCCCGGCTCATGAGCCAGGCGCTCCGCAAGATGACCGGTGCCATCAACGGTTCAGGCACCACGGCGATCTTCATCAACCAGCTGCGCGAGAAGATCGGTGTCATGTTCGGATCGCCCGAGACGACCACGGGCGGCAAGGCACTCAAGTTCTATGCTTCGGTCCGCCTCGACGTCCGGCGTATCGAGACCCTCAAGGACGGCACCGACATGGTCGGTAACCGCACCCGCATCAAGGTCGTCAAGAACAAGCTCGCCCCGCCGTTCAAGCAGGCCGAGTTCGACATCATGTACGGCACGGGCATCAGCCGCGAAGGCAGCCTGATCGACGTGGGCGTCGACACGGGCTTCGTGCGCAAGGCCGGGGCCTGGTACACCTACGAGGGCGATCAGCTGGGCCAGGGCAAGGAGAACTCCCGCAAGTTCCTCAGGGACAATCCTGACCTCGCCAACGAGCTCGAGAAGCGCATCATGGAGCACATGGGCATCGGTGCCAAGGTCGACCAGCCGGTCGACGAGGTCAAGACGCCCCCGAGCGACATCGAGTTCTGATCCATGCCCCGGACTCCTGTCGAGGACATGACGCCGGACGACGTCGCGAGCTTCGCCAAGGAGCTCGTTGTCCGCAAGCTCAGCGAGCGTGCACACAGTCGAAGCGACCTCGCTCAGGCACTCATCCGCAAGCGGGTGCCTGAGGAGGTCGTGGAGGCAACGCTCATCAAGTTCGACGCGGCCGGGCTGATCGACGACGAGGAGTTCGCCCGGGCCTGGGTGCAGTCGCGCCAGCGCAGCAAGGGATTGTCGTCCCGCGCGCTGGGCATGGAGTTGCGCAGCAAGGGAGTCGACGACGACATCTCCAAGGAGGTCCTGTCCGAGCTCGACCCCGATGTCGAGCTCGAGGCTGCGCATCGACTGGTGCAGGTCAAGCTGCGTTCGATGTCGCGCTTCGACGACAAGACCAAGACCCGTCGCCTCATCGGCATGCTGGCTCGCAAGGGCTACTCCGGGCAAATGGCATCCGAGGTCGTGCGCCACGAGCTCGGCGCGCAGGCCCAGGCACTCGACAGCCGGTGACATGCGGTGGGTGGGCGTCAGCTCAGCCGATCTCACTCCTCTGGCGACGGCGGGTCAGAGATCCTTGCGAAGCTTGTTGACGATCTCCACCTCGGAGTCGTAGTAGGCCAGTCCCCACTCGGCGACGCGAGCGGGATACGCCACCGAGTCGTCGTCACCGAGCATGTCGCGCACCGCCTCGAGCTCGTGGCGACGTGCACCGAGAGCCTCGACATAGCTGTCGAGCATCGACTCGACCTCTCCGGGGCCCATGAGGCTGCCCATCAGGAGCCTGAGGGCTATCGGGTGTTTCAAGATCGGAAAGTCGTGCTCCGAGGTGTGAAGCCACGTGGTGAGCGAGTCCCGTCCGACTCCGGTGATGCGGAAGCGTCTGGTGTTTCGCTTGCCCGAGGTGTCGTCGATGGCGTCGACGTAGCCGTGCCGGTTGAGCCGGTCGAGCTCGGTGTAGATCTGGCTCGTGGCGGGGGAGACCCAGTAGAAACGGAGTGTGCGGTCGGCCCGTTGCTTGAGCTCGTAGCCCGTCAGTCCCTGCTCCGACGTGGTGCTGTCAAAGACCAGAAGTCCGAGCAGCGCATACGACGTCGTAGACAGGTTGGCGGTCACAGTCCTAGACTACTGTTCCAGTTAGGAATAGTTATGGAGGCGACATCGCATGTCCGAGATGATTCTGCTGGCAGGTACCCGCAAAGGGCTTTTCATCGGCCGGTCCGACGCCGACCGTGTGCAGTGGCAGTGGGACAAGCCGCTCTTCCCGATGGAGGAGATCTACTCGGCAGCCATTGACACGCGAGGTGGTTCCGTCCGGTTGCTCGCCGGAGCCACGAGCCCGCACTGGGGTCCGCAGGTATTTCGTTCCGACGACCTTGGGCGGTCGTGGGACGAGACCAAAGGTGGAGGGGTCCGCTTTCCCGAAGGCGCTGGCGCTTCTGTCGAGAGGGTCTGGCAGCTTCGACCGGCACCTGCCGGCCAGGATGGCGTGGTCTATGCCGGCACCGAGCCGTCTGCGTTGTTCCGCTCGACCGATCGGGGTGAGACCTTCGAGATCGTGCGCAGCCTCTGGGACCACCCGCATCGTCCGACCTGGGCGCCGGGCGGAGGTGGGCAGGCCGTCCACACGATCATTCCTCATCCCACTGACCCCGACACCGTGACGATTGCCATGTCGACTGGCGGTGTCTATCGCACCGAGGACGGTGGCGACACGTGGAACCCCTACAACCGCGGCATCGGCGCAGACTTCATCCCCGTCGAGATTCCGGAGTACGGCCAGTGCGTGCACAAGGTCGCCATCGATGCAGGCGACCCCGACCGGCTGTACGCCCAGAACCACGGGGGAGTGTTCCGCTCAGACGATGCCGGACGCTCGTGGAGCTCGATAGCCGCCGGCCTTCCGGCCGACTTCGGCTTCCCGATCGTGGCGCACCCGCACAAGGCCGGCACGATCTTCGTGTTCCCGCTGGTCGCCGACATCGAGCGATTCCCACCATCGGGCAAGCCGGCGGTGTGGCGCTCTGACGATGCGGGCGACACGTGGCACGAGACCGGCCCCGGGCTACCGGCCGAGGCGCACACCGCCGTGCTGCGCGACGCTTTCGTCACCGACCAGGAAGACGCCGTCGGCCTCTACCTGGGCACGCGGCACGGCGCCATCTGGGCGAGCAACGACGAGGGCGGCACATGGTCGGAGATCCGCAGCAATCTCCCGGATGTCCTGTGCGTGAGGGGTGCCGTCGTCTGATGAAGTTACTCCTTAGTAACGTTGTCGCATGCCGTCCACGTTGGATCTGTACACGAAACTGACCGCCCTGCCCCAGGGCAAGCGCATCTTCTCGATCGCGTTCGGTCAGAAGGCGCCCTACTTCGCGTCGATCCACCCGCACGTGCAGGAGATGCGGCCGCACTTCGGCCAGGTGCTGATCCCCAAGCGACGCTCGGTCCAGAACCACATCGGTACGGTGCACGCCATCGCGGCATGCAACGGTCTCGAGGCCGCGATGGGTCTGCTCGCCGAGGCCACCTGCCCAGCCGAGATGCGTTGGCTGCCCAAGGGTATGGACGTCAGCTATCTCGCGAAGTCGACGACATCGCTGACCTGCACCGCCATGACGACCGAGGCCGACTGGGCCAATGCGCCCGACGTGCCCGTCACGGTGAGGGCTGTCACGAAGGACGGCACCGTCACGGTCGAGGGCACGATCCACCTATGGGTGACGCCCAAGCACTGAGGGCAGGGCCGGGATTGGGGCTAAGGGCTGGCGTACTGGCTTGATCCGGTGTCCCGGTCGTTGCTTCCCGCCTCCTCCGCTGCCGCGGGGTCGATGGTCGACTCACCACCCAGTCGTTTCTGCGCCCAGGTGGCCAGCATGCTGAGCAGCAGGTTGCAGATGATGTAGATGACTGCCAGCACGAACGCGGTCTGGATCGTGTTGCGGAACTCACCGAAGACGAGCTTGCCGGCATATGTCAGGCCGGGGGCCAGCACGGCGTAGCCGAGACTGGTGTCCTTCAGTGCCACGATGGTCTGGCTGATGATCGCGGGGAGCATGATCCTCACGGCCTGCGGCAGCTGAATGATGCGCATGACCATGGACTTGCGCATGCCCAAGGCGTACGCCGCCTCGGCCTGGCCCCTCGGCACCGCGTTGATGCCGGCGCGGAAGATCTCGGCAAACACCGCACCGTTGTAGAGCACGAGCCCGGCCACGAGTGCGACGAGCGCGTTGCTGCCCGACGTCGGCCCGAGGAAGTACCACGTCGCGATGATGACCATCAGCAGCGGCACGGCGCGGAAGAACTCCACGAACAGCCAGCTCGGCCAGCGCAGCACACGGTGCGCCGAGAGCTTGCCCGAGCCCAGCACCACACCGAGCACCAGTGCGCCGATGATGGCGAACAGTGCCGCCAGCAGGGTCTTGCCGAGTCCCTCCAGCAGCACGTTGACGATGCGCGGGGTGACGAACGGCTCCCAGAGGTCAGCCGCGAACTGGCCCTTGCGCGACAGCTGCCATACGACGAGTCCGACAGTGGCCAGGAGGCCGAGGCTGGAGATGAGTGTGTAGACGCGGTGGCGCGCGAGCGTCTTGGGCCCTGGGGCGTCGAAAAGCACTGATGCGGCCATCAGGAGATCCTCCATCGGCGTTCGAGTGCGCCAGCCGCCAAGGAGATCATCTCGACGATCACGATGTAACCGAGCGCAATGCCCAGGAAGATCCACCAGAGCTGCGCAGGATTGTTGTTGAGGAGGGCCTTCATCGTCGCGGTGCCCTCGGTGAGGCCGAAGATCGAGCAGAGGGAGGTGTTCTTGGTCAGAGCGATCAGGATGCTGGCCAGCGGCGGCACCACGGCGCGGAACGATTGCGGCAGGATCACGTGCTGCATCGTCTGGTTGAAGCCGAGGCCGGTCGATCGGGCCGCCTCGGCCTGGCCGATGGGTATGGAGTTGACTCCCGAGCGGATTGCCTCGCAGACGAACGACGAGGTGTAGAGCGTGAGCGCAAGGATGTTCAACCAGAAGTAGCCGGGGCGGATGTCCAGCTTGGGCAGCCCGAAGATCACGAGCAGCAGGAGCACCAGCAACGGGGTGTTGCGAAATACCGTGACATAGAGCGACGCAGCCCTGTTGAGCACCGAGACCGGTCCGATGCGCATGCCGGCGAGCACGGTGCCGAACACCAGCGACGACGCACCCGCGACGAGCACGAGCCGGAGCGTCATCCAGAACGACTCGACCAGCGTCCCGACGTTGTCGATCAGGATCTGCACAGGGGTTCACTCTCCTTTCGTGACGGTGGAACGGCCGCGTCGGGGGCACCGATCGGTGCCCCCGACGCAGTCATCGGGTCAGGCGCAGGCGTCCATCGCGGGCGGGGCCGGGGTCTCGACCCCTGACTTGCCGAGCGTGGCCTCGAAGGCCTTGGCCCAGTCGCCGTCGTCCTGCGCGCCCTTGATCGTCTTGCTCACAAACTGGCACAGCTCGGGCTTGTCCTTCGCGTAGCCGATGCCGTAGTTCTCCGTGGAGAACGGGTCACCGACGACCTCGAGCTCGTCGGGGTTCTCGGCGGCGTAACCGAGCAGGATCGAGCCGTCCGTCGTCATGGCGCCGATAGCACCGTCGAGCACCTGGTCACGGCACTGTGAGTAGGTCTCGAAGCCGCGGGTCTTGGCGCCCTTGGCCTTGACCTGGTCGAGCGAGGTCGAGCCGGTGACCGAGCAGACCTCCTTGCCCTTGACGTCTGCGACCGACTTGATGTCGCTGCCCTTCTTGACCAGCAGCTGCTGGCCCGTGACGTAGTACGGACCGGCCTGACCGACGACCTGCCGGCGCTCGGGAGTGATCGAGTAGGAGGCGATCACGAGGTCGACGGTGCCCTTCTGCAGGAACGGCTCGCGGTTGTCCGAGATCGTCTCGACCCACTCGACGTCGTCGGCCTTGATGCCGAGCTTGGCAGCGATGAGCTTGCCCATCTCGACGTCGAACCCGACCGGGATGCCGTCGCCGGCCTTCTTGAACCCAAGTCCCGGCTGGTCGTACTTCACGCCGATCTTGATCTTTCCGGCCTCTGCGAGCGCCTTCATGGGGGTGCCGTCTTCAAATTTGCTGGCCGCGTTCTTCTCGACCGCGTTGTTGACGGGGTTCTTGTCCTCTTCGCCGGCGTTGCCGCAGGCCGAGAGCGCGAGTACGGCAGTGGCGGCAAGGGCCGCCCATTTCGCCTGGCGAATGTACATGTGATCTCTTTCCCTCGATGTGCCGTGCCTTGGTGGGATCAGTGGGTGAGGATCTTGCTGAGGAAGTCTTTGGCGCGGTCGCTCTTCGGGTGGTCGAAGAACTCCTCGGGAGTGTTCTCCTCGACGATGCGGCCGTCGGCCATGAAGATGACGCGGTCGGCGGCGGTGCGGGCAAAACCCATCTCGTGCGTGACGACGATCATGGTCATGCCGCCACGTGCGAGGTCGACCATGGTGTCGAGCACCTCCTTGATCATCTCGGGATCGAGAGCCGACGTCGGCTCGTCGGAGGGCATGACCTTGGGGTCCATCGCCAGTGCTCGTGCGATGGCGACGCGTTGCTGCTGACCCCCGGACAGCTGGGCGGGGAGCTTGGACGCCTGTGACTCGACGCCCACGCGGGTGAGCAGCGCGACTCCGAGCTTCTCGGCGTCGGCCTTCGACTTCTTGCGCACCTTGATCGGACCGAGGGTGACATTTTCGAGCACCGTCTTGTGGGCGAACAGGTTGAACGACTGGAAGACCATGCCGACGTCGGCGCGCAGCTGGGCCAGGTCCTTGCCCTCAGCCGGCAGTGGCGTGCCGTCGATGGCGATGGTGCCGTCCTCGATCGTCTCGAGTCGGTTGATCGCACGGCACAACGTCGACTTGCCCGAGCCGGACGGCCCGATCACGACGACAACTTCGCCCGGGGCGACGTTCAGCTCGATGTCGTGCAGGACGTGGAGATTGCCGAACCACTTCTGCACTCCGTGCATCGAGACCATGGGGATTGCGTCAGACATGGGGGACAACCTAGCCCGAAAGAACTAGTTCATGGTAACTGGTTGCGAGGCGACACGGAGTCGGGCTCGCGAGCACCACGCACGTGGTCCGTATTCGGGTTGCTGAGTCGGACGAGCCGCATGAGGATCGAGAACACCAGGTTGACGTGGCCGGTGGTGCAGATCGGAAGGGGACACTCGTGACGCGTGCGTTGGCGGTCCTCGGTCTGTTGTCCGCTGTCATCGTGGGCGGGCTGGTCGCTCGGGTCGGGGTGCCGACTGGAGAAGGAGCGCCCACGGTGGGTTCGCCGAGCGCCAGCAGCCGGCCGCCGGTGCGGGCGCCGATCGCCGATCGGCCCGATGCGCGCCGACGCGCGATCGAGCGGGCGGCGCAGCACCAGGGACAGGAGCTGCAGCCTCCGCCACCGCTTCTCCCTGACTCCGTCCGTGAGATCCCGCCGTCCGATCGGCCCACGCTTCCTCACCCCTGACGTCGTCGTGCCTCGGCCGGACACAGGCCGTTCGAGCCATTACCATTTTCCGGTGAGCACCTTGGTGAACGAGCGCTACGAGCTCGACGACGTCCTCGGATCCGGAGGCATGGGGCGGGTCTATCGGGCCCGCGACACCCGGCTGTCCCGCACCGTGGCGATCAAGCTTTTGCACAACGGCGGACCGTCGGAGGATGTCTCGCGTCTGCGGATGAAGTCGGAAGCCCAGCTGGCCGGGGCACTGCACCATCCCGGCATCGCCCAGATCTTCGATTACGACGAGGACCGGTCGAGCGACGACAGAAATCCCTTCATCGTCATGCAGTACGTCAGCGGTGTCTCGCTGGCGGAGGTCATCCGTGAGCGGGGGGTCATCAGCCCGAGCGAGGTGATGTCGATCGTCGCGCAGGTCGCCGACGCCCTCGACTCAGCACACCGGGCCGGCATCATCCACCGCGACCTCAAGCCCGCCAACATCATGCTCACCCCCGATTCGCGCACCGTGCTGGTGGACTTCGGCATAGCACTGTCCGAGACGAGTGAGCCGCTCACCGCCACCGGCACGATCCTGGGGACGGCTGACTACGTCAGCCCTGAGCAGGCTTCTGGACGCACCGCGACGGGCCGGTCTGACCTCTACTCCCTGGGTGTCGTCGCTCACCACTGCCTGTCGGGCCAGTCGCCCTTCCGCCGAAACTCGCACATCGCCACGGCGCTCGCTCACCTCCACGATGACGTTCCTCCGCTGGGCGAGGAGGTGCCGCCCGACGTCCGTGCGCTGGTGGAGGCGCTCACAGCGAAGAACCCCGCGGACCGGCCCGCCTCGGCCGACGTGGTCGCCGACATGGCGTCAGCGACCGGCCCACTCAGCCCGGTCGACATCCCGACGACACTGACGATCCCGGCGGCACATGCCCCGGTGGTGAAGGTCGCGGAGCCGGAGGGCCCAGCCACCGCGGTGGCTCCGGTGACGCCCGAAGCGCCGGATCGTTCGCGGAGGCGGGCGCTGCTCCTCGGGGCGGCCGGGGTCGTGGTGGCCGCGCTCGCACTGATGGGCGTGCAAGCCGTGGGTGCCGATGACACGGCCGTGCCTGGTGTCGTCGGCATGGATGCGGCAGACGCGGCTCGCACGCTGCGCGACGCTGATTTCACCGTCGAGAAGCGGTCGGTCGATGTCGCGGACGCCGACCCGAACCAGGTCACGAAGCAGTCACCGGCGAAGGGGTCAGATGCGCCGACGAACAAGGTCGTGACCATCAGCGTCGCGTCGGGCAAGGTCCGCGTGGCGGCAGACGACGTGATCGGTATGTCGTACTCGAAGGCATCGGCAGCGATGGAGCGTCTCGGTCTGGTGGTCAAGCGCGACACCGTTGCTCAGTCAGCAGGCGTGGGGACGGTCGTGGGCGTCGACCGATCGGGCCGGCTGAGTTCCGGTTCGACCATCACCCTCGCCGTTGCCGTGGCCCCGACTGTCGCTGCGCCGGTCGCCCCACAGAGTGGTGTCGTCGGCGGAGACAGTGGTGGCGGCGATGGCAAGGTCAAGGGCGGCGGCGGCAAGGGGAAGTCGAAGGCCGGGTAGACCGGTCAGGCAACGCACGCCCTCCACATCGTGGAGGGTTTGGACGATGGGGCAGGCGGGTATCTCTCCTTCACACTCAACTGGAGGTTTTCGTGGCTCTCAACACCGTTTCCCGCTCTCTGCACGACATCGGACTCTCAGCCTGGTTCGGTGGCACCCTGGCCAATGCCGTGGCACTCAACCCGGCAGCGTCTGCCGCCGGGAATGCCGCTGACGCCGGCGCGGTGGTCAACGCCGGCTGGGACCGCTGGACCCCGATCAACGCGGCTGCCATCGGGGCGCACGTGATCGGAAGCATCGGCCAGCTGCAGGGCAACAGCGAGCGACTGGGCAAGCAGCAGGGCGTGGCCTCGATGGCGCTGGTCAAGACCGGCCTCACCGCTGCCGCGTTGGGAGCGACGGCCTACAGCCGGGTTCTCGGCCGCAAGGTGTCCGAGCAGACCCACGTCCCCGTGGTTTCCGGCACCGAGCCCGCGGCGTCGACGCCCCCGGAGGTCGCTGCTGCACAACGCCAGCTTCGTCTGCTTCAGTGGGCCATCCCTGCACTGACCGGGGCGGTCGTCATCGTCAGCGCGTTTGCTGGTGAGCAGCAGCGCGCGTCGGAGGCCCACAAGGGTCTCGCCAAGCGGCTGGTTGGTTGAGTTGCTGTTCTTCAGCAACCGATTGGGGTGTTTCGGGTCGCTGGCGACCTCGATGTTCTCCACAGC
>NZ_JACMOM010000124.1 GCF_014378035.1 Aeromicrobium sp. | reverse complement strand
CGAGCGAACTCAATCGCGGCGCGGGTCGGCCGCGGAGTGGTCACAGTAGTACCGGTCACCAGCAACACCGACCGGATCTTCCCGTCCCAGACATTCCTGCCCGCTGCCGCGACCGGCCTCCGGCAGGACTCCAAGGCCCAGGCCGAGCAGGTCCGCTCGATCGCAGTCGAGCGGCTCGGCGCGGTCCTCGGGCGAGCCTCCAGCCGACGTCATGGCGCACCTCGGCGACGCACCGCGCCTCCACCTGCAACTGTAGGGACCGCATGCCAGATGGGGATCCCGTTGTGGTCACGCTTCGCGTGACGATCCGGCTGTGGCACGCTTCGCGAGGCCATCGCCTTGTGGCCTTCCTCGGCCGGGCACCGAGGCACTGGCGGTCGGGAAGTTCTAGAAACCCCTCGCCCGTCACTCACCTGACGTCATCGTCAATGACTCCTCCACATCCATCTCGCCCAACGGGCTCTCCGCCAGCGAATGGTTGAGGTTGTCAGTCGTCGAGGCAGGCCGGCGAGGTTGGCTAGCGTGGACCCATGTCCCTTGGTGAGATTGCTAGCAACGACCACACCCTCGTCCTCACGTGGCAGGTGGCCTGCGATCTGGGAAAGACGTGGGACGCCATCACGGATCCAGGATCGGTCGCTCAGTGGCTGGGGACCGTCATCGAGGGCGATCTCGGCACCGCTGACCATGTCGTCATCGACCACGGGGATGGCTACCTGTGCAGTTCGGTGCTGCGACATCGCGACCGTCCCCGCGTCATCGAGTTCACTTGGAGCTTCCCCGACGAGCCGACTTCCATGGTGAAGATCACCCTCGAAGACGCGGGGGACGAGACCACGCTCCGTCTCGTGCACGAAGGCCTGGGGCCGCTACTTCCGTCCTATCGCGTGGGGTGGTGCGTGCACCTGACGTACTTGGAGGCGGCGGTGTTGGGGCAGCCGCTGCCTCCCGCGATGTTTTGGAACCTCCACGAGACGCTCACAAAGCTCTAGTCCCGCCATGCCCTGGCCGTTTGCCCGGAGAACGCGACGACCACGCAGGAAGCGCGTCCCACAGGACCAACCCCGTGCGGCGCCCCCCGGCCCGCCATCGGTGAAGGCGACGTCGTCCCGCAGGGAGTCCCCTTCCGGGTTGCGGTGAAAGGGCGGAGGTCCCGTCCGAGTTCGCGAGGTCCTCGACGCCGCACGGACGAAGCCCGTACGCGGTGGCTGTGGCTGGGCGCAGCCACAGCTCCTTGACCGGCGCCTCCCGGGTCAGTCGTGGTGCTGCACGACGTTGAGGACGTTGCCGTCCGGAGCCCGGACGAAGAAGCGGGTCACGCCCCATTCCTCGGTGGTCAGCGGATGCACGATCTCGTAACCGCGCTCCTGTGCCTGGGCATAGGCAGCCTCGACGTCGTCGACCTTGACCGAGATCACCGGGTCCTCAGGGGCGGTGACGTCGCGGGTCATCAACTGGAGGGTGATCCCGGTGTCCGGGGAGGTGTAGCGCGCCACCCAGCCCAGGTTGAATTCCTCCTCGGTGAGCCCGAGGTAGTCGGTGTAGAACCCCCTGGCTGCCTTGAGATCGGTCACGTGAAGGTCGGCGATGATCTGCGTGACGCGCATGCGCTGCTCCTGGTCGTCGGTCAGTGCTCACGATCATCGCTCGTCACCCGCCCAAGCCGCCAGCTCTGGCCGCTTCGAGCCCCCTTTGGCCGCACGCGAGGTCCGGAGAGGATCCCTTGTGGGACGAGCTCGGCTCCATGATTTTTCCGTCTGGATCGTGGCCGTAGGGCGTTCCTCATTCGGAGAGCGGCCAGTCGTGCGAGAGCTTCGGCGAAGTCGGACGGGTTCGGGTGGCCGAAGCTGAGCCGGGAGATCCGGTCGTCCTCACCAAACCACGATGCTGGGGCCACCGTGCGTCGCGAGCGGCTAGCTGTCGATAGAACGCGGGGACGTCTTCGTCCGCGAACCGGGTGATGGAGACCCGAAGGCAGCACATTGCGCCGCCGTCGGGGCGGACGAGGTCGAGGGGTTAGTCGCTCACCTAGTCACTGAGCTCGCTCAGCGCTGGTCCGAGCAGTTGGGCTCGGGAGCGGAGGACGCGATCTCTGACGCGTAGCAAGGGCCGGGAGCGGTATTAGGGGCTCATCGGCGGCGAGCACTCGGGCCACAGGGTCGGCCCCGACGATGACCCTGGCCCACTGCGGCGCGTTGTCGCCGCCCTCGATGTCTAATTTTTGCCTCGCCTCGTCGGCCATCCGAGTCGCGCGCTCACTCAGCTCATCGCCGTACTTCCTCGGTGCTGCCACAACTCTCATCCTCCATGGATTGAGAGCCTCCGTCAGAGGGGCGATTCAACATGAGCCACTGGAGCGCGGGCCCATACAGTCGGGCAACGGTTTCGGCTGAGGCGTCGACAACGGGCTCGAGCCGCGCGACGTAGCGGAGCGACGCCAAACCGATCAGCTGGGATGCGATCAGCGTCGCGCGAAGCTCCGCATCGTCGCCGCCGATCCGGTCGCTCAACCGCGTCACGATGACGTTGCGTACGACTTGCAGGATCGGTGTCGCGGCCGGATCGCCGGTTCCCAGCGTCGTGCGTATGAGGGCGCTGAACACATCGCGATGCGGGTCCCAGGAGTCGAGGAAGGTGCGGATGAGCCGGGTGCCCATGTCCTCGAGCGGGCCGTCGAAAACCGTCTCAATCCTCTCCAGCGGGTTGACCGGCAGCTCCATCGTCGCGACGACGAGGCCCGCCTTGTCCCCGAAATAGTGGCTGATCAGGCTTGGGTCGACGCCGGCGTCACGGGCGATACCGCGCATCGACGAGCCGGCGAAGCCTTTGGCGGCCAGATGTTCTCGGGCGACGGCAAGGATCCGCTCCCGGGTGTCCTCGCAGGCGCTGCCCGATGGGCGGCCGCGACCACGCCCTTGCGCCGTTGTCACGCGGTCCGGCGGCGCAGGGTTAAGGAGGCGAGTGCGATTGCGGCCGCGAAGCACCCGATGAGCACGGCGAGGTCGACCCACATGTCCGAGCTCATGCTTGGGGTGAGTATGGCGAGGGTCAAGGCGTCGGTCGCATAGCTCAGGGGCATCACATTCGAGGCCCACTCAAGGACCTGCGCCATCGACTCGCGCGGCGCGATCAGGCCGCACAGCAGGATCTGCGGTATGACGACCAGGGGCATGAACTGGACGGCCTGGAACTCGGTCGTGGCGAAGGCCGACATGAGCAGTCCCAGGGCAGTGCCGAGGACAGCGTTGACGACTGCGAACAGGATCACGACCCATGGCGTCATGACGTTCATGTCGAGGAGCCAGATCGCGACGACCGAGCTGACGAGGGACTGCACCAGGGCCGCGAGGCCGAAGGCGATGCCGTAGCCGAGGATCAGCTCGCCGCGTTTCAACGGTGTGGTCAGGAGTCGCTCGAGCGTGCCCGAGGTGCGCTCGCGGACCATCGTGACCGAGGTCAGCAGGAACATGATCACGAACGGGAAGATGCCGAGCATCTGCGGCCCGATGCGGCTGAACGTCGTGGGATTGCCATCGAACACGTACTTGAACAGCAGGAGCAACAGCGAGGGCAGCACAACGATCAGGGCGAGGCTGCGGTGATCGTGGCTGAGCTGCTGGAGGACGCGCTTGGCGGTGGCGAATGTGCGGGTCATGCGACTTCCCTTTCGGCCAGGACCAGGAAGGCTCGTTCGAGGTCGTCCTCGCCGGACTGCGAGCGGAGCCCATCGGGTGTGGCGTCGGCGACGAGCTTTCCACCGCGCATCAGCAGGACGCGATCGCAGCGACCGGCCTCGTCCATGACGTGGCTCGACACAAGGAGGGTCTTGCCGTCGGCGGCGAGGCCCGCGAAGAGTTTCCACAGATCGCGGCGCAGCATCGGATCGAGCCCAACGGTCGGTTCGTCGAGTAGGTAGACATCGGGATCGGCCAGCAGTGAGGCGGCGAGCGAGACCCTGGTGCGCTGACCGCCGGAGAGGTTCCCGGTCAGCGACCGCGTGTCGGCCTTCATACCCACGTTGGCGATCGCCTCGGTAATAGCTGCGGCGTCTTGTCCGGCAAGCGCGGCGAAGTACTGGAGGTTCTGGTTGACCGTCAGGTCTGGGTAGACCGACGAGGACTGCGTCACGTAGCCGACCTTCCGACGCGTTGTGACGGTGCCTGCTGGGCTACCCAGCACAGTCACGCGACCGGACTTGATGATCTGGATGCCGACGATCGCGCGGATCAATGTGGTCTTGCCGCACCCGCTCGGGCCTAGCAGGCCGGTGACGGAGCCGGTTGGAATCGCGGTAGTGAGTCCGGGGATGACGAGCTTGTCGCCGCGGACCACGATTAGGTCCTCGGCCTCAATGGCCACTATATTCAACATGCGTTGAATATAGTGCGCGATCCGTAAGGCGTCCACCCGGGCAGCTACCAGGCGACGACTCGGAGCGCCGCTTGTCAGGGTTGACCGCCCAAGCGTTCGCTGACGGACATCACGTAGTCGTCGCGACCTGGCGGGCCGGAGACGTTCCCGGTCCCCTGGGACCGGCTCATGGCCGTCACGGCCGATGCTTACTTCGCCGCGGACGTCGATCGGATCGTCGGGCCCCTGCGGTGCGCGCTGAGAATGATGGAGGCCGATGTCGCGGCCGGCGATGCCTGTGCCCAGTGCGGCCGGCATCCCGACGAGCGCTCCGATCTGCGACACGGCGCGAAAGCTCAATCGATCCGCGTGGCAGTGCGATCGCAGAGTGGCAGCCAGGTATCGCCGGGTTTCCACTCCCAGGAGATGTCTTGGGTCAGGCCGTCCACACTGAACGCGTACGTGGCCCGCTCGTGCTCGCCTGTGAGCGTCCAGGTCTGGTCCTCGACCGTCATCGTGTAGTCCCTGGCGAAGCCGTGATTCTCTACGGATCGAGCGAAGTAGCGCTCGGCTTCCGCGTCCCATCCCAACAGACTCAGTGTGTCAAAGGGGCCGTTGGCACGCTCGTCCTGCACCACGAAATACTCTCCGGAGTGCCATCGCGCGGTGTGGTTGCTTCGCCAGGCTGTCGCTCCAGCATGCGGGTTGCTAGCCGACTGATCTTTGCCACCGTAGGAGGTGCCCTCGGCGTGCCAGTCGCCGAGGAAAGCGGCCAATGCCTCGTGTTTGTCCATCGTTGGAGCCTAATACGCGGCGCTACGGTGTTCCGAAGAGCGATCCGCTGGCGGTGATCGAAGTCAGCGGCGACCTAGCGGGCGCTTTACATTGTTCGAACCGCTCACCGCGGTTCTGAAGCTCCAACGAAGCCTTCCATAGCACCACGAAAGGACAACCCCGTGAACCGCAAGGCGATCCTCTTCCACGGAACCGCCGCGCATCCCGACGTCGTATGGCTCCCATGGCTGCGAAAGCGGCTGGCCGAACGCGGCTACGCCGTCGAGGCGCCGCACTATCCCGCCCTGAACCTCGAATCGATCACCACATTCCTGCCGAAGGTCCTGGCCAACCACACGTTCGATGCGAACACCGTGCTTGTCGGCCACTCGGGCGGGGCAGCGCTACTGCTCGCGCTCCTTGAGCACATCGATACGGGCGTGGACCAGGCCATCCTCGTCGCCGGCTACTGCACCCAGCCCAACGCCGAGAACGAACCTGTCCTTCAGGACGCCTACGACTGGGCGGCGATACGGGCCAACGTCCGTGACCTGTACTTCATCAACTCCCGCGAGGATCCGTACGGCTGCGACGACAAGCAAGGTCGAGCGATGTTCGAACGGCTCGGCGGCACCCAGATCGTGCGCGACGGCGGCCACTTCGGAGACATCGACCAGCCGTACGAGTCGTTCGAGCTCCTCGCAAGACTGATCGATTGACCCGTACCCGCGCGACTAGTCTCGCGCCTGGGCCGCTGGGTCGACCTGTGTGGCGCGGCAAAGATCCACACGCTGGCACCAGACCAGGTCACAATCCCCTGCGCTGGATTCCTTGCTGGGTCCCGTAGGACGAACCCGTGCGGGACACCAACCACGCCTCAGATCCGAATCCTGCTACTCACCGGTCAGCGTTCGGCTTACGTGAAGGCCGGCGCGGCTCGTCGCCGGGCGACGTGAAGAGCGGCACCCCAGCCGCGACGAAGGCTCCCATCCACTCGTTTTCCAAGCCGGCGACGGATCTCTGAGTAGAGACGGTCTCGCTGCGCTGTCCTCATCGTGATGTGGCCAGAAAAGGTGTCGAGCAGTCTCAGGTAGCCCTCCGCGTTGTACATGACTTCCCAGTCGAACTGGTGCACTACGACGTCGCCGAACAGGCCGCTTCGTTCGATGTCCTCGCGCTCGTCGGGCAACTCGCCCGGCCGCGGGTAGACCGCACCTTCCGGCAGACCCGCGCCAATCTCTTCGTAGACCTCTTGCAACTCAGCGAAGAACGGATCGCCGTCCTTCGGGAAGACGTGGGTGGCGCTCCAGAACGCGAGGTGTCCACCCGGCACGAGCAGTTCCCAGGCACGGCGGTATCGGATCGCCGGGTCGAGCCAGTGCCAAGCCGTGGCCGCGAAAACGAGGTCGAACCGGTCAGCTTTCGGCGCTTCGTATGACTCGAACGCACTGTCGATGACCTCGACGTCTGGGAAGTCCGACAGGTTCAGTCGCGCCGCGGAGGCCAGCGCCGGGCCGGGCTCGACGCAGGTGATGCGAAAGCCGCGGCGCGCGAGGGGCAGCGTCGCCTTACCGGTGGCGCATCCGATTTCCAGCAGCCGGTCGCCTGCATTCAGCTCGGCGGTCTCGATCAGCGCGTCGTACAACGCCGCCGGGTACTCGGGCCGGGCTCGTTGATATAGGTCGGCAGCCGAGTCGAAGCTTGCGCGAAGGTGCCCGCGGTCGTCGCTCATGCTCCGATCATCTCGTTCCCGCGGCGACGCATTGAGGCTGAACACCCGGTCCCGTTCGTCGATCGTCTCGCGGGACAGCTGGCAGTCGTACGGCTTGGTAAGGGTCGGTCAGACTCTCGGAGTCGATGGCACTATTTGATCGTGGACTACGACCAAGCTAGTACCTCGGAAGCGCGTCGCACTACCTTGTCGGGAGGCCGCCGTACTCCGCCAAGCTCGGGGAGGTTCTCGCTCGAGAGTTGGGTTTGGACGGAGCCGGGCACTTGCTGGATGTGGGATGCGGACCGGGTGTCCTTGCGGTCCAGTTGGCGCCGCTGTTCGAGCGGGTGACCGCGATCGATCCCGACCCGGACATGATCGCTGAGGCGCGCCAGCATGCTTCGGACAATGGTGTACCGCTCGATGTGCGCCAGGCGAGAGCCGAGGACATCGGGATGCTCGACCTTTCGCCGATGCGCGTCGTCACGTTCGGTCAGTTCTTCCACCGGGTCGCCCGCACGCCGGTCGCCGAGGCGGTTTATGACCTCGTGGAGCCGGGCAGTGCGCTCGTCCTCATCAGCCACGACCTCGACGCGGGGCCTGCGCCGACCGGCACGGGCGATCCGCCGATTCCTGACCAGGAGGTGCAGGAGCTGATCACGAGCTACCTGGGACCCGATCGCTGGTCGGGCATTCGTCCCGCCAGCAACTACTCGTCGGAACGCTGGGAGGTCTCGCTGGCCAAGACCCGATTCGGGGAGCCGACAGCGGTCCACGCCCCCGGCCGTCTCGACATCACCCGCGACGTCGACGGCGTCATCTCTGGCTACCTGTCGATGTCGTACGCCGCACCGCACCTCTTCGGGGACAGGCTCGGCCAGTTCGTCGACGATCTCAACAGTCTGCTCACCACACGCTCGGAGATGGGACGGTTCTGGGACTGGCCCGGTGACACCGCTGTGCTCAACGCCCGAAAGCCCTACGGCCTCTGAGGGCCCTTGACGACACGCAGGTCCGCTGCTCGTTGAACGATGGTCGCGCGGGACGCGCGCCGGAGCGGGATCGACCTGCGGTCAGCCCTTGTTCAGCTCCTCGGCGAGCATCACGATGATGCCGCTGGGGCCGCGGACATAGGTGAGCTTGTAGACGTCCTCGTAGGTCGCCACGCCGCGCAGCGGGTGGCAGCCGTGCCTCGCGGCGATCTCGAGGGCCTCGTCGATGTCGTCGACCGAGAAGGCGACGCGGTGCATGCCGATCTCGTTAGGCCGGGTGGGCTTCGTCTCGATCGCGTCGGGGTGGATGTACTCGAAGAGCTCAAGGCGCCCATTGCCGTCTGGCGTCTGGAGCATGGCGATGTTGGCGTGGTTGCCGTCGAGGCCGACGGCGGTGTCGGTCCACTCGCCACTGACCGTGTCACGGCCGAGGACGGACAGCCCGAGATCGGTGAAGAAGGCGATCGCGGGTTCGAGGTCGCGGACGGCGATACCGACGTTCTCCAGTTTGATGGGCATGCATTGCACGCTACCGATTCGGGGCGATCGGTTCAGGTCTGCGGGCTGCCGGTTCTCGCTCAGCCGGCCCTAGAACCATTCCGCAGAATCAACGTCGCGTCAGTCAGTCAGGCACTGAACGCCGCAGCGCAAGGTTGTGCGGAGCGGCTTGGGCCTGAGCGCCGATCGCCGATCGCTGACTGGTCTGTTCCCGTTGGGCGATCGGCTTGCGGTCGGCGGTGACTACGCTGAGGTCGTGGCGTCGCGGATCGTATTGCACTTCCACCCGGGTCGGGGGTTCGACAGTGGCACTGTGCTCGAGGCGATCGCAGTGTCCGGCATGTATTTCAGCCAGTGGCAGACCGGCACGTCCAATGGTGGTCTCACGGCCCATCCGGGCGGCGACCGCTGGAGTTGGGAGAGCAGGATCTTCGAGGGACGGTACGACGACGCGGTCCCTGCGGCCCGGCCCGTGTACGGCGCCTGGAACCGCCACGACGACCCCTACGGCGCGTCGCCGCGGTTCGGCTCGGCGTATCTGAGGTTGCGGCCAGAGGTGGTCGAACGTGCGACCTTCTGCTGGCCCGACAGTGCCTACGAACCGCAGGCGGTCGGCGGCCCGGAGCGGCTTGAGGAGCTGTGCCAGATGGCCGACGCCAAGATCCTCGATCCAAGCGGCCTGCCCGACTCTGCCGCTGACCTGCCGCTCGACGACCCTCTCAACGACTACGTCGAGGCGCACGTTCACGGCGCGCTAGTGATCGGGCGGGATGTCGAGGCGTTGGTCCTCGACCCCACTGATCGTGAAGAACATGCAGAGGTCCTCGTCCGGCTCAGTTGCCCAGTCGAGGAGCACCCGGGCTACCGCGTCACGGCAGACGCGATCGACGCCGGCTACCGCGGCCCCGCGCCGGTGCGGCTGGCTCGTCAGCTCGGCGGTGAGATCACCCCGGCAAGACTGGCGGCGGCGTCCCGGGCCGGAGACCACGATCCTCAGGCGGTCAAGTGGTTGTGGCACTGCCTGGCCCGGTTCGGCCAACGGGCGTGACGCTCGGCGGATCGGCAATGGGTTCAGGATCGGCACGTGGAGCGTGCCACAGGAGGATCGGCTTGCGAAACGAAAGCGCTCGCGATGCAGCCAGGCCGGGTTCTACGTTGCTGTAACGAAGCCCCGAGTGCTTACTGGGTATGCGGGTGGTGGCAGACGGCTCGAGGTCGATGCCGTGGGGGTCGGTGACGAATCCGCCGTAGTAATCGTCGTGGTACTCGGGATGGACTGCGGGGGCCTCGCGTGAGGTGGCGAGGGCGGCGGTGTAGAAGGTGTGGACGTCGTCGCGGGTGTCGACGGTGAAGGCCAGGTGCATGTTGGTGCCGACGGTGCCGTGGTCGACGAGCCAGAAGTAGGGCTTGCTGTCTGGCCAGCCGAAGCCGGTCATGGCGGGCATGTCTTGGTCGGGTTGGGCGGGGATCTCGAGCATTTTGGTGATCCCTATGGCGGCGAGCACCGGCTCGTAGAAGTTGACGGCTGTCTCGAGTTCGGGGACTGCGATGTTGAGGTGGTCGATGCGGGAGCCGGATCTGTCGGGCATGGTGGTTCTCCTTCTTGGTGGGTGGGTCAGGCGTGGCTGGCGCGCAGTGCGCGTCCGGTGTGGGTCTTGGCCCGGGTCAGGTCGGCGGGGGTGCCTTCGAAGACGACGCTGCCACCGTCGTGGCCGGCGTCGTGGCCGAGGTCGATCACCCAGTCGGAGCGTGCGATGAGGTCGCGGTGATGGTCGGCGACGATGACGCTGGCGCCGCCCTCGATGAGGGACTCGCAGACCCCAACGAGATTGTCGACGTCAGCGAGGTGGAGGCCGTTGGTGGGTTCGTCGAGGACGTAGACCGGGGCCTGTCGTCCCATTTCGATCGCCAGGCGCCGGCGTTGTCGTTCTCCGCCAGACAGGTCGGTCAGGGGTTGGCCCAAGTGGATGTAGCCGATACCGACGTCGGTAAGCCGGTTGAGGATGTCGGCTGCTGGGGAGTCGCTGAAGAAGCCGGCCGCGGTCTCGATAGCCATGTCGAGGACGTCGGCGATGGTCTTCTTGCGCAGGGTGTGACTCAGGGCCTCCTGTTGGAAGCGGGCGCCTTGGCAGCTGGCGCAGGTGGCCGTGACGTCGTCCCCGAGCGGGGTGGGGGTGAAGGTGACGCCGAGGCCGGCACAATTGGCGCACGCTCCGGCGGAGTTGGGGCTGAACAGGTTGGCCTTGACGTTGTTGGCGGCGGCGAACTCGGCTCGGATGTCGTCGAGGGCACCGGAGTAGGTGGCCGGGCTGGAGCGGCGTGAGCCGCGGATAGGGGTCTGGTCGAGGACCGCGACCTTCTCGTTGCGGGGCAGGCAGGCCAGCAGGGAGGTCTTGCCGGCTCCGGCGACGCCGGTGATGGCGACCAGGCAGCCCAGTGGCACGTCGACGGTGACGTCTCGGAGGTTGTTGCGTGCAGCGTGGTCGATGCAGAGCGTTCCGGTGGGTGTGCGCACGTCGGTCTTGATCGGCTGCCGACGGGTGAGGTAATGCCCTGTCAGAGTGTCAGCGCGGTTGAAGTGCCTTGGGTGTCCCTTGGAAGACGATGCGTCCGTCGTGGAGTCCGGCGTGGGGTCCGAGGTCGATGATGTGGTCGGCGGCGCGGATGACGTCGGGGTGGTGCTCGACGACCAGAACGTTGTTTCCCTTGTCGCGCAGCCGGTGTAGCAGTTCGATGACGCGGCTGCTGTCGTGGGGGTGGAGTCCGGCGGCGGGTTCGTCGAAGACGTAAGTGAGCTCAGTGAGCGCGGAGTCCAGGTGGAGGACGGTTCGGATGCGTTGGGCCTCCCCGCCCGACAAGGTGCCGGTGGTGCGGTCCAGGCTGAGGTAGCCAAGCCCGATGTTGGCCATGTTGCCTAGGGCGGAGACCACGCTTCTGTGCAGGGGACGAAGGTGTGTCGGTAGGTCAAGCTTCTTGAGCCAGTCCGCGAGGTCGCTTGCTTGCATGGCGCAGGCGTCGGCCAGGTTGTGTCCGTCGATCTGGCACTCCCGGGCTTCGGCGTTGACTCGGCTGCCTTGGCAGCTGCGCAGGGTTCGACAGTGGCGGCGTCTTGGACCGCGGCCCGGAGCCGGGGTTTGAGTGACTCCTCGCTCTTGCTCAGATATAGGCGCTCGATCTTGGTTAGGACTCCCTCGTAGGCCATGGGGTGGGAGCCGGTGTCCACGCTCGGGCCGGTGCCGGTGAGCAGCTTCTTCCGTTGCGCCGCCGTGTAGCGCCCGACCGGCAGGTCGTTGTCGAAGAGACCCGAGCGGGCGTAGACCTTCCAGAACAACGAGTCAACGCCGAAGTTGGGAAAGGTGATCGCGCCGTCATTGAGCGATAGGGCCTGGTCCAGGATTTGGTGCACATCGAGGGTCGCCTGCTGGCCGGTCCCTTCACAGGCCGGGCACGCTCCTGAGGGGTCGTTGAACGATAGTGCGAGCGGTCCCGGCACGGTCGGTGTGCCGTGCTGGGCGAAGAGGATTCGGAGGCCGCCGACGGTGTCGGTGGCGGTGCCGACCGTCGAGCGAGGGTTCGCGCCCATCGGTGTCTGGTTGACCACGATGGCGGCGCTGAGGTGCTCTAGTTGGTCGACGTCGGGACGCGGGAGGTGGGGCATCAGGTTCTGCACGAAGGCCGGGTAGGTCTCGTTGAGCATCCGCTGGGACTCCGCCGCGACGGTGTCGAAGGCCAGCGAGGATTTGCCCGATCCCGAGACGCCGGTGAAGACGACGAGCTTGCGCTTGGGAATGTCCACGTCCACACCGCGCAGGTTGTCCACCCGCGCCCCGCGCACGACGATCGCCCGGGCGTAATCGGTTCGGCGATCGGTGGTCATGCGGGCGCTCCTGTCTCATTCCCCGGCACGTCGGCGGTCGAAGGATCTTCGCCGGGCTCGGCTGCCGCCGCCTTGGGAAGCAGCAACATGAGCATGGCGGCCAGCACGTAGAGACCGATCTCGACCAAGATCACCGCAGCGAAGGCGTCGCCGAACACGCCCAGCCGTGAGCTGCCCGCTCCTGGGTTGTCCAGGGCAGCGAAGAAGATGGTTCCCAAGACGGCGATGCCGGCGGCGGCCCCGATCTGAATCGCGGTCGAGAGCACACCTCCGGCTGCGCCGGCGTCCTGACTCGGGATGCCGGCCAGCACGACGTTGACCAGGATCGGCGCAGCCAACCCCAATCCGAGACCGCCCACGAACATAGCCGTCGCCAGCATCCAGTAGCCGGGATCTTGACCGTCGCGGACCAGGTACCAGAGCAGCACCTGGGAGGTGGCCAGGATCAACGACCCGCTGACCAGCAGCGCACGACCGGCTCTGGCGGCCAGCGCAATGCCGACACCAGAGGTGAGGATGGAGCCGATCGCGTAGGGGAGGATGACCAGGCCGGTCTGCCAGGCGGTACGGCCGGTACCGATCTGCAGGTAGATCGAGAGCGTCAAGAACAGCGCACCGATCGCGCCGAAGAAGAACACCGAGGCCAGCAGCCCGGCGGTGAAGCTGCGCACCCGTAGCAGCGCCGGATCCAGAACGGGCTGCCGACCGCGGCGAACCAGCGACCCCTCGTAGCGCAGGAACCCGGCCATCAGCAATGCACCGGCACCCATCAACCCGAAGCCCCACCACGGCCATCCCCAGTCGCGGCCCTGCACGAGAGGAAGCAGCACCAAGAACACCGCGAGGCTGGACAGCGCGGCACCCACCACGTCCAGCACAGCCCGGTGCTCACTCGTGGACTCCGGCAGGACCCTCATGCCGAGCACGAACGCGACGGCGGCAAACGGTACGTTGACCCAGAAGATGGTCCGCCAGCCCAGCCCGAACAGATCAGCCTCGACCAGGAACCCGCCCAGCAGCGGACCAGCCACTGCGGCCAGGCCCTGGACCGCACCGAAGGCGCCGAACGCCTTGGCCATGCCCGCGCGGTCGAAGGAGGAGCGGATGATCCCGAAGACCTGCGGGACCATCAGCCCACCGGCCAGGCCCTGCACGACCCTGGTCGCGATCAACATTTCCGGACTGGTCGCGAGCGCACAGACCCCCGAGGCGACGGCGAAAGCGACGAGACTGGCCAGGAACACCCGGCGCCGGCCGTAGTCGTCGCCGATCCTTCCGCCGGTGATCAGCCCCGATCCCAGCGCGAGCACGTAACTGGCAAGCATCCACTGCAGTTGAGCCTGGCTTGCCTGAAGGTCGGTCGCGATCGCCGGTGCGGCGACAGTGAGGATCGTGGCGTCCAGCAGGTCCATGAATGATGCGAAGAGGATTACGAGCAATGTGATCCCACCGGCCTCGCCGGAGAGTCGCGACGGCGATGCTGCGCTGGCGGGGGGTGGCGTCGTGGTTGCGGTCATGTAGCGACCGTGACAGGGGTAGTGGTCACCGAACGTCCGCTACCTTCAGACGAGGGAGGTGATCGGGATGGCCACGAGCTCCTCGCGGCTCCTCACACTGCTCTCGCTTCTCGGAGCCCGACCGAGTTGGCCGGGTCAAGAGCTTGCCGAGCGGCTTGGTGTCAGCACCCGACCCCTGCGCCGCGACACCAAGGGTTGGGAGAGCTCGGCTACCCCGTCCGCGCGGTCAAGGGCCCAGACGGCGGCTACCGACTCGGCGACAACAGCAAGGCGCCCCCGCTGCTGCTCGACGACGAGCAGGCCATCGCCGTCGCCGTCGCCCTCCAGACCGCTCCCAGCAGCGTGTCTGGCATCGACGACGCGGTCGCCCGGGCTCTGATCAGCATCAAGCAGATCATGTCTGCACGCCTTCGAGCCGAAGCCGATTCAATGAACCTGACGGCCCTACGGAACTACTGGGAGTTCGCCGCGCCACCGATCGCCTCGGAGACGCTCACGGCCGTCGGCTCGGCCGTCCGCCAAGGTCGCATACTGAGTTTCTACTACCTCGCCCCCGACGGCCGCCGCCCCCATCCAAGAGACGCCGATTTTGTGGCGCCGCTTCGAGTCGAGCCTCACCACGTGGTCATCTGGGCCGGCCGCTGGTCCTCGTCGCCTACCGCCCCGACACCAAGGCCTGGGCCATTTACAGCCTCGACCGCATCCACGCCCTGTCACCGACCGGCACCGCGTTTGAGCGACGCGAACTCCCAGACCCCGACGTGGCCCGCTACGTCACGATCACCCACGACCGAGGAGACACCGCGGCGGATTGGCCGTGCCTCGGCACCGTCCTGATGGACCTAACCCCCGAGGTCGTCGCCGAATGGGCGCCGGGCGGCTCAGTCGTCGAATACGTCACCCCCACCCAGGCACGCTTCACCCTCGGCGCCTGGTCCTGGGCCGGTGTCGTCGGCCTGCTTGCCACCTTCGACGCCGACTTCACCGTCATCGAGCCTAGGGAGCTCAAAAGACGCCTGCCGCTCCCTCGCCGAGCGCTACCAACAGGAAGGCCGGTAAGGACCGACACCACCCAGGCAAGCGGAAGAGCACTTACCTGGCCCGCACCGTTGAGGGAACCACGTACGGCGGCATCGGTCGGTCTCGTCGACGCTGTGCGAGGGCACCGGCCATCTCCATAAAGGGATCGCTTCCCGGCGACACCACTGCCATCGGAGTCGAGCGCCTGACCCGCCACCTCGAGCAGCACGTCGCGTGGGGGGCGGAGCTCTCGGTGACCATCGTCGACACTGGCGAGGCCACCCGGACCGAGGCCACCGGCCCGGCGTACGACTCAGCGCGCGCGGCCTTCACGGAGCTCCTCGAGGCGTTCTCGCTGGCTAGCGTGCTGGTCACCGGCGTCGAGGACCCCGACACCCGCGCCCACGGCGCCAACGAGGTCCTGCACCTCGCGGAGTTCGAGCGGGTGGTGCTCGCCGCGACGCTGCTGCTCGCCAGGCTCGGCCAGGGCTGACCGGTCCGGTGGCCGGTCCAGGCCGGGTTCCGCGGGCCGAGCGCAGGCCGCGTGACTCAGGCGGCGGGGACGGTGACCGTGAACGTGCTGCCGCGGCCGAGCTCGGAGGAGACCTCGATCCGCCCGCCGTGCCGCTCCACGATCCGCTTGACGATTGTCAGACCCAGGCCGGTGCCGGGCTCGGCCACCGCCTGTGGGTTGGTGGAGCGGAAGAACTCCTGGAACAGCTTGGCGCGGTCCCCCTCGGAGATCCCGATGCCCTGGTCGGCGCAGCGGAAGACGACGCCGTCGTCGGTGTGCATGAGGGTGAGCGTGACAGTGCGTCCGTCCGCGGTGTACTTGACGGCGTTGCTGACCAGGTTGGCGAGCACGCGGTGCAGCCCGTCGGGGTCGCCGGTCGCGACGATCGGTGTGTCGGGCGCCT
>NZ_JACMOM010000123.1 GCF_014378035.1 Aeromicrobium sp. | reverse complement strand
TTTGCCGATTACGACGGGATCGATGCCACCGGCGTAGATGTCACCGACCCGCCATGGGACCACGCTCACGACCGTGAGCGTCATGACAGCAAATACCGCCACCCACACTCTCCGGACGGAATTCACCGTCTCCGTCGAGGCCGTCACGTCTCCGGTGCGGCTTCAGGAGCCGCCACAGCTGCCGTGGTGGCGGCCGTCGCCGCTTGCTTTGTATTCCGGGTTCTCGATGTGGCCGAGGTTGTGGAGCGAGTCGTGGCGGAGGTACGCGGCTTGCGCGTAGTGGAGGGACGAAGTGGTTTCGGTGGCGCTGGTGATACTCGCACGGAGTCCGCGATCACTGTTTCGTCCGCAGGTATCTTGGCCGCTGGTCCGACTGGAATAGGTGCAGCGGGCCATTCTGGCTCCGCCAGAGCGCTGGCGGTCGCAGGCAGGGCGAGATCATCCCATTTGCGCGCCGGTGTGCGCGGCACCTCGTTGAAGTCTCCGGGCAGCCACTCGGAGACGAGGTCGCTGCGTCGGAAGACAGGCACCCCTGTCATGATGATTCCGAGCGGGCGGATCTCCAGAAGTCGAAGACGAGCGAGAATGTGGGCGAGATCTGCAGCGCGGGTGCGACCAAGACAAACGAGTACGACGACGCCGTCCGCATACGGCGCGATGAGTTCAAGCGTCGCTGGCCGCGTTGTTGAGGTGAGCTGTGTCACGGTGAGGTCGAACTCCGCGACGAGCTGCCGGACGGTGCCCAGAACATTGTGCTCGGCAACATTCTCCTTCGGGGCGTTCGCCGGGAGTCCAGGAGCGAGCAGGTCGAACGATCCGAAATCGGATTTGAGCACGACTCGGCGCACTGATCGGGTGCCAGAGAGCACCTCGGCGAGCCCTTCCGCTGAGAGTGCCTCGGGGTTGGTAGCACTGATGCCACCATCGAAGTCTGCTTCGACCAGAACCACCGAGCGACCCGTCATAGCGAGGGAACGAGCGAGTCCAATACGGGTCTGGATTCGTGCCGCCGCGCGGCTCGCGGGAACGAGCGCAAGCAGGCGCGGGAGCTCGTTACCGTTCGCCTGCCGAATGGTCAACTGGGTCTCGCGGAGGGCGGCCTCCGTACGATCGTTGTTTCTCGTCCGGGATCTCGCGAAGGGCAGCGATGGCTTTGTCAGTTCGCCGATTACGGGGAGCCCGGAGATTCGCCGGGCGGCTTTTGCGGTTCGGACCGTCGTGTCGAAACGAGCCCAGACGATTGCCGCGATCAGACCAAGGGCCAGTCCGCCGAGGCCTCCCAGGCCCAGGATGATGCCACGCTGGGGCGCGGAGGACGATGTCGGCGGCTGCGCCCTGTCCCGGAGTTCGAGGGAGACGACGTAGCGGTTATCCGTTGACGAGTTCTCCAACTCAGAGACCGTGTTCGAGAGGTTCGCTGCGATCGAATTCGATATCGCGGCGGCCGTTTCCGGGTCGGTTGCGCTCGACGCGATCTGAAGGAGGACGGTGGTCGGCGGGTTGGTCGCGCTCACCGAATTCGCGAGTTGCTTCACCGATTGGCTGAGGCCGAGATCGAAGATCGTCTTCGACAGCACGTCGGAACTGAGAGCTAGCTCGGGATACGAACTGATACGGGCAAGGGCGAACTGCGAACGCTCTAGCAGCGTCCCGGTGGTGGAGCGCACGGTGAGGAACGAGGTCGACGTGGCCTCATAGGTCGGAGGGATCGAGGCGCTGATACCGAGCGCGAGACTGAGACCCACGAGGGCACCAACGACGAGGGCACCCCAGCGTTCGAGGAAGATCTGCAGGTAAGGCTGTTGTTCCATCAAGTCCTATTCTCGTCGGGTAGAGCAAAGCAACCTGAAACATCGAAGCTACCATTCAGAACGTTGCGAATTCTGGACTGGTTACCCCCATACCGGGGATTCTGGGAAGATAGGGACGGAGCTGACCCGACAGCTCCCGGCACACGCGAGTCGAATCGCTGCCGCATTCGCATACCCGGAAGTGCACCGATGACCCACATAGGTGAGCCACACCAGCCGAGTGGTCGCCACGCACGGCCTCGGCGGTTGCTTCGCCGAGCGCTGGTGGTCGCCGTGGTCGCGATCGTCCTCGTCGCACTCGTCCCTCTTGTCGCGCTTCCGGGCCTCCAGTCGAGGATCCCAGTCGAGCCCGGCCACCGGGACGTGGCCGTTCCGGTCTCCGACACGACTGGTCCGGCTCCGGGGGCGCCGACCGTCGGGTCGACCAGCTACCCGGTGCCCGCCGACTCGCTCTTTGTGTCGCCGAGCGGGAGCAATTCGAGGAAGGGCAGTGAAGCGTCGCCGTACCAGACTGTCCAGTACGCGATATCCCAGTCACACCCGGGCCAGACCATCGTGCTCCGGGCGGGGACTTACCACCAGAATGTCACCGTCCCCGAGGGCACGCCGGTGACGATCGAGTCCTACCCGAACGAAGCCGTGTGGTTCGACGGCAGCACTCTCGTGTCGTCCTGGGTCGCGAACGGATCGATCTGGGTCTCCGAAGGGTGGATGGCGCAATTCGATTCGAGTCCGACGTACACCACTGGTGCGCCGGAAAGCACCCTCCCTTCCTTCAACTTCTTGAATCCGAAGTACCCCCTTGCGGCGCATCCCGACCAGGTCTGGATCGACGACAAGCCATTGGTCCAGGTGAAAGATGCGAACGCGGTTAAGGCGGACACGTTCGCGGTCGATTACGTGCAGCACCGGCTCTACCTCGGATCCGATCCGAAGGGCCACGAGGTCCGCGCCAGCGATAAGACGAAGGCGCTCGCAGTTCAGGCGGAAGGAACGGTACTGCGCGGATTCGGAGTGCGTCGTTACGCGACCCCATTGCCCGGTTTCGGTGCCGTTACTATCGAGGCCGCGAAAGCGTCTCTGCAGGATCTCGACATCGAGCAGAACGCGACCACCGGACTCTTTCTCGGGGCCGCGGACGCTGTGCTGCGCAATATCACCTCAAGGGACAACGGAATGATCGGGGTGAACGCCAATTATGCAGACAATCTCACAATCGCGGGACTGTCGGTGACCGGTAACAACGTGCAGCGCTTCAACACGGCGCCCGTGGCCGGGGGGATGAAGATCACTCGCAGCAGGGACCTGACAATCGAATACAGCTCCTTCAGCCATAATCACGGTCCCGGCCTGTGGTTCGACCAGTCCGTCTACGACGGCAAGATCATCTCAAACACTATGGATGGCAACTTCTGGCATGGCCTGAGCATGGAGATCTCGTCCTTATTCGTCGTCGCAGGCAACACCGTCGTCAACAACGGAGGAAACGGCATCAAGTTGAACGATACCGACAATGTGCAGATCTGGAACAACACCGTGGCGAACAATGCGATTGACCTTCGGGTTGCGCAGGACCTTCGCCGAGCAACCGACCCGACGGTACCGGGGCAGAACCCTCGGTATCCTTCCGATCCCGCGATGACCTGGGTACTGGGCAACATCGTCGTCTCGAACAATGTGTTCTCCGGCTCGAGCATTTCGGCGCTGGTGTCCGTGCAGGACTACTCGGGTCACTTCACGGCGCAGCAGCTGGGGGTGACTCTGAACGGCAATGCGTACCAACGGGCGTCGGCATCCGAACCCGAGTCCCAATTGCTCTGGGAGCAGGGCCACAACACCG
Source organism: Aeromicrobium sp. (assembly GCF_014378035.1). GTDB lineage: Bacteria > Actinomycetota > Actinomycetes > Propionibacteriales > Nocardioidaceae > Aeromicrobium. The sequence continues at coordinate 15,409 of NZ_JACMOM010000123.1, read as the reverse complement.
CAAAGCAGTACACGCCTTTATCGACCTTCCGTCTCGAGACCGGCCAGGAAAAGCAGGGTGCGCAACTGGCGAACGCACCGGCAGGCAAGCGCACCTGGCTGACCGCTGCGTCCACGAGCGCCGCGACCACGGACTCCAGGCCAGCCATGCCCGGGTCGGTCATGGCGTTACTCGGGTGGGACGCCTCCGACCACAGAGTCGGCGCCGACTAGCGGATCGCCTGCTCGCGTCGCGCTTCCGGCCTGAGGATGAACGCGCGGATCGCGAGGCCCCCGGCGATCGAGCCGACAGAGAGCGCAACCGGTGCGAATGATGGCTGCACCCCGAGGGCCAGGATCACAAGCACAGCGATCGCAGACAGGAGCGTGTCGCTCACCCTGATCGCGAAGACGAGGGCCTGGCGACCGCCCACCGCCGCCAAGGCGCCGTACGGTGTCACCGCTGAGACCGACGCCGCATATGCGAGCCAGCCGATGACCGCAAGAAGCTGGGGTGTGGTGCCGAAGAGCAGTGGTCCGACGAACGGCAGTGCGACGAGGAATACGACACTCATGAGGGTTGTGGTCCCGAGCAGGATACCGACTGACCGATCGGCGCGGCGTAATTGGGAAGTGACCCCCGCAGCTTTGTTGCGCGCATAGCTGACGAAAAGAAAGGAGGTCAGCCCGGAGATGACGAGCATCGCCGGAGCAACGTAGACCCGAGCCGTTTCAAGCAGGCCTGTTGCCGCGAGTCCCACGAAGACGGTGACGAGCGCACGCACGACAGTCAGGAGTCCGGGTCGGAGAAATTGTTGCGCCGATCGCCATACGCCGTAGGCAGCGACCAGACGATAATCGCCGCGAACGAAGCCGACCACGAAACGCTCGGCGCGCGGGAGCAGCACGATTCCGAGGAGGATCGCGACGACCTGTCCGACCGCGATGGCCATGAGGAACAGATCGAGGTCGATCCGATGCCGCAGGACACCGATACCGACGACCGCAAGGGAGCCCAGAAATGCGGAAAGGTCGATTGCTGCGACCCGCCAGAACAACACGTTCGCCATGAGAAGGCGCCGCATGAGCTCTTCGAGGCCGAAGAGGCCGACCGCGATGCCGAACCACAGAGCCTGGTGCGGGGTGATCAGTCCCGTCGGGATCATGACAATCGCCGCGACGATGCCCGCGATGAGCGAGAGTCCGATGGCGTACTGCTGAAGCGCTGAGCGCACGGTTCTCTCGCGCCGCTCGAGCACGACCAGGGAGTCTCCCACGAACCCGGTCAGGATTCCCGCCACGAGGACCATCACGCCATACAGAATGGAGAAGGTGCCGAGCCCGTCGAGCCCAAGCGACCGCACGACCAGGATCTGGAGAAAAAAGCTGCCAAAAGCCTGCGCGCCCTGCGCGCCGACAGCCCCGACGGCGTTTCGTTTCACTCGCACTTCCCTGCGACGACGTGCGCTGAAAACCAGAAGAGTCCGGGTCTGATTGGGAATCCGACCCGGACTCGATCACCCTAGGTTACTGGGGAACGCTCGCAGTGAAGTTGTCGTAGCGAACCGTGATCGGTGCGTTGGTCGACGCAGTCGAAATGTAGCTCTCCACGCCGACCGGGCTGGCGACCTGGAGGGCTGCGGTCGAGTCGGTCGCGGTGAGCTGCCACGTGGCGGGCTCCGTCGCATTCGCGGCCCAGAGCTTCGCCTGGATCGTCGTTGGTGTCGCCCCGGTAAAGCGCACCTTAAGGTTGAGCAGATCACCGGGTGTATAGCTCAGCCCGGCGATCGTCGTGTCGGCCAACAGCGTGGAACCGTGCAGTATCTGGAGGCCGACGACCCCGTTGGGCTGAAGCCGGACTCGTCCGAGGTAGAAGTCTGTCCCGACCTGGCGCCCGACGAGGCCGGCCACGACCATACCGGCCAGCGGCGGCTTGTCTGCCGAGATCTGCGATTGCAGTTCGACATCCCTCACCGACACCGAGTTGAGAAGCGCACGTCGGGTCGAACCGGCGGTAAGCACCAAGGCGCCCGACCCGTTGTTGACCACGTAGTTGCCGTTCAGCGTCGACGTCCACACGCCACCCATCACCGCGGTGCCCCAGCCGGACGTGACGGTCCGATTGAAATCATCAGAGGCAAGGATGTTCGGGTTGGCCGGGGGAGTGACAACCGCGGTCGCGACGACCGTGTCCGACTTTGTTCCCGTGAGCCCGCCGTTGTCCGTCACCGTTAGTGTCACCGTGTACGTGCCGGCCACCGTATAAGAGTGTGTTGCCGTCACTCCCGTTCCGGTTGTGTTGTCTCCGAAATTCCACGCGTAGGTGGCGATCGTTCCGTCCGGATCCACCGAGGTGCTGGCGTTCAGGCTTGCAACCAAGCCGTTCACCGAGAAGGTGAATGCGGCCGTCGGGGCAACGTTTGCCGGGGGAGGCGTCACGACCGTGCCGGAGCTGGCCACAAAGTTGTCGTACTTCGCGAGCAGGGGTGCGTTCGTAATGGTAGACGCCGTGTAGCTCACGAGACCCACCGAGCCTGCGAGTTGGAGGCCGGCCGCACTAGAGGTGGCAGTCACTGCCCACGTTGTCGGCTCGGTCGTTCCGGCAACCCAGACCTTCGCCTTGATCGTCGTCGGCGAGTTGCCGAAGATTTGCGTGCGAAGGGTCAGCATCGTTCCCGGTGTATATGTTCCCGGGACCACCGCATTTGCCAGTGTCGTCGAACCGCCCTGGAGAATCTGGATGGCCATGGTTCCGTCAGCGAGGAACCGCACGCGGGACTGGTAGTAGTCCGTAGCTACGTTCCTGGCCACGATTCCCGCGAACGCCCCACCACCGGTCATCGCCTTGTCGAAGGAGAGGTCCGTGCGGATGTCCGCGTCAGTCACCGAAGTGGAGTTGAGAGTCGCCTTGCGGGTCGCGCCTGCCGTGTGCGACTGGACTCCGACGCCCGATCCCACGCTCGAGCTCGCTGTTGAGTTGACAGTCCACGTACCGCCGGTCAGGGCGTTGCCCCAGCTGGAGATCGCGGTACGGTCGAAGTGATCTTCGGCGATTGTCGTGTTGGCGGGTGCCGCAGCGACCGTGACCGACCGGGTCGTCGATGTGACACCTGACTGATTGTCGGTGACCGTCAGAGTGACCGTATAAGTGCCGGCCGCAGCATAGGTGTGTGATGCCGTCACCCCTGTGGCCGTTCCGGTATCACCGAAGTCCCAGGCGTAGCTGGCGATGGTACCGTCCGGATCAGTCGATGCCGAAGCATCCACAGCCAGAGCGAGGTTCGAGGCTGAGTTGGTGAAGGACGCGACCGGGAGGACGTTGGTCTTGGTGATCGTGATCGCCTTGGTAGTCGTTGCTGTTCCACCGCGGTTGTCTATGACCACCAGTCCGATCGTGTAAGTGCCTGCCGCCGCGTAGCTGTGCGTGCTCGTCGCGGTTGCACCGTGGGTCGTGCTGTCGCCGTAGTCGATGTCATAACTGGCGATCGTGCCATCCGGATCGCTCGATGCGCTCGCGTCGACACCCACCGTGAGTGACCCCGCGGTGTTGGTGGTGCTGAGGCTCGCAATCGGCAGCTGGTTCGCCGCCTGCACCGTGATCGAGTGGGTGAGCACTGTGGTGCCGCCGGAGTTGTCCGTCAACGTGAGCGTCACCGTGTAGGTGTTCGCCGTTGCGTAGGAGTGATTCACGGTCGCGCCAGCACCGGTCGAGCCGTCACCGAAGTCCCACGCGTAGGTCGCGATCGTGCCGTCGGGGTCGCTCGAGCCCGTCGCGTCGAACGTCGCCGCGAGGTTGTTCGATGTCGCAGTGAAGATCGCCACCGGCGGCTGGTTGACGTGCACCGGGGTTGCGAGGTGCGTTGTCGTGCCAGTGCCACCGCTGTTGTCGACCACCGTCAATGTCACCGTGTACGTACCCGGCGTTGCGTAGACATGGCTTGCGGTTGCGGTCGCCGAGGGTGCCTGCGCGCTACCATCTCCGAAGTCCCATGCGTAAGTCGCAATCGTGCCGTCGATGTCGGTGGATGCGCTGGCATCCAGTGCGACGGACATGCCTGTCGACGTCGCAGTGAAGGCGGCGGTCGGCGGAATGTTCGCCGCGAGCGGCTTGCCCAGTGAGTAGAGGTCAGAGATTGTCGAAGCGTCGAGCGCCGCCGGGTAGACCGCGAACTCATCCAACTGTCCGTTGAAGTTGTTGCTGTTCGACCCCCACGTCACGTCGTTGCCTGCACGCCAGTAGCCCACGTAGTCCTGCGCACCAGTCTGCGGGTTGGTGCCGACCAACACGCCGTCCACGTAGAGCATCATGCCTGCGGACGACTGGGTCGCGGTCACCATGTGCCACTTGCCGTCGTTGTACGACAGCGGTGAGGTCACCGTGTTCAGCTGACCGGTGTACGTGCCGAAGACAAGCGTGCCGTCGTTTTGCATGTAGACATGGCGGTCGTAGTTGCCCGAGTTTCCGGTCTGCGACGATCCGAAGCCGGTGAGCTTTCCACCGTTCGTGGTGGTCGTGTTGAACCAGACCTGCGTCGAGTACGTGGTCGTGCCCGAGCTGGCTGCGCCGCTCGCGACCCCGCCGTCGATGAAGAGAGCACTGGTGTCAGTGGTTCCCTTCACGGCGCCGGGGGTGCCGAGGGTGACGTTACCGTCGTAAATGCCGGGGTTGCCCTGCTGGCCGGAGTCCTTGGCGACCGATCCTGAACTCTCGCCGAGGCGGAAGTAGAGGGTGGGGTCGAGGTTATAGACCGCTGCGCCGTACGCATCCGCCGGCGCGACGGGAACATTGACCGTTCGTCCGGAAAGCGTGTAGTGATTCTGGATCTGCGCCTTGGTCAGTGCGACCGGGTAGATGGCGGTGTTGTCGATCGAACCCTTGATGAAGTTGTCCCCGGACCAGGAGCTGTCACCGCCGATCCTCCAATATCCCCAGTAACCCTGCGCTGTGGTGACGCTGGCGTTGTAGCCCACGCGAGCCCCATCGACATAGAGCTGCATGCCCGACGCGCTGAGGGTGGCGACAACATGGTGCCAGTTGCCGTCGTTGTAGGTCTTCGCCGACTGCACGACCTGCGCGCTATTCGGGTAGACGCCGAAGAGCAGGTTGCCCTGAGGGTTCATGTACACGTGGCGGTCGTAGCTGTTCGAGGTACCGGTGTTGGTGTTACCGAAGCCCACGATTTTGCCGCCGGTGGAACTGGTGGTGTTGATCCAGGATTCGACAGAGAACGTGTTGCTGCCCCAGACCAGGCCGCTGGATGCGACGAGGCCGTTGCTGGTGCCGTCGAACGTGGCTGCAGTGGTGGAGTCTCCGATGATGGAGCCCGGCGCGCCGTAGGTCACGCCCGTGCCGGATGTGCCGGTGTAGCGACCGACGCTGTCAGTGGCAGATGTCGCGCCTGCGGCGTCACCAAGCCGCCAGAAGTCTGTGGGCTGCTCGTTGATCACCTGTGCGGCGTACGGGCTGAGTGTGGTCGCGGTCGCGACCGTGCCCGAGACCGTGGTGCCCCATGCACTGTTCCCGAACGCGTCGGTGGCGCGCACTCGGTAGGTGTGGGTTGAGCCGGGCGTGAGGCCGGTATCGATCCATGAAATCGTCGGTAGGTTCCAGAACCTGGAGTTGACGGTGGTCGTGTAGGCCGCGGTCGCGGTTTTGCCATCGCGGTAGACCTGGTAAGTGAGCGACTCGTTATCACGATCCCAGTCGGCAGGCCAGCTGACCGTCATGCTCGTCGAGCCCGCGGACTGCACGGTGGGCATGAGATTGGCGCCCGAGAGGCGCGGCCCGTCGAGGTTCGGGGCGACTGCCTTGGTAGCAAAGCGCACGAGTCCCTGTTGTGCTTTGCCGTTGACGACAGTGAACTCTCCGCCGTAAATCACGTAGGTCGAACTGGCAGCGATGCTCCACGGTCCTTGGAACTGGCCGGTGAAAGTGCCGAGGTTGATGTCGGGAAACCAGTTCAGCGGGGTTGGCGACGGGGTGCCGGCGAAGTCGTAGTAGCCGTTCGGGTCATGAGTGATCGTGCCGGTGGCCTGCTTGGAGAAGGCCAGTGCACGGTGAAAGGTCCAGTCGGGAGTGGTCTGCGGGAAGCTGCCGACGTTGCCGCAATAGTGCGGGTGTCCGGCGATGTAGACCGTCTGGTCTTGGACTGCGACCGAGTACTCATCACCGTGGCAGTCCTGGACCCATTGCAGGTTGCCGTTCCAGTCAGAGCGGAAGGTGCCTTCGAGGTTGCCGCCGGCGCCGAAGACGTAGCCGGTGCCATAGATGCTGTCGGCATCGCTCGCGAGGCTGAAGATGGCCGCATGAGCGCCGCCATCGCGAACGAGACTGTTGGTTCCGAACGGGAGGTTGGAACCCGTCGTTGCATCGACCATACCGAGGCCGTATCCGGGGTTGTCCGACCCGTTTATCGCCACGAATGCACCGCCGATGACGACCTTGGCGCCGTCAAGGGAGACCTGCATGGCGAATGCGCGACCGGTGGTGAGGATCGGGTTCCACGCGGTGGCTACGCCGGCGGATGCCGATACGGACGCGGTCCCCACCCGCGAGGCCCCTGCCATCGCTGAGAAGTTGCCGCCGAGGTAGACGGTGGAGTTGGTGGCGGCAACCGCGTAGGTCGTGGCGTTCGACGACGGGTGGAAAGTCGTGCTCATCGCACCGCTCGGTAGGTCGAAGGCGACGACGCGGTTGCGCGTTGCGCCGTTGACCACGGTGAAGTCGCCGACCGCGTAGAGACGCGTCTTGTCGGGAGAGACGGCGATCTGTCGCACCTGGCCATTCAGCGTCGGCGACCACGACAGCAGCACGCCGGTCGTCACGTCGTATGCGAGAAAGTAGGAGCGCGGCGTCTCGTTCGTGCCAGCGGCCGAGCCGTAGGGCCTGGCGGAGGTGAAGTTGCCCGCCACGTAGGCGACATTGCCGACGATCGCTTGGCTCCAGACGACCCCGTTAATCTGGGGCGTGGCCAAAGCGTCCGACGAGACCGTCGACGGGTCGGATGCCACTGGTGGAGCCGTATCGGCTACCGCGGGCGACACGGATGTGAGAAGAGCAGCGATTACGGCGAAGGTCGTCGCTACGGCGAGAATGCGGCCGCGCGTCGACACAGGGTTGGGTTGACCCATTGTGTCCTCTATCGGGTATGTGGCAGCTTTCGGGAGACTGCCGACATAGCAGATCGTAGCCGAGAACCATGTCTCCAGAAAAGCCCATGTTCCACCCCCGAAGGGGGGGGTTTTCGAGAGTAAAACGACCGTTTCGTCGGTATTCGAGCCCCCCAGTGAGGCTCTTCGGCGTCGTGCACCGGTTCACAGTGCCCGCCAAGAGGGTGTCGTAAACGACTGCTACCCGGGCGTTCGTGGCCGAGCGTGAGATGTAAGTCTCGACACCAACGCACCCCGGGGTTTGCAGACCTGCCGTCGAGTCGGATGCCGTCAGGGTGCACACGGCCGGCTCTGCGGCGCCCGCAACATAGGTTCTGGCGCTGGTCGAGAGCAGATCCCCGGCCGCCTGCGACCACCCGCGTGAGGTTGTCCTAGAGGAGCACGCCAGGCGGGGTCGACGCGGCCTTCACCGCGCTCGTCGTTGCGGTGAATAACGCCGTGGGGAACGTGTACAACTTCGCCGGAGCGCAGCGAGTAATGCGGCGTGATCTTCGCGGGCGCGAGGTACTGCGGTAGGTGCCTACTCCACCCAGCGTTCCCGTCAAGATCTGGTTTAGAGACGGCACCGTAGCCCCGCTGATCTTCCAGGAGTCCCAGACGCCGCTGGTGCACTCGGTGTTGCCCGGTGCGACCAAATCCCCGTTTACGGAGAGCCGCGTCCCCTCCGGCCGGAGGGTGCCGATGCTTATTCGCTGTCCGCGTCCGACTGCAGCCCGTGGATGGACGTCTTCGCGCTGGTGTTTCGCACGACTGAGTTAGCCGTCCTGCATTTCGCGGCGACGTGTCAGAGAAAGCAAGGCGCCGGGCTCCGCCAATCCGGCGACGGAGGCAGGGCCTACAGCGGGAGCGCCCCTTGGAACACCAGAGGCGGCACCTTGACCGAATAGTCGACTTCGAGTCGCACATTGTTCCGCTGGTCGACCGGGATCGTGAAGATGTAGACGCCCGTCGCCGTTCCGTTACCCGCGACACTCGCGGGCATGTCCATTCCGCCCGGCTCGCTGAGCTGGAGTGCCGGCGTCCTATCGGCCCCGTAGTTGACGGTCACGACCGTGGTGGCGAGCGACTCGGCCGATGACCCGGTGTTAGTGATACTCACGGTGAAACGCACCGACGGCCCGGAGGTCTCGCCCGGGGTCTTGGCCACGCCATTCACCGCTTCAAACTTGGTGATCTGCGCGGTGAGCCCAGGCTTGATGGTGCCGGGCCCAGCGATCGGAGCGGATGTGGGCGAAGCCGATGGGACGGCTGAGGGAGTCGCGGACGACGTTCCACTGGCGTTCGGCGCAGGGCTGGAGCTACCGGTGCTCGATACCGACGGCGTGCTCGATCCCGAAGGTATGGTCGAGGTCGTGTGGCGGGCTGTCGAGACGATCACGACCGCGATGATGATCGCGATAACGATGATTCCGGCGATGATGCCGATGACCGTTTTTCGACGCGTCGTCCAGGGGCTCACGCCGTCGACCTTGGCCGGGTCCTTTGACGGAGTTCCGGGCTTGTCGTTGGCCATCGGGTGCTCCTGGTATTTCGAGTGTGGATAAATCAACAGCAAACACTACAGGGGACCCCGAGTCACCCCCTCATTATGGGGAGCTTCGCAGAATAGATCGCTCGCGTAGACTGCATTTCTCCCGTCAATGTTGACGACACCGGCCGCTGTACCCGACAGCTTCCGAGACAGACTGGAGTCGCAGACCCACATGAGTTCCCGAAAAGCCGACGTCACCGACGTTCGTACCGTGCGCATCCTCGGTACACACGGCGTGCCTGCCAACTACGGCGGCTTCGAAACTGCGGCCGAGAACGTGGGGCTCTTTCTGCGCGACCAGGGCTGGCGCGTGATCATCTACTGCCAGGTCCCGCGCTCCGGTAACGCGTGGGAAGACACCTGGAACGGGCTCGAGCGGATCAATATCCCGGTCGCCCGCGAGGGCTGGCTCGGGACCTCACTGTTCGACCTCAAGTCCATTTGGCACGCCGCAAAGTTTCGTGATGTATGCCTGACCTTTGGCTACAACACCGCGGTGTTTAACCTGCTCCAGCGCATCAAGCGCATACCGAACGTGATCAACATGGACGGCATCGAATGGTCGCGTGCTCGTTGGGGCAAGGTCAAGCAGGGCATCCTCTGGACCAACGAGCGCATCGCCTGCTGGGTGGGCAACGACCTCATCGCCGACCACCCCGTGATCGAGGAGTATCTCGCCACCCGCGCGCGCCGCTCCAAACTCACCACCATTACCTACGGCGCGAACGCGGTCTACGCGGCCCCGACCGCTCCGGTCACCGCTCGCGGTCTGGTGCCCGGTGAATACCTCACGTTGATCTGTCGGCCGATTCCCGAGAACTCGATCCTCGAACTCGTGCAGGGGTTCTCGGTAGAGCACCGCGACCACACGCTGGTCGTCCTCGGCACGTACACGCCAGACACGGATGAATACCACCGCGCGGTGATGGATGCCGCCAGTGATGAGGTGGTCTTTCCTGGCGGCATCTACGACCCTGCAGAGGTTGCCGCGATCCGCTTTCACGCCTTGGCCTACCTGCACGGCCACACGGTTGGCGGCACGAACCCGTCACTCGTGGAGGCGATGGCGGCGGGCAATGCCGTGATCGCCCACGACAATGCCTACAACCGTTGGGTCGTCGACCGCGGAGCGCTCTACTTCACGACGGCAGAGGATGCGGCGGCCGCAGTGACCCGCCTGCTCGGTGAGCCCGCCCTCCGGGCGCGACTGGGAGAGGCGAGCCAAGCCCGCCACGCTGAGGAGTTCAGCTGGGAGCACATTGGCGGCCAGTACCAGGACCTTCTCAACCGCCACGTCGATGCGCGCCTGCTGGCGCCGACAGGCACAGACCTCTCGAAGGGAAGCAAGTGATACGCGTCGGAGTTGTAGGACTTGGCAAGATGGGGCTCTCCCATTTGGCGATGATCAATGCACACCCTGATGTGAAGGTGGATGCCGTGGTCGACTCGACCGGGTACATCCTCGACGTGCTCTCCAAATACACAGGGCTCCGAACGTTCACCGATTACGAGACCATGCTCGAGAAGGTCGAGCTGGATGCGCTGCTCATCGCTACCCCCACCCGATTCCACGGACCGATGGTGAAGGCCGCGCTGGACAAGGGCCTCAACGTGTTTTGCGAGAAGCCGCTGACGCTCACCTCGAAGGAGTCGAAGGAACTCGCGGCACTCGCCGAGTCGAAGGGACTCGTCACCCAGGTGGGGTATCACAACCGTTTCGTGGGAGCTTTCCGCGAGGTGAAGGCACTGCTCGAGACGGGGGCGATCGGGCGCGTCACACATATACTCGCAGAGGCATATGGCCCGGTCGTGCTGAAGTCCAAGGGCTCCACGTGGCGGAGCCAGCGAACGGAGGGCGGCGGTTGCTTGTATGACTATGCCGCCCATCCGGTCGACCTGCTCAGCTGGTACGTTGGCGCGCCCGTCGGAGTTGGTGGCACGATCCTTGGCAGCGTGTTCTCTGAGAACACGGAGGACGAGGTGTTCAGCACCCTCTATTACCCCGACAACGTGAGCGCGCAACTCTCAGTCAACTGGTCGGACGAGTCCTATCGCAAGATGACTACCCAGATCACAATCAGCGGTACAGCGGGCAGGATCCGCGCGGACCGCCAGGAGGTGCAGGTATTCCTGCGCGACAGCGCGCCGAAGGTCGAGGGCTACGAGAAGGGCTGGAACGTGAAATACACGACCGAGTTGACCGAGAACGTTTGGTTCTACCTGCGCGGCGAGGAGTACAGCGCCCAACTCGACCACTTCGTCAAGCGTGTCGAGAACCACGAGCTCGACGACATCAACAGTTTCGCGAGCGCATCAACCACCGACCGGGTTCTTGAACTTCTCACCATCGACGCCGAGTCCGGCCCGGCGACGAGGGATGATGAGAGCGTTGTTGCGGAGAGGCTGACACCGAAGCGCGGACTGTTCGGACGCCGTTCATGACCGACGCAACGGAGACGAGAACTATGGATCGCCTGCTCTTCGGAGACAACCAGTTCTTCGGCGTGAATCACATGTCTGAGGAGAAGGCACGTGCCCAGGCGATGCGCTTCCAAGACCTCGATGCTGTGATGGCCGTGCTCGACAACGCCTACGACGCGGGCATCACCACCTTCATGTGCACCACGCACGAGCGCATCGAGAAGGTCGCGGACCGGGTGCGCAGCAACCCGGAACGCTACGCAGACTTCACGTTCTTCCCTGGCATGCCATACGCGCACAAGTATGCCGACGCAGTGACCGAGAGCGGCATGCTCGGGGCGGTACGCAAGTTCCTTCCGGAAGAGGGCATCATGAACGCAATGCTCCGCGGCGGTGCCTCCCTCGCCCGTAAGGACATCGAGGGCCTGATCACACTGCTCGTGGATGCCGAGATGACCATGTTCCGTGACCTCAAAACCCCGGTCATCTGGCTCCAGAACGTAGTGGTCGATCTGCTGCTGGGCCTCGGCTTTGACGATGCCTTCACGATATTCGCCAACCACGTCAAGAAGCGATACAACGCAGAGCCTGGCTATATCACCATGAACCTGCCGATGCTTCTTGGAACGCTTGACAGGCTCGGCATCGAGAACCCCATTATCTGCTCGAACATCAATAAAATCGGGTTCAGGATGTCCGGCGGTATCGAGGGATACCGCGAGGTTCTGGAGAGCCACCGGTTTCGGGCCGTCGCGATGTCGGTCTTCGCCTCAGGCGCCATCCCTGCGCGCGAGGCGATCGAGTGGATCAGCGAGCAGCCCAACATCGAGGCGATAGTATTCGGCGCCTCAAGCAAGGCGAACATCGTTAGCACCAAGCAGCTGGTGGATGAATTTGATCCCCGACAGTGAGAAACCCACAGTGTCTCTTTGATACACGTCCGGTGCGTTAGAGATGTTCCTCGTCGGGCACTCGGGTGGGCGGGATCCTGCGACCGGGCCTGAGAACCTTCTGACCCATCACTCGTGCGAGCGCCTCGAGGGAGGTCGACCGTGTTGAGGGCATTGTCGTCAGCGGGTCTTCAGCTTCGTTGTGGGCACAGCCTTGCGGGATGCGATCGAATTGATGAGGGAGACGATAGCGCTCGCGTAGCGCTCGCTGGAGAAGTTGGTGACGGCGCTATCCCGTCCACCCTTTGCCAGCTTTGCCGCAAGTTGCGGAGTAGAAATGATCTTCTCAACCGCGTCGGCAAGCGCCGTGGGGTCACCAGGCGTCACTAGCAGTCCAGAGATGCCGTCGGCGATGGATTCAGTGTGGCCGAGGGCCTCCGACGCGATCACGGGTCGACCCGAGAGCTGAGCCTCGATGACCGTGTTTCCGAACGGCTCCCTCAGAGAGGGAGCCACCACGATGTCGGCTGCATCCAGTGCGGTCCAGATCGGTGAGATATAGCCAGAAAATGTGATGCTCCCCGCAACGTCGGCACGCGCGGCCCGATCGCGAAGTGAGGTCTCGAACCACTCGTAGCCTTCGAAAGGAGTTCCACAAATGTCGAGGCGAGTATCGATTCCCCTGTCCCTGAGGATCGCGACGGCCTCAATGGCAATATCGGGAGCCTTTCGAGGCGAGAGACGGCAAACAATAGCTAAGTGAACCGGACCGCCCGGGGATATCTCGCGACGAATGGTTGGCGCCGGGGGCCTGTCAACGCCGTTGTAGATGAGGTTTGAGCGACCGCGGAGCCCGGGGACCGATCCCGTGGTCGCGTCCCGGGTTGACCGACTGATCACAATGAGTGCGTTTGCGAACAGTAGGGGAAAGTTAAGGGCGAAGCGCACCGCGCGCCTATCTTCCGTTTCCGCCTCATGAACGTGCACGATTACTTTTTGGCGACCAAGTCTTCCCGCCAGAATCCACCATGGCAGTGTAACCGTGTTGACGTACACGACGTCCGCGCCGGTCGCCTTCATCTCCGCGCGCATTCTTCCCAGAGCCCGCATGCCATCGCGCGCAAGCGCGAGCACTCCGCGAACGGAAGCGTTTGCACGCCGAAGGACCGGGAAGTCGACGATATGAACCTCACCGCCACGGGCTTCAAGCAGGGGAACGAGTCGGCCTCCGCCTGGCAGAGCTACAACCACGCGCCATCCCTGCCCCACCATCGCCGAGACGCTTTCCAGCATCTGGAGGTCGGAACCGTAAACGTCGGCTGATGGATTTGCGATCAGTATTGTGCGCACAACAGCCACAGTAGTTTCCCTGCCAGCCGTGCCGGGATTCAGTATGCTCCGACCGGTGCAATGAGGACTCGAACGGTGCGCCACATGATCATCAGGTCGCCGACAACAGACCAGTTCTCCACGTAGTAGAGGTCGAGTCGCACGCTGTCTTCCCAGCTGAGGGTTGAGCGGCCGTTGATCTGCCACATTCCGGTCAGTCCGGGCTTAATGTACAGGCGACGGCGCACGCGATCCTCATACTCCTCAACTTCGACGGGAAGCGGTGGGCGGGGGCCGACAAGGCTCATATCGCCGATCAGCACGTTCCAGATCTGCGGCAGTTCGTCGAGCGAGTACTTGCGCAGCACGCGCCCGAGCTTCGTCACACGAGGATCATTCTTGAGCTTGAACAGAACACCGCTGCCCTCGTTGGCGTCGCGCAGCTCGGCGAGGCGCTCGGGGGCATCAGCGGTCATCGAACGGAACTTGTAGATCTGGAAAGGCTGGCCATTTCGCCCGACCCGTTGCTGCGTGAAGAGCGCGGGGCCATCGCTTTCCAGGTGCACAAGTATGCCAATGACCACCAGGACGGGGAAGAGTACCGCCAGCGCGATTCCCGCGAGCACGATGTCCATGACCCGCTTGGCCACGTGCTTTCCTCCGTCGAACTGCGGAATTTCGACGTGCAGCAGTGGCAGGCCGTCAACCGGGCGAAAGTGGATCCGTGGGCCGGCCACGTTCGCCAGGCTCGTCGCGAGGATCAGCTCAAGTGACTTGCCCTCGAGCTCCCAGGCGAGGTCCTGGATGTAGTCGCCCCTGCGCGTCGGCTGCCCGGCGACGACTATTCCGTCGCATTCAATCGTGCTGGCAAAGTCAGCCACCTGATCGAGTCCCCGGTGGACGTGGATGTCCCGCAGGACTTCGTCGTCCGAGTCCGAGTCCGTGTCGGTCTTGGCGATAACCGCGCCGACCACCGAATAGGTCGCGCCAGAGTTGCGATTGATCTGGCGGATGACCTTGATCACATCCTTGCGCTTGCCGACGACAACCACGCGTGACAGGAAGTGTCCAAACGCGCGCTGATAGATGAGCCACTTGCGCCAATACCAGCGGCTCACGAGAAGGCCGATCGTGCCGAGCGGTGCGGCGGCGATGAAGAACCATTGCGCGCTCATGATCCCGCAGACGACAAACACGATGGCGAGGATGCCGAAGAAGGTAAAACAGGCCGCCACGATCCGCCTGTACTCGTCCTGGCCGATCCCTACGACCCTGAGGTCGCGCGAACGGAACACGTCTAGGCTGATGGCCCAGAGCGCGATGACGAGCATGGAGCCGAGTCCGAACCGCAGGAGCGAACCACTCTCGGTGAACAGCTTCGGCTCGAACACGAGTCGCTCGATGTAGCCGACGGCGACGGCGACAACAACGACGATCGTGTCAGTCACGCGAAGGCGCGTTCGGTAGGCGCGTGCCCAAGCAACTCCGGAGAGCGTGCGCGGGAGCATCCGTTCGGGCGCGGGGAGGGAGCGCGGGCGGGGCGTACGCCGGGTTGAGTACTGCTTTTCGGCTCGGGGGACCGTTATGCCATTCATCGGGTATTTTCCTGTAGTGCTTCGGGTTATACAGGGACCGCGTATGAGATCCGCCGGGTAGCGGGCGACACAACAAACAACAGACGAGAGGACCGGGTAGTCGACGCGTGGGAAAGACAGTCGGGGGTGTCTCTCAATGCGGGTATGCCCCACTTGCGTGAGGGGCTACCGAAAACATACCGCTAAACGGGGGGTCGGGTTGACCCCCATTATGGTTACATATTGCGAGTCACTTCAACATTCTCCCTGCGGAAGCTCTTGCAACCGGAGCTCTGTCGTAAGCCACCGTGACAGGTCATGTCAGGTGATTTCTCGGCCAGACCCTTCCTTCCGGGGATTCGTCGGGGTCGCGGGCGCGAGTTCCTCCTCGCGATTGCGGGACACCCCGCTGAGGCGCAGAGTCGCGAGGAATCCCAGCACTAAAAAGCCCGCAGCAGAGAAGGCAGCGAATCGCGTGGCATCACTGAAAGCGATGCGGGCATCCGCCGCGATCGC
>NZ_JACMOM010000122.1 GCF_014378035.1 Aeromicrobium sp. | reverse complement strand
TACCTGGCCACCAGTGGATACTTTTTCATGGCCACGGACACTCATCGACCCCGAGGACCCGGACACCGTCGAAGCGGGTGATGTCGTCAATCCTGACTCGGCTCACGATTTTGGGTTGAGTGGGGTCGCGGTCTGCTGACCTGGGGGTTCGTGTCCGGGGGGTGACGGATTTGCGCACTAGCCGGGGCTCCATAGGGTGCTGCGGTGGCCTACGTGCGGACGGTGAAGACCTCTTCGGGGGCTACCGCGGTGCAGATTGTGCATTCCTCGCGGCGTGGTTCCCGCAAGATCGAGCATTGCGGCTCGGCCCATACCCCTGAGGATGTCGAGGCTCTCAAGGCAGTTGCTGGCCAGCGGTTGGCCGAGGGACAGGCCGAGCTTGATCTAGGTCTTGAGGTCGTCGCGGCTGCTGCTTCGGGTGGGCCGTTGGAGATTGTCTCCTCGCGGATGGGACACCTCCTGGAGGCACTGTGTCGTGCTTACGACGTCCTCGGCTTCGAGGAGGCTGCTGGTGGCGATGACGTCTTTCGTCAGCTCGTGCTGGCCCGGATCATCGAGCCCACCAGCAAGGAAGACAGTGTGCGGGTCCTCGAAGAGACCGGCCTGAAGGCGGCGTCTTACGCGACGATCAAGCGACGTCTGCCGCTCTACGGGCAAGACACGTGGCGTCAGAAGCTGGCTGCTGCGTGTGCGGCCCGCGCGGCCTTAGGCCCTGCCAGCTTGATTTTGTACGACGTCACGACGTTGTACTTCGAGACCCACGAGGGTGACGGGTTCCGTGAACCGGGGTTCTCCAAAGAGCGGCGCCTGGAACCCCAGATCACCGTCGGGCTGTTGACCGATGCGACTGGGTTCCCGTTGATGATCGAGGCGTTCGAAGGCAACAAAGCCGAGACGAAGACGATGCTGCCGACGATCACCTCGTTTATGGCCGCCCACGACCTCGCTGACGTCACCGTGGTGGCTGATGCGGGGATGGTCTCAGAGGCCAACAGGGAGGCGCTCGAGGACGCTGGACTGTCGTACATCATCGGTGCCCGGATCCCCGAGGAGCCGTACCAGGTCAAGGCCTGGCGCAAGGACCACCCCGGCACCGAGATCGGCGACGGCCAGGTCTTCACCCAACCCTGGCCAGCGACCCCTGTTCAGAAGGCGGCTGGGCGTCGCGACAAGGTCACCTACTACCGCTTCAAGGCCGACTCAGCGCGGCGGTCCCTGCACGGGATCGACACCCAGATCGGCAAAGCCGAACGAGCCGTTGCCGGCAAGGAACCCGTGAAGCGGAACAGGTTCGTGAAGCTCACCGGCGGCGACAAGCAGGTCAACCGCGAACTCGAAGCCAAGGCCCGTGCGGTGGCAGCGCTGAAGGCCTACATCACCAACATGGTCGACCCGACACCGGAGTCCGTGATCGGCGCCTACCACCAGCTGTGGCACGTCGAGAAGTCATTTCGGATGTCCAAGCACGACCTGCGGGCGCGGCCGATCTATCACCACAAGAGGGAGTCGATCGAGGCGCACATGTCGATCGTGTTCGCTGCCCTGGCGATCGTCCGGCTGATCGAGGACCGCACGGGCTGGTCGATCAAGAAGTTCGTCCGCACCACCCGGCGCTACCGCAGAGTCGAGATCCGCCTCGGCGCGCACACCATCACCGCCGAAGACCCGCTACCGCCCGATCTACGCGATGCGCTCGCTCAGATCACCTGAACAAGGTGCGCACTAGCGTGAGCCGAGTCAGGTCAAGGGTTGTGGGCCGCCAGCCGAGTGGCTCGTGCGCCAACCGGCGAATCACGGTGTCCCGCGGGGCGCCTTCGCAGCCGCAACGGCGACACCACTGGTCGGGTTCGAGGACCCGGCAGGCCAGCACCGCCCTGTGCTCTTCGAGGCGCTGCCCGACGGCGACGAGTCCGAGCTCGTCGAGGCGGCAGAACGTGGTCAGGTCAGGGCGCGCGAAGGTAGCGTCAGGCATGTCGAGGTCTTCCAGATGGGCAGTGTGAGAACTTCCATCTTCGGGAGACCTCGACGCCTATCCCGTGATCGCCACGCCGACCCGATCTACACCCTCATCTGTGAAGAGCCGAATTAGTGCCTTGCCGACGCACTAACCAAACACATCGTCGCAGGTCAGCGCGATCCAGCCTCCGAAAATGTCGTCACGTGACCCAACTCAGGCCGTAGCATCCTCATCGTGTGGCGAATACTGGCCCGGTTGCCTTGGGGGACGCGTCTGGCGGCGGTGATTCTCGGTCCGGTGGTGACGGCGGGCCCCGTGCTGCTCTCATCGGGTGTTGGCGCCAGAGACGCGTCTCAAGCGGCATCAATCATGAGCGGCGGATGGCTCGTGTTTGCGTGGGTCGTTGCCACACCGCTGGTGGTAATGGAGTTCAGGGCGTCCCGGACATACCGCCTGCGCCGTTCCCGTCTGTGGGGTGCGGCGGCTGTTGGCGTCCTGGTGGCCGTAGCTGTCTTGCCGGTGGTGTTCCGCCTCGGTCCGGCAGACCGGTGGATCCGAAGTACTTATGGATGGCGGTGACGTCCTATGTCGTGTTGCTGTTGGGCTACCTCGTCGGCACGGTGGCGGCCTGCGTCTTGCTGAGTGCTCGTTCCGGTGAGGTGTGACGCTGCCCCGCCCGCCCCTCAGGTGTTCACGGTGAACCGTCGCCATCCGCGTCCCATGTCCATGACGGTCCTCCAAACTGCCGCCTTGAACTCCCGGGTCTCTGATGCGACCTCGCGTCGGAAGTCCTGCAGAAGCCACCTGTCCCCGTCGTGGCTCATGACAAGGGTGTTGTCAGTCCACAGCTGATAGGGCTGTTCGCTCGTGCCGAGTGCGGGGACTTCGACTAGTTCGACGAGACGGACCTCGACGGCGCCGTTCTTCTCGCCTGACCTGATGTAGGACTTGGATCCTGCGGTCATGCGGGATCCGGGGAACGCAGGAAGCGCTGTGATGGTGGCCCGGGCGGCGTCGGTGGCATTCGCGTCTAGCAGCTCTAGCGCTTCCGCTCGAGCCGTCCCGGCTGTCTGATCCTCGATCGCGTGATTGAGGAGTATCGCGATTCGTTCGGCGTCACCCCTCGACGGGGCGGCGGAGGCCGCGAGATCTAGCTGACTGGAGTTCGGCTCGGCGGGTGCCGGCGACACGGATGCACCGCCGGGTTCATCGCCAACGATCCTTAAGTCGGGTCGAACTGTTCCGTTCAGGGAGGGTGCGGGCTCGGCAGCGGCTGACTCGGTCCGAGCGGGCTCGTTCATGTTCTTGTCCTCAGCGCTCGGTGTACAGCCGGACAGGGCGAGTATGAAGCTCGCGAGCAGGCAGACCGCCGACTTGGGATGCGATGTCATTGTGCGTTCTGGCTGATGGCGTCGGCGAACGCGAACGCATAAGCGAGTTGTCCGGCGGGTTTGGGGTGGAAGCTGTTCATTCCGGGAATTGATCCGCCTCCGGCGCTCAGGGAGTGGATCCATTCTTCGTCGCCGTACTGGCAAGCGCCATGGCTGTTGAATCGGGAGACTACCTGGCTTCCTGCCGACCAAACCTGGGTCTTGTGAACACCTGTTCGGACGCTGGTTTGTGATGCGCGATGTATGACGTCGTTGAGCTGTAGGACTAGTCGGCGCATCGTTTGTCTCTCATCGTCACCGATGGGGGTACAAACCGCATTGATCTTGTTGCCGCCTGGGTCAACGACGACTGGGTAGCCGCCAACGACTATATCGGCGTTGGGTGCGGCGTCTCGCAGGTCGTTGTAGAAGGAGTGCAGGTTTGGGAACATCCCGCCGATTTCGGCCGACCATGCTGATTCGTTGGAGGAGCAGTTCGAGAAGACGCAGGATTTTAGTTTGTCTGAGAAGCCGACGTCGTTTCCGCCCACTGTCGCCGTTACCAGTTGGGGCGCCTTGGGATACTGCGCGAAGAACGTCGATATGTAGGACATCTGTGCGCGGACGCCTCCGTCGACGCCCGTCGTAAGCGTGTCACCTTGGCAGGCCGTGAGTGCGGTGATGGTTTGAGCGTCAGGTTGCATCTGAAAGGGCCACGCTGCGCCTGTTCGTCTGCAGTCGTAGTGCATTTCGTATTCGATTGCGCTTTCCTTGGCGCCCAGTCCCGAGGAATAGGAGTCGCCGAGGGCAATGTAGGCGCGGCCGTAGGCGATCCCTCTGGTGCGAGCGTTGGTCGAACTGACCCAGGAACCCTCCACGAAGCCTCGGGTCGGTCTGACCATGAACTGGTAGTAACGACCGCCAGCAAGCGGGTAGAGGTCCCATTGCAAGATGGCTGGCCCCACCGAATATGGCAGGGTGGTGACGGTCGGGCTGTGCGCCATGGTGCGATATCCCAGCAAGTAGCCCTGCGGGTTCGATGAAGACCGCCAGGTACCCAGGACCCCGGTTGCGTCCAGTCCGTCTCGAGTCCGCGCGAACACGGCCGGGACGGTGCGGTCGAAAGGCAATGCCGTGATTGCCGAACGCGCGGTCGCTCCGCGGAGTCCGGTCATGAAGCCCTTGGCTGGCGTCAGAGCGAATCCGTAATCGCCACCCGCGACGAGTGGCTCCATCGTCCATCGATCGTCCGCGCCGACGGCGTAGGGCAGTTGCTCCCAGGTGTTACCCAGCTGACCGATTTGATAGTTCAGGAACATGCCGGTGGCGCCCGAGCTGACCCTGGACCAGGAAACGGTCGCGGTTTCGGGGCCTGCAGTGACTGCGGGAGCTGGGCCAGCTACACCCCAGGCTGTTTGCGCGACGATGGAGGGCGCAGCGGTTCCGATCCCCATGCGGGAGAGAGCTTCGCTCACTCTCTGCGCGATGATCGTTTCGCCCGTGGCGTTCGGATGCACTCCGTCCCACGTGTGGGATCGAGGGATCCAACCTGTCAAGTTCTTCACAATCTCCACACGCTCGTTTGCAGTGTTTAGTTCGGTACGCAGGCCCGGCAGCAGCGCGGCGTACTGCGCGGTCTGTGAAGCCAGGATGTCGTTGCCGGTCCAGGGGTCGTAGGCGTTGGTGACTTCGGCTATGACTACGTCGATGCCGGGCTTTGCGGCGCGGGCTCGCTGAATGTACGACTTCGCGTTCGCGATGGTCGCTGCTGGAGAGGTGAAGTAGGACAAGTCGTTGTAGCCGAGTGCGACGATGAGAACGTCGGCCGACGACGCTGTCACTTGGCCACCGACGTTCGGGAGTTGATCGATGAAGGTGGTGCCCCATCGGGCGCCGTGCGCCTTGCCGGCGAAGTTGACCGCATAGCGCTGTGATCCTTGGACGTTGTTGACGTTGTCGTAGAGCGCGGTGTCGGGGCCGACAAACGTCACCCCGGCGGGTGCCGTGGTGGTCAGCTTCTTCCACAGGCGGTACCGCCACGTGTAGTCACCCGAAGAACCCTGCGTGATGGAATCTCCAGTGACCAGCACTCGTCGGAGTTCGGCGGCGCTCGAGGCTGGGGCTTGGGTGGCGGCGAAGACGGTGAGCGACATCGTGGCGAGCACGAAGGACGCGACTGCCGTCATGAAAGTGGTGACTCGGTCCGGGGTGGACCCGGCAGGGCGCGTCATCCGAGGTCGGCGTTAGCGAACTGCAGCCACCCGAGACCGGGGAGCGTGGTCGAGTCAATCGTTGCTGATCTGCTGGCGATGCCCGCATCCATCCCGGCGTCTCGTGGGGTAAGACTCTGCAGTTGCCAGCGGCCCTCGATCCAAGATACGACGCCCCCGGCCACCAGCCACCGCTCGGTGCCTTCGGTGGTGAGTGGGGCGCTAACCTCGACCATCACTGCGTCCGGCCGGGATTGCGCGCCGGCGTGACCCAGTACGCGGTAGGCGCCGCGCATGGCGGCGAGGTCCGCCCCGTTGCCACGGGGTATTCGGGCCAGCATCTCGCGGTCGGCGGTGTTGAGCACGGTGGAGACGACCCGGGCAGCTTCCGCCGGGTTCTGCTCCGCCACCGGGGAGCCGAGCAGCCAGACCGCGTCAGCGACGAAGGCTTCGACCGCCCGCGTGATCGTCCGTTCACGAACGGGGGGCAACTGCGTTTTCGCGTTGGCCGCGCCGGGGTCGACCCTTGCCGGACCCTTCTCCAGGCCCTCGAGTCCGGGGGGTGTCTCCGGAGGACCGGCCGGCGCCCGAGGCGGCACCGCAGCCACTGCCTCGGCAGCAGGCCTTTGCTCTACGTCTCCTGCTTGCAGTGCCAGCAGGAACTGTGATCCGGCGGCGATCAGGACAACGCTAGCAATTGCGGCGACTACCGTCACCGGGCCTCGTTCGAGAGTCATATGCGGGCAACCAATCCGAGAGTTGTGGCAAGCGCGTGAGTTCACACACTCGACGTTCCGGGCCAAAGACGCAAGGACTGAAGCCATAGATGACTCGAAGTGACTGGTACTGGGCAGGTTCAGGGGGTCGTAGCAACACCAGCCTGTAGCGAGGACTCTAGCTGGGCTTGGTAGACCTCAGTAGGGGTCCGCCAATCGAGGCTCTTGCGTGGCCTGCCGTTGAGGGTGGCCACGACGGCCATGAGCTCCTCGTAGCTCCAACGCGACAGGTCGGTGCCCTTGGGGAAGTACTGGCGCAGCAGCCCGTTGGACGCTCCTATGTTTGTCAAGCCATCGCAGCGGCTTCGTGCAGCCGAACTGCTGCCTCGATTTTTCGGTACAGGCGTCGTGCGAGTGCGCGTTTGAGAGAGCGGCGGATATCGCGGTGGGTCTTGCCGTTGGCGCTGCGTCGGAGCTCGTAGGCGGGTCTCGGGGTCCACCTCATGCGCGTGATGGCCACGGTGTGAAGGGCTCGGTTCAGTGCGCGATCGCCGCCGCGGTTGAGTCGGTGGCGTGAGCTTTGACCACTGCTGATTTCGAGTGGAGCGACGCCGGCCAGGGACGCGAAGGCCGCCTCGTTGCGGACCCGGCCGCGGTGGGACCAACTGATCAGTAGTTGCGCGGCTACGACCGGGCCGACGCCGGCTCGGAAGATGTCAAGGCTGGTGAGACAGTCGGGCGTAGCCTCGATCCACCGATGGACCTGCCCGGGATGAGTTGATCGTCGCCGCTGTGAGGTGAGGGTTGCCGATGCGCGGGAATCGGCCGGACCTCGCTGTCCGGGCGTTCCCTGTGTGGTTCTCGGTCGTGCAGCGGTGCTGCTGGATGGTCAGGCCGTGTGGGCCGTCGGCGGATCGCTGACCCGGTCGAACAGGGTTGTCCAGGCGTTCTCCCATGGCCAGGCCGTGGGGAGGTGCAGCGTCACTCGTCGTGCCGAGGACGCGATCCGGGCGGGACGGCGATGAGTTTGCGACGGATCGTCGCGGTGGTGGCCTTGGCCAGGGCTGGGCCGGTGAGGGTCGCGGCGGCTCGGGTGAGGTTGAACGCGATGACCGCGAGCACGAGCCAGGCTGCGTTGGCGTTGAACACCCCGGACGGCAGGTTCGCCAGCGCAGAGTTCTTCAGGTCGGAGTGGACCTGTTCGATGATCGCGTGGCCGCGGTGGGTCTTGTCCGCGGCCACGGTGTCGGCCACGGCCGGGTCGGTGGTGGTGAAGAACGCATGGAAGCGCCAGGTGTCGAACAACGTCTCCTGACCGTTCTTGGCGCTGGGGTTGAGGTCGGGGATCCGGCGGACCACGAGTCGTCCGGTGACATGCTCGGCCTTCTTCTTGGAAGTGAACGCGGTGAACGCAATCTCGGCGACCTCGGCACGAGAGACCCAGGTGCTGGTGGGTTCGTCGAAGACGGCGTCGGTGTAATCGATGGTGGTCCACGCATCGTCATCGATGGTGGCGATTGCGGCCTTGACCTTGGGGTCCATCCGGACGGTGACCGAGACATCGGCGCCAGCTCGTAGTGCAGCACCGACCGTGGCGTAGCCGTAGAACGCGGAGTCGGCACGCACCAACGGCGTCGCCGGGGACAACGAGCCGATCGTCTTCAACGCGTCCGCGACCAGCCGCGCCGCGCCCCGCGGGGATCCGCACGATCCCTTCCGGAGCCGTTGGGCCACGATCACCGGCGCCGACGCGCTGGTCGACACGGTCGCGAGCGGAACTCGACCAGTTGCTGCCGCACGTCGTCCGGCACAGCCTTCGCGGTCGCCGCGACCTCTGCCCACGGGATCACCTCGACCGGGTTGTGCCAGCTTCCATCGACGCCGAAGCCGAGCCCTTCGGCCGTGCCAACGATCCGCTCCCCCGTCTCCGGGTCGTGGTGATGGGTGCCCGACCAGCCGGCCCCCCGGGCGTGGGCGACCTCGGCAGGGTCGATCAGGATCGAGGTCAGCGGCCAGCCCGACCACGACCGCAGCAGCTCGTGCTGCCGCCTGCGGCCGGTCACGATGGTCGGCTGGCTCGCCATCACGCCACCTCGGCGTCGGCACCCTCAGCAATGGTGCCGACGTCGTCGTTGGTGTCGGTCTCGAGCTGACGCAGTCGACGTACCGTCGCCTGGTCGAGTCCGGTCAGCCGCACGACGTCCTTGACCGCGAGCCGCTCCGCGAGGACTCGTTCGATCGCGGCCGCGGCCGCGATCTCCGCGTCCGTGACCGCCTGCTCGGCCACGGTCCGCGGTGCCAATGCCACCGCCCGCGTCGACGGCGATGGGGGTGATGACGGCCGCAGCGGCCACCAGGCTCGCCGCGACGACGGCACGGCGGCGGCGCCTTATGCTCACGGCCGTGCATCTCACGTTCTCGAAGGTCAACGGGGACTCGTAGAGGTCACGGACGCGGCGGTCGAACTCGCCGTTCATCTCGCTCTCCCACTGCTCATCCGGGTGCTGACCGGGGTGGTTGTTGTTCATCGGTCTTCCTTCGGACGTCCGGGGTGCAGGTCGGCGGTTAGGCGGTCACGCAGCACCGCGACGGCCCGGCTGCAGTGCGACTTGACAGTGCCGACCGAGATGCCGAGGACGTCTGCGGTCTCGGCATCGCTCAGCTGCTCGTAGTAGCGCAGCACCACGACGGCCCGCGCCTTCGGCGGCAACGACGTGACGACGTCCCACAGCGCCGCGATGCGACCCTCGTCGTAGGCGTCGTGGCGGAGGCTCTCGGGGAGCGCCTCGGTGGCGTACTCCTTCCGCTTCCATGCCCGGCGCCACAGCGAGTTGCTCTCATTGACCATGGTCCGGCGCATGTAGGCATCGACCGAGACGCGGTCGATGACCTTGTCCCAGGCCAGGTACAGCTTGGCCAGCGACGTCTGCAGGATGTCCTCGGCCTGGTGCCGGTCTCCGGTCAGCAGGTAAGCCATCCGGAGCAGACTGGGCTGGCGCGCCTGCAGGTACGCCGTGAACTCGGCGTCGCGACCTTCGTGCCGGCCCATGGCCCCGTGTTGGGTCTGTCCCGGTCGTTCAGCACCATCATCACGGCTCCTCCTTCACGTTCACGCCACCAAGACGCGAACCGTCCGCAGAAGGTTGCAACCGGGCGCCGCCCGCCGGCCAAGAGATAGCCGCTGCGTCGGCACGGCCCGGCCGGAGTGAGCACCGACATCGCCCACGCGACCGAAACCGTCCGAGCTGGACGACCGCCTGGCAACCCCTGCTCCGACACGGGACGGCGCCGTTCTAGGGACACGGCTGCGCACATAGCCGATCGACACGCGTGCCCGCTCATGCCGCCTTCCGCGCGCGCTCGTGCCGATGAGCGGGCGTGCCCTCGACCGGCATAAGTCAGGGCTCAGGCTGTCATTCGCTCTGCCCCCGGATCGCTGCGCTCAGAACCACCAGCCGCCGCTCAAGTTCCGCCTTGTCCTGGACGAGGCGGTCATGCCAGACGTCCCAATCTGCGTGACCATCGAGAGTGTCGCGCCAAGAGGTCAGGTCAAGTTCACGTGTCTCGGGGTAGTAGAGGATCCAATCCTCGTCGCCATTGGATGACCCCTCGTAGCCAACTTCGAGCGCCGCTACCTTCGGCGCGCCACGGTGCTTCTGCAGCCAGGACGAGACGCGGGATCTTCTTGGCCCTGCATGGCCGGAGGACAACAATTCGCTGGTGGGCGAGGACCTCATCACGTCGTACTGACCGATCTTGACGTAGTGCGCCTCCAGCATCGCGGCTGTCAGGTGCCGCTCGACGAGAGCAAAGAAGTCCTGCGAGGTGATCACGCTTGACAGTGTGGACGATCTACGAGCGCACGCGGCGACCCGCACTCTTCTGCCGCTCCACGGGCTCCGCCCAACCATGAGGGCGGGATACTGGCCGCATGACGTCGCTGGGACAGGTTCGCGTCTGGAACATCGAAGACGGGTGGGGAGTCATCGACTCGGTCGCCACGCCTGGTGGCTGCTGGGCGCACTACTCAGCCGTCCTCGTCGCGGGCCACAGGAGCCTGCACGCGGGACAGCTCGTGAGGTTCAGCTTCGAGACTGTGGAACAGGACGGCTACGCGTTTCGAGCGGTCGAGGCATGGCCGGCCGAGCAGACCCCGGTGCGCATGAATCACATCGACTCCGGTCCGACCTCGGCCTACCGGTCGACCTTGACCCTCACCTTCGATGACGAGGGTCGCAGCGGTTGAGCCTAACTGCTCCGTCGGGTGTCCGGTCTCAAGAGGACGGCTGAGCGAATGGCCCCGACGGGCTACCTAGAACGCCTTTCTATGCCGCCCTGCGGGCCGCCCGACTATGCCGCCTTGAGGGCCCCGCCCGACCATGCCGCCGTACGGGCTCCGCCCGACTATGCCGCCGTACGGGCTCCGCCCGACTATGCCGCGTCGCGTGCGGCGTCGTCCCAGAGACGGGCAGCCGCTATGCGCCGGGGTAAGGGGGCTTTCACACCCAACCATGCCGCCCGTTTTACGGAGTCCTACCGATCCGGTTAGCTCTCTGGCGCCCGACTACAGATCAGCCGGCGAGGTCGATCTGACGGACCGAGGTCCGGGTCACCGCGAAGAGGCCCGGCCCCTTCTCGACGGCGCTGTCCCAGATTGCCGACCGGTTGACGACGAACGCTTCGGCCATGTGCTCAGCGGTCAGGTTGCCCGAGGTGAGGTAGAAGGCTCGAACTCCATGCGCGATGATCGCGGTGCGTTCGGCTGGGCGGTAGCGAATTCTTTCGTCCTTGGCCAGCACTGGCCAGCCATTCTCTCCAGCCAATTGAAGCCAATCAGTGTCGTTGACACCTTGGCCCGTCTCCTCGCCGTAGTGCTCGGCCATCGTCACCAGTGACCAGCCGTCGGCGCGGAGAAGGCG
>NZ_JACMOM010000121.1 GCF_014378035.1 Aeromicrobium sp. | reverse complement strand
GTCGGCTTCAGCCAGGGAGCCAACGTGGTGCACAACTTCTCGGCCGACCTGACCGCCGCGCAGGCGCGACGCGTCGCGGTCGTGGCGATGATCGCCGACCCCGTGAAGAACCCTGCCGACAGCATCAGGACCTGGTCATACTCCACAAAGACCCCCGGGCCCGGGAAGTTCGGCGCCGGCGCGCTGATGGGCAAGCATGTGCGTGACAAGGCCATCACGTTCTGCGTCGCGAAGGACGAGATCTGCAACCGCCCCGCCGACGGTGGGCCCGCCTCGCCATCGTCGACCCATCGCCACTTCTACGAGAGGGCCACGAGCGCGCGATCGGCCGGCAGGCAGCTCGACGCCATGCTGCGCCGCAGCGGGGTGGGCTGATTCAGCGGGAAGCTACGCGGGCTGAGGTCGTCACGATCTGCGGGCTCGACGGCTCGCTGCCCTTGACGACCCCGCAGCCACAGCGTGTGACGTAGACAGGGATGCCGGGTATGTAGTCGTCCTCGAGTACCGGCGGCATCCACTCGTGCGTGTGCGTTTCCATCATCCTGACCCCGACTCAGATTGCACCGGATCAGTGACCGGTTGTCATCTCGATCATCGCGCAGTTTGTCACAAGGCGCACGCGGGGAGCCGGCTGGCGAACGCGAACGCGGACTCGACGATGTCCAGACGACCGGGCAACAACCCTGGGCGAGCTGCCCCGTCGCTCAGAAAAACGCGGCGCGGCAATCGTCAGAGAGTGAGAGCCGACGTGCCATCGCATGACATTCAGATGTCAACCGACACCGAACAAGTGGTGGAGCATAGGAGATTCGAACTCCTGACCTCTTCGATGCGAACGAAGCGCGCTACCAACTGCGCCAATGCCCCAGCTCCCCGACCAACAGGGTGCTCGACAACATTATCAGGCTGGTCAGTGACCGACGGCGTGGCGCTCGTGGTCGGCTTCGACTGCATCCCTGCGGTGGGGCAGCTCGACGTCCTCGCCTTCGATGTGGCCCGATGTCCACGCCCCGGCCTGGCCAAACTCGATCGTTCGCACCGTGCGCCCGGCGCGCGGCTTGGTGACGTAGGTCGGGAGGGTGACGGGCAGCGGATCCCAGAGCGCTTCGCCGGTCGTCGACACCGATGGCACGGCAATGACGATCTGGTCGTCAAGGGCATCAGCCTCGAGCTCGGCGTGCTCCATGAGATTCTTGCGCCCGGGGTTGATGTCCTCGAAAAGGCCCGTGACGACGATCGTCTCCTCCTCGTCGGTGACCTCCTCCGCGACGGTGCGGCTGAAGGCTGACGTGCGCAGCCTGGCTGCGCTGAAGTGCGGCACGTGCAGGCGCGGGAGACTGATCTTTGGCGCACTGACCTTTGATGCACTGACCTTTGCCATCGTGGCCTTTGATGCCGTGCCCCATGTTGCTGCGATGCCGAGCTCGCCACGCACCTGGATGCGGCACGCCACCAGCCACGCCGCCACCAGTGCGACCGGAACGACCACCCAATAGGCGGCGATGACGGCGAAGCCGGCGAGCCCGCCGACAACCACGAGCACGGCGAGAAGAGTCAGAAGGGTGCGGCGACGCCGCTTCGCAGCCAGCTGAGCAGCGGGACGATCGCGAGCAGGTGCCACCGTGGCAGCCGCCTGGACCTTCTCGACCGGCTCGACGACGGGTTCTTGCACCACAGTTTTGGGCCGGGCGATGACACGACTGCGCGATCCGTCTGTCTCGATGGAGGCATGCTTGCTGGCATCGTCGTAGCGGCGCAGGGCAAGCGGAATGAAGTACGCCGCCCACACGACGACGACGAACGCGATGATCAACCCATTGCTCGAACCCACGTGGAAAACGGTAGGCGCAAGGGGTCGCGTTCCCCGGCAGCCACGGCCGTGTGTCGCCCGAGAACTTGTGGAGGTTTCGACGTTGGGGGTCAGTCAGTCAGGAGAGATGGGGGGCAGGCGGGCCACGAGGCCCTCCGGCGCGTCCTCGGCAAGGATCTGGAACACCCGGTGGTCGCGCCAGTCGCCCGCGATGTGGAGGAATCTCGGCGCGAGCCCGATCTCGGTGAATCCGAGCTTCTCGACCACCCGAAGACTTGCCGCGTTCTCGGGACGGATCGCGATCTCGATACGGTGCAGGCCCGCCGTCGACATGAGATGGTCACACACCAGTGCCACGGCCGTGGGGGTGATGGACCGGCCGGCATGACTGCGAGCTACCCAATAGCCGACGTTGGCCCAGCGAGCCGAGCCCCACGAGATGCCGTTGACGGTGAGCATGCCGATCATCTCGCCGTTCCACGTCAGCGCGAACGGCATGGTCTGCCCGAGCCGCCCGCGCCGCCGCAGTGTGCCGATCATGCCGACATACGATGTCGCGGGCCGACCGGCCTCGCGCGGCAGCGTCGCCTCCCACGGGCTGAGCCACTCGCTGTTGGCCGTGCGCAACCGGGCCCACGAGCCCGCGTCACGACGGCGCAGCGGTCGAACGCCGATCGGCCCGCGCGTGAGGGTGACCGGCCAGCCGGGGCTCAGGGCGCGCTCTGTACATGATCGCCACTTTGTACATGATCTCCGCCGTGCAGCTGGTCGACAGCGTGCGGCACGACGTCCGCGAGCACGGCCAGCCCGTCCTTGACCCCACCGCGCGAGCCGGGGAGGTTGATGACGACCGCATTGCCGGCGACTCCCGCAAGCCCACGCGACAGCATCGCGGTCGGGACGCCTTGGGCGACGCCGTGGGCACGGATGGCTTCGGCACCCCCTGGTAGCTCACGATCGAGCAGAGGCCGCGTGAACTCGGGGGTGCGATCGGTGGGGTTGATGCCGGTGCCACCGGTCGTCATCACGACGAGCGCACCAGCATCGAGCGCAGCGGCGATAGCGGCCCCGACGGGCGCGCCGTCACCGACGACGACGGGGTCGTCGACGTCGAATCCCCACGCGCGCAGCGCAGCGACGATCAACGGCCCGGTGGTGTCCTCGTAGATGCCGGCCGCGGCACGGTTGGAGGCCACGACGACGCTGCCTTTCACGACCGGATCCTCATGCTCGGGTCCAGTCGCCGCTCTTGCCGCCGGACTTCGCGACCACCTCGATGTCGGTGATGCGGGCGAGCTTGTCGACCGCCTTGACCATGTCGACGATCGTGAGTGCCGCGACGCTGACGGCGGTGAGGGCCTCCATCTCGACCCCGGTGCGGTCGGCAGTGCGAACCGTGGCGGTGATGGCCACGACCCCTCCCCCACCCGCGGCGCCGTCGAGGATGTCGAGGTCGACCTCGACGCCCCCGATCGCCAGCGGATGGCACAACGGGATGAGGTCAGGTGTGCGCTTCGTGGCCATGATGCCGGCGATGCGCGCGGTGGCAATGGCGTCGCCCTTGGGCACACCGTCACCACGCAGCAGCTCGATGACAACGGCGCTGACCTCGACCCTCCCCCGGGCCGTGGCCGACCGGGCAGTGACGTCCTTGGCGGTGACGTCGACCATGCGTGCCGCACCCGCGTCATTGACGTGGGTGAGCCGGTTGACCACTAGAACGGCCGATCGAGGACGAGGGTGCGGACGGTGTCGCCAAGGTTGAGTGCGGTCTGGTCCTCCCCGACGATGATCAGCGCATTGGCCTGGGCGAGTGCGCCGACAAGGTGGGAGCCGCTGCCCACGATGGGGGTGACCTTCGCTCCCCTGTGCGTGACCTCGAAGACCGCCCGGATGTACTGCCGGGTGCCGGAGGGCGACTGCAGGTCGGAGGCCAGCACGGCATGGACCATGGGGCGCCGGTAGGGCGAGCGGCCCATCATGCGGCGGATCGCGGGCAGCACAAAGATCTCGAACGACACGTAGGCCGAGACGGCGTTGCCCGGCAAGGTGATGATGGGCGTCTGCTCATCGAACACCCGGCCGAAGCCCTGTGGCTTGCCCGGCTGCATCGCGACCTCGACGAAGTCGACCGTGCCCAGCGCCGAGAGCGTCTCCTTGACGACGTCGTGGTCGCCCTTGCTGATGCCGCCGCTCGTCACCACGAGGTCGGCGCGCACGAGCTGGTCGGAGAGCACCCGCCGAAAGGTCTTGGGGTTGTCATCGACGGCGCCGACGCGGTAGCAGATGGCCCCGGCCGCACGGACCGCTGCGGCAAGCATGTAGCTGTTGCCGTCGTTGATCGAGTCGTAGTCGAGGTGGGTGCCCGGCTCGCGAAGCTCGGTGCCCGTCGAGATGACGACGACGCGGGGTCGCGGACGGGCCTTGACCCTCGGGGCTCCGAGTGCCGCCAGCAGGCCGATCTCGCGCGGCCCGAGAACCGTGCCCTCGTCGAGCACCTGGTCTCCGACCTTGACGTCGCCACCCCTCAGACGGATGCACGCGCCGGCGGCAGGCGAGGCGTGGATCACCACCCGCGCATTCCCGCGGTCGGTCTTCTCGAACGGCACCACCGCGGTGGCTCCACGCGGGATGGGCGCGCCGGTCATGATCTTGACCGCTGTGCCCGCACTGATGGCGAAGGGCTTGGCTGATCCGGCCGCGATCTCTCCGACGACGGGCAGCGTGACGGGTGATTCCGGGCTGGCATCGACCAGGTCTTCGGCGCGAACGGCATAACCATCCATGGCGGAGTTGTCGAAGCGCGGCAGGTCGGTGGTGCTGACGAAGGACTCTGCCATCGGCAGCCCGAGCGACTCGACCAGCGGCTGGTCGTAGGCACCGAGCGGCCCGATGCCACGCAGGATCTTCTCGAGGTGGTCCTCGACCGTCAGCATGCCTTCGCGGACGCTGGCCGGGCGGGGCCTCCTGGGCTCGGACGGCGCTGGCGCCGGCGTCGGGGGTGCCTGTTCGGCTGCTGGCGCCGGGGGCGGTTCCGGTTGCGGCTGTGCCTCCGACTCCGGCTCTGGTGGCGCCGGTTCGCTCGGGGCGTCGGGACCCATCGGAAGCATGCTCTGCTCCGGTCCGTCCTCGGTATCTCCTGGCGACATGCGTGTCAGCCTAACTGTGCGGCTGCAGGGACGCTCTCGGCCGCGCCGGTGTCCTCCAGCGTGGCATCGCCGCGGACGACGACGCCGCGCCCAAACCTCCAGTCGCCCTTGACAGTCAGCGAGTGGGCGTCGACGAGCGACGGCGCCTCCGGGATACGGGCGTCGAAGTCGGCGATCGAGGCAAAGAATCGGCGGTCGAGATCGATCAACGGAGGGTTGCTCACCTGGGCCCGGACGCGAAAGTCCTCGCCGACGCCGTAGACGTCCGACCTCAGCAGCAGCAGGTCGTTGCTGGTCTTGACCGGCAGGAACCGGGACCTGTCCACCTCGATCGCCGTGGCCCCGTCGAACACCTCGACCGCGGCACCCATGGCCGACTCGATCTGCACGACCTTCGTCGAGGTCGGGTCGGTCGGGTCGACGGTCTTGTCGTTACGGATGAGGGGCAGGCCGAGGATGCCGCCGCGCTCCTCGAGCGTCGTCCTCATGACCCGCAGATCGAACCACAGGTTGTTGGTGTGGAAGTAGCGGTGCCGCTGCGGATCTGCCGCCGCCTCGGCGTCGTCGGGCGGAATCTGGGCCGTCTCGCGCAGCACGAGCCGCCCATCGCTCTTGCGCCTGACGATATGGCCACCCTTGACGTCGGCTGGGGTGCGTCGGCAGACCTCCGCGGCGTAAGGGGCACCAGAAGCCGCGAACCAGCCCATCATGGCCGGGTCGGGCGCCGCGCCCAGGTTGTCGGCGTTCGACACCGTGGCATAGCGGAACCCGGCCTCGATCAAGGTGTCGAGGATGCCCGAGACCTCAAGCGCCGTGTACAGGTCGCCGTGTCCCGGCGGGCACCACTCGAGCATGGGATTTGCCGGCCAGTCGACCGGTGTGAGGTCGTCCGCGCGCAGCTTGGGCTCACGGTTCTGCAGGAAGTCGGTCGGGAGGCCATCGACGGCGAGGTCGTCGTACTTGGCGAGGGCCGCCAGCGTGTCGTCGCGGGTGCGGAAGCTGTCCATGAAGATCAGCGGCATGCGCACGTCGAGCGACTCGCGCAGGTGCCGTACCTGACCCACGATGACGTCGAGGAACGTGAGGTCGGCGCGCACCGGCAGCAACGTCTTGGCCTTGTCGAGCCCCATCGAGGTCCCGAGGCCGCCGTTGGGCTTGATGACCGCAGTCACCGAGGCGGCGTCGCGGCACTGCTGCTCGCCGATCTCGAGGTCGTTGACGTGATCGACGTCGTCGAGGGGATCGACTTCGGACTCGGGCACCATCCCGGTGGCACCGCGCTCGAGCTGAGCGTAGAAGTCCGAGAAGACATCGATCGCCCTCTGCGGCACGTCGGCCTCGGTCATCCGCTGCTGCGCCTGCTCAAGTCCCCCCATGAGGCAAAACCCTATCGGTCGGGCGCTGGTCGTGCCTTACATGCAGGAGTCAGGAATGGACTAGCGTCAGCCGGGTGACGCAGGACAAGGCACAGGTGCGCGCCGACCTGCTCGCGCGGGGCCGGGCCATGACCACGTCGGCGCGTGCCGACGCTGCCGAGGCGATCGCGCTCCACGTCCTGGCCGTGCCGGTGGTGTCACGAGCCCGACGCGTGGCGTGCTACCTGTCGATGCCGTCCGAGCCCGGGACCGCACCACTCATCGCCGCACTGATCGATCACGGCATCGAGGTCGTCGTGCCGCTCAGCCTCGCCGACCACTCGCTGGAATGGGTGGCCCACGATCCCGCAGCTCTGCTCGTCGTGAACCCGCTTGGCATACCGGAGCCGGACGGGCCGCGTCTGGGTGCCGCAGCTCTCGACACCTGCGGCGCCGTCATCGTCCCGGCCCTCGCGGTCGACCACACCGGCCACCGGCTGGGACGTGGTGCGGGCTACTACGACCGGGCGCTGGCCGGCGTCGACCGACCGGTGTGCGCCCTTGTCTTCACCCACGAGCTGCTGCCCGAGGTGCCGCACGAACCACATGACGTGCCGGTGCAGATGGCCGTCACGCCCGACGGCCTGTTCCGCGTCCCCTGACGGACAACCGACCTGCCCGACGTCTCCCTGGTGATGACGCTATGACGTGCGGCCCCTGGTGGAGACGAGGGTGAGGGTGTCGTCGTCGGCCCCCTCCACTGCCTTCGCCGAGAACAACCAGGGCAGGGTCTGGCCGTCGACCCACAGCTCGGTCTGATCGTTGTAGTGCGCCTGGAAGGCGTGACCCGAAGCGCCGGTGAGCTGGATCCAGCGCGACCTGTCGAGGTTGGCGAGGTCGACCACCATGCGCATCGAGGGCACCGCCGTGACCTCGTAACCCTTGCTCGCATCCCAGCTGGTGGCATCGACGAGGCCACCTCCGCCGGCGACGTCGTAAGGGCCGCGATTGAAGAGGCGGTCGACGACCCCGACGCCGGAGTCACCCAGCGTGGGGTTGACGAGGGTCAGCCGGTGAAGGCGTCCCCACGACCACTCGCGCGGATTGCGCGACTGGATCATCGTGAGCTCGTCACGCGCCCGCCGCATCGCCTCGGCGAGCACCTCGTCGCGCGTCTCCCTGCGCCCTGATGTCGTGGCGTCATCCCACCAGGGGCTGTTCGGCTTGCCAAGGATGGTCCGCATGACGTTGAACCATCGCTCGCCACCGTCGGGCCACTCACTCTTGGGGAGCTCGTCGTGGAAGGTCAGCTCCACCAGGTTCTTCCAGACGACGTTGAAGTAGGCAGCGGCAGCGGAGTCAGCAGGCTGACGGAAGTCCCAACCCCGCAACGTGTCCTGGCCCTGGCGGTAGTAGCGGCTGCCCAGCGGGACGTCGAGAAGCGCCGGCACGAGCTGCTCGGCGTTGGCGCTGTAGGTGTCCATCTGCAGGCGGCTCATGTCGTGCACCGAGAACTTCTTCTGCTTGCCACCCACCTTTGCCGTCAGCAGGTCTCGGATGCGCTGCGAGCGGTAGCCGGGGGCGGTGTCGGCACCGAGGTTCAGGGGGTACTGGTCGCCGATGACCTTGTTGTTGGCCGTGACGATGACACCCTCGTCGGGGTTGTAGACCGTAGGAAGGGCTTCGAACGGGATCGAGCCCTTCCACGAGTAGGCCGAGTCCCAGCCCGGGACCGGCCAGCGTCCGTCGCCCTTCGTGCGGATCGGGATCGTGCCCGGCGACTGGTAGCCGATGTTGCCGTCGACATCGGCGTAGATGAGATTCTGCGACGGCACCGTGAACAGCTTGGCTGCGGCGCGGAAATCGTCCCAGTTCTGCGCCGTGTCCAGCGCGAACACCGCCTTGATGGTCGGCTGCGGGGTCAGGGCGGTCCAGCGCAGGGCGACGGCATAGCTGCCGGTGGTGGTCGTCGACTGCTTCCCGGCGCCGACGTTGGCGATGTCGTCGTCGAGGTCCGACAGGATCGGGCCGTGTTGGGTCGATCGGACGATGATCGACGTGGCCTTCCCGCCGGCGACCTTGAAGGTCTCCCGGCGCAGCTCGAGCGCGACCTTCTTCCCGTCGTACTCGTAGGTGTCGCCGTCAACCTTCTCGAGGTAGAGGTCGGCGACGTCGGCGTACATCGTGGTGACCCCCCACGCGATCTTCGCGTTGTGACCGATCACCACACCCGGCAGGCCCGAGAACGAGAACCCGGCGACGTTGTACGGGCAGGCCTTCGACACCGTGCGACAGTGCAGCCCGACCTGGTACCAGATGCCCGGCATCGACGGTGCCAGGTGCGGGTCGTTGGCGAGCATCGGCTTGCCGGTGGTGGTGTGCCGCCCGTCGACGACCCAGGAGTTCGAACCGATGCCGTCGCCTGTGCCGAGCAGGGCGGGCAGCGCGGCGGCTCCCTTCTGCGCGCTCGTCAGGGAGGCCACGGCTGATCGGGCCAGACCGGGCTCGGTCGGCCGCGGTCCGAAGGTCCCGCCATCGAGGTTCCCCGAGCGGCCCACGATCGTGTCGTGGTCCTTCGGATGGTCCGGGTACAGGTCTTCCACCTGGTCGACCGTGAGCTTCTCGGTCGACAACACTCGGCTGATCTCGTCGCTCATGTTGCTGCGTAGGTCCCACGCCATCGCCTTGATCCAGGCCAGCGAGTCGACCGGGGTCCTCGGCTCGGGGCGATAGTCGGGGCCGGTCAGCGACAGGATGCTGTACTCCAGCGACAGGTCAGAACCGGTCTTGCCGTCGATGTAGGAGTTGACTCCCCGGCTGTACGCGTTGAGGAGGGCCACGGTCTTGTCGTCGAGCAGCGCGAGCTCCTGCTGCGCCACCCGCCTCCAGCCGAGCGTGGGGGCGTACTTGGCGGTGTCGAGGGCATTCTTGCCCACCAGCTCGGCGAGCCGCCCGGCCGTCACGTGGCGCCGGAAGTCCATCTCGTAGAAGCGGTCCTGGGCGTGCACGAAACCCTGGCCGAAGAAGAGGTCCTCGGGATCGTCGGCGTAGATCTGCGGAATGCCCTTGCCGTCGCGCTTGACGGTGACGTCACTGTTCAGTGAGCTGACCCGCACCTCCCCTGCCGTGTCGGGAAACGACTTGCGCACCGAGATGAACGCGAGGACGGCGACGCCGACGAGGACAGCGGCGAGCAGGGCCGAGATGACGATCAGGAAGCGACGCACCGGCCCATTGTGCCTTGTGAGCGAGTGCACTGTGCCTCGTGTCAGATCTGTTCTGCCCCGGTGCCGCGAATCTCTCCGACGAGCTCCTCAAGGACGTCCTCGAGCATGATCACTCCGAGCACCACACCGGACGGGTCGGCGACCCGGGCCATGTGCGATCCGCGTGCCTGCATCGTGCGTAGCGCGTCGTACAGGCCCGATCCGACAACGACCGTGGCCAGCGGGCGCAGCCATTTGTCGGCAATGGTCTCCATCCGCGATGCCTCGTCGTTCTCGAGCACGTCCTTGATGTGCAGGTAGCCGGCAATCTCGCCCATCGCGTCGAGCACCGGGAAGCGGGAGAACCCTGTCACGGCGCACGCCCGCTCGACGTCGACCGGGGTGGCGTCCGCCGAGATCGTCACGAGGCCGTCGCGTGCCAGCAGGACCTGGTCGACGGTGCCCTTGTAGAAATCGAGCGCACCGGACACCAAGCCGTACTCGTGCTCGTCGAGCAGACCCTCGCGCCTGGACTCCTCGACCAGCCCCG
>NZ_JACMOM010000120.1 GCF_014378035.1 Aeromicrobium sp. | reverse complement strand
TCGGGCCGCGGAGGTCGCCGACGACCTCAGCGGTCACCTTCACCTTCGCGAGAGCCGACGCGTCATGCGTGATGGTGTCGCCATCGACCAGCAAGACCGGCACGAGCTCGACGTTGCCGTCTTTGTCGGCCTTGATGCGGTCGAGAACGACAATGCTGCCGACCTCGATCTTTTCCTGCCGACCACCGGCGCGCACAACTGCGTAAACCACTTGGGAACCCTAACTCTATGAACTGTTGCCGATGATTTCGGCAGAAGTCTTGGTGTGCATTCGGTTGCGGGCTTAGCCCAGCACACACCGAAGGTCAACAATAGTCGATTATCGCGGCCGGGGTCAAACGCTGCGAGGTGTGTTCAGGCCGTGTCGACGATGCCGACGATCTCGTGTTCGGACGGATGCCGTTCCAACCACAGGCGCAGCAGCACTCCCACGAGGATGACGAGCGGTGCGACGCTCAAAAACTGCTGCCCTGCGGTCGCCGCGGAGAACCCGAGCGCCTGCAACACGCGCTCCCCCGCGTCGGCGGGGAGACGGATCTGGCCCATCAGGCCGTTCGTCACCAGGGAGAATCCGTTCGTGGCCAGCATCACCACGAAGATCAGGGTCCCTCCGACGGCCGCCGCGAGGACCGAGCGCGTGATCACGTGGACGACATGCAGTTCGGGGCCGATCGGCGCAATGAACCAGAAGCTGAGGAACACCCCGACGGACAGGGGCACGGCGACGGTGGCGAACTGCGTGGCATATCCGGCCCACCACTGCCAGGCCGGCACGTCGCTCGAGCCGAGGAAGGTGAGTTGGCCGATCAGGGCGTTCAGCACGTTCTGAATCAGGCTGACGGCCAGCACGACGAGGGCGGAGACGAGGGCGACGAGGAAGCCGTGTTGGCGCACGACGCGATGGGCTAGTGAAGTCATCCCGCTCATCCTTCCTGGTGAGATCTTCTAGGGGAGAAACGGAGGTGTTGTGAATCGGCGCTGTTTAGAATCGGCCAATGACCATCCTGATCGACCAGCCTAGGTGGCCGGCACACGACATGCTCTGGTCTCACCTGGTGAGTGACAGTTCGCTCGAGGAATTGCACGACTTCGCCAGTCGGCTGGGCATCCCCCGGCGCGGCTTCGATCGGGATCACTATGACGTGCCAGAGGGCCGGTATCACGAGCTGGTGGCCGCGGGGGCGGAACCGGTGAGCATCCGGCAGCTCGTGGAGCGACTGAGGGACAGCGGGCTGCGGGTGTCCCAGCGAGATCGTCGCGGCCTGTAGCCGCCCCACGCCCGCCTCGCGGGCGCGGCACGTCCAGCCATCCACATTGCGTCACAGCGATGCCCTGCCACGGCGGTGACGGGTGAGAGGGGCTACCAGCTTTCGTTGAAGCCCTCGACGCTGCGCACGACGGCTCCGCTCGCGATGTCGATGAAGACTGTTGAGATCGAGGTGGACTGCGCGTCGACCGGGTAGCCATCGGAGACGCTGTTCGCGTAGTCCGGGATGACGTTTACCGCCACGAACTGGCCGTTCGGCGAAATGCTGAAGTCTTCGATACTGCCGGCATCGTCCTTCGACTGGTAGAGCACCCGCGCGGTCGTGCCGTTCTCGTAGAGCAGATAGCTCTGGAACCTGCCGCCCGTCGCCGAGTCGAACACGGCGACTTGCTGCACCCGGGCAGTGTCGCGCCCGAGCAGCACGACATCGCCGCCGTAGGTGGATGCCCCGGCGATCGGCAGCGACGGGATGCGCGTCTCCTTCCCGTCTGCGAGAGAATAGGCGATCTTGCCGAAGACGTCACTCACGACGATCGTCTTGCCGTCGGGCGAACTCCGCCCGAGACCGGTGTACTGGCCGAGAGGCACGGGCGGTCCGGCCTTGGCGGCATCGATCAGCAGTACGGTCTGGTCTTCGCCCTGGGCGACGATGCTCGTCGTACCGCCGAGGAAACCCCAGTCCAACACTCCGAGAGGCTTGCCGGCGAGGTCGGGCACCGGGGTCACCGTGTGTGCTCCGGTGAGATCGATGCGCATGAGCACGGAGTTGTACTGGCGCGAGACCGTGGGCCCCGCGCTGGTGAAGGCGAAGCCGAGCAGTCCAGCATCCGACTCGCCCTGCATCTGATCGATGGTGCCCGGCGACGGCAGCACGATCTGCTCCACCAGTTTGCTGGAGAGCCCCACCAGAGAAAGCGAACTGGTGCCATCGTCGGCAAGGGTCGTGACGGCGATCGCCTGGGCGAAGACAACGAATTGCTGGATGCGCGGCGCCGAGTAGACCACGGTGCGCTCACTGCCGCGCAGCCCGGTGCGGATGATCGAATCAACCTGCCCAGCCCCGGCCGCCGGGTCGGCGCGATCGAGATAGTAGATCTCGGCCGGAGCCGTGGTGAACGCATAGTCGAAGGTCGACACCCGCGGCTGGAACGCGTTGGCGACATCCGACACCCGCACCGTGTATCTGGTGCCATAGCGAAGGCGGTCCGTGAATTGCACCGCGATGACGGCCCCGGAGGTGCTCACGGTGAACGGCGCCGCCGGACTCACCGACACGTGCTTCTTCGTGACGTCGAGGATGCTCTGGTTGGCAAAGAGCCGCAGCTGCTGTCCGGCCTGAGCGACCACACGATCGACATCGACGCTTCCGCTCGACAACTTCGGCCCCTGAAGGTAGTTGAGGCCGGCGAATCCCGCGACGAGGATCACCAGGGCGATGATGGTGATCGCGAGGGCGCGACGGAACGGCCCGGCCGCCCCGTCGGCAGCATCCTCGCCGTCAGTAGAGGTATGGCTCACTCGGCTGAGTCACTTTCGTCGTCGCGGTGGGCACCAGCGCGATGGACTGCTGGCTCTTCGTGCTCGGATTCGTCTCGAAGGATCCGCTCACCTTCACCCACTGATCGGCGCTGAAGCGATCTTGCCAGTTGGGCAGGTACACCGGCACCCCCACCGGCTGCGCGTCGACGGCGCAGCAGGTGATCACGAAACGGGAGACATAGAAGACGTTTTGCGGGTCATCGGTGTCCTTGGTGATAAATCCGATGACGTTCGCCGTCTTATCGCGGTAGAAGCCCGCGTCGGTCGTCTGGCGTAGCAGTGACGACCAGTCGAGCACGGTGAAGCGCGCGAACGCGCCGGCAGGAGCGGATGCTGCGGAGTCCACGGTCTTCGTGCTGGGGCCCACCTGGGTGCTGTTGATCACCCGTTGGTCTGCGGTGGCGGTGGTCAGGGTCGCGGGCGGTACAACGACGAGGGCGACAGCGACCACGAGGGTGACCACCGTGCCGGCGACAGAGATCGCTTTGCGGTAGCCCCGGGGGCTCGGCTCCTCGTGGTCCTGGTCGTGGTCATCCGGCTTCGGCGACTTCCAGAAGCTGGCCACGACGAGCACGAGCCCCAGCCCAGCCATGATCACGGTGAACACGATGTACCGCGGGTGGATGTAGAGGATGAGCTGGTTGGTCACGGCCAGCCAGACCGTGGAGATGAGGGCTGCGACGCATAGGGCGATGCCCTGCCACCGGGTGAACCTAGGCAAGATAATTCACGACCAATCCGATCAGGGCGCTCAGCAACCCGACGATCACGGTGAGTTGCACCAGTACCTTCGCCCGGAAGGTGGTGCGCATGAGGGTGAGCATCTTGATGTCGATGATCGGCCCGAAGACGAGGAACACCGCGATGGAACCCGGCATGAAGGTGCTGGCGAAGGGCAGGATGAAGAACGAGTCGACATTGGAGCAGACGGAGATCACGAACGCGAGCACCATCATCGCGAGAATCGACCAGAGCGGGTTGCTGCCGAGACTCAGCAGCACCGCGCGGGGCACCGCCACCTGCACGAGGCCGGCGATGAGCGACCCGATGAACAGTGCCGGCATGATCACAGCGCTCTCGCGGGTGAAGAGTTCCACGCTCTTCTGCCAGCGGGTCTGGTCGTGTTCGTGCCCGTCGGGCAGTCGGCAGTCGGCGGCGAAGCGGTCGGTGAGCAGGCTGTCCTGGGCGGGATGCTTCGAAAAGAGCCATCCGATCACGTTGGCGATCACGAATCCGCCCACCAGGCGTGCCGCGAAGACCCAGCTGTCGAAACCGAAGGCCTGCCCGGTAGTGAGGATCGTGATCGGATTCACGATCGGCGCGGCAAGGAGAAAGGTCATCGACTCCGAAACGGTGAATCCCTTCACCATCAGTCCGCGCGCCAGCGGTACGTTGCCGCACTCGCAGACCGGCAGGAAGATGCCGAGGAAGGAGATCGTGGCCCGCCGCAAGAAGGCATTGCGCGGAAGGATCCGCATGATCCAGCGGTCGGGAATCCAGACCTGCACGAGGATCGACAGCACGATCCCCAGAATCACGAACGGCAGGGACTCGATGATCACGCTGATCGACAGCGTGAGCAGGTCCTGCACGCGGTTGGGCAGCGACCAGGGTCCGAGCGCGGGAGTGAAGGCACGCACGGCGAAGATCCCGATGATGCCGGTGAGCCCGAGCGAAAGCCCCACCACGGTGGGCGTCCGGATGCCGCTTCGCTCGCGCTCTGCTACCCGGATGCCCACCTGCGGAATCCTACGACGTGACGCTGTCTACGCCACCTCGGCTCGCTACTCTTGCGCGGAACCCTTGGACTGCTCGGACTGCTCGGACTGCTCAGGCTGCTCGGTGGTTCGAACGGTACCGGCGCTGGAGGCGCGGCGAGAGACGCGTGAGCGCCCCTGCCCCGGCTGCTTCGGTTCGGGAAGGGCATCGAGCACCGAATCGAGGATCTGCTCGGCATCGTGGGTGGAGATGCGTCGCGGTCCCCGCGAGTTCTTCTTCACCGGGATGTCCAGGATCTCGACGGCAGCCTCGGCCGCGGCGATCGTCACGGCCTCGACCTGGGGCGACTCGACAGCAGCCACCGGAGCGGACTCGACGGCGACCGCGGATGCCGTGACATCCTTGGCCGGAGCATCGGAGGCCACGACGGCGGGCTCGTCGACGTGCGCGTGCGCGATCGTGGAGGCCGCGATCTGGGCGAGGGCATTCTTCACGTCGTCGGTGATGGCGTGGGTTCCACCGTTGGGCTTCTGCGCGGCCGACGAACCGTTGTTCGACGAGCCGTTCGAGCGCCCCGAATCGTTGCCGCCGTTGCCATTGCCGCCTTTGCCGCGTCCGCGACGGGGCGTCTCGGGCTGGGCGGACTGGCGGTGTCGCACTACCGGGTCGTGATGGATGATGATGCCGCGTCCCGCACAGAACTCGCAGGGTTCGCTGAACGACTCGATGAGGCCGAGCCCGAGCTTCTTGCGCGTCATCTGCACCAGGCCGAGTGAGGTGACCTCGGCGACCTGGTGCTTTGTGCGGTCGCGGCTCAGGCACTCGACGAGCCGACGCAACACGAGGTCGCGGTTCGACTCGAGCACCATGTCGATGAAGTCGACGACGATGATGCCGCCGATGTCGCGCAGGCGCAGCTGGCGCACGATCTCTTCGGCCGACTCGAGGTTGTTCTTCGTCACGGTCTCTTCGAGGTTTCCGCCCGAGCCGACGAACTTGCCGGTGTTGACGTCCACGACGGTCATTGCCTCGGTGCGGTCGATGACGAGCGAACCACCCGAAGGCAACCACACCTTGCGGTCGAGAGCCTTCTCGATCTGCTCGGTGATGCGGTACTCGTCAAACGAGTCGACGGTGCCCTCATAGGTCTTCAGCCGGTCCACGAGATCGGGGGCCACCTGCGAGAGGTAGGTCTTGATCGTGGCTTCGGCATCCTCGCCATCGATGACCAGCTCGTGGAAGTCCTCGTTGAAGACATCTCGCACGATCTTGACCAGGAGGTCTGGCTCGCTGTGCAGCAGGGCCGGCGCCTGCACCGTTTCCAGGGTGGCGCTGATCGCGGCCCACTGCGCGGTGAGACGGTTGACATCGAGGGTGAGCTGCTCGTCGGTCGCGCCTTCGGCAGCGGTGCGCACGATGACGCCGACGTTCTCGGGGAGCACCTCTTTGAGGATCTTCTTCAGACGAGCGCGCTCGGTATCGGGGAGCTTTCGGCTGATGCCGTTCATCGAGCCGTTCGGCACGTACACGAGGTAGCGACCGGGCAGGCTGACCTGGCCCAGGACCTCCTGGCCGGACTTCAGCACCGACCCGATGCTGCGCGAGCGTCCCCCGACGGAGGCGTTGTAGTTGACCTCGCCGGCGTACAGGACGGCGTTGCGGCTCTTGCCGATGTCGACGAAGGCCGCCTCCATGGAGGGCAGGACGTTCTGGACCCGGCCGAGGTAGACGTTCCCGGCGTACGCCTGGGCGCTGGCCTTGGTCACGTAGTGCTCGACGAGCACGCCGTCCTCGAGCACGGCGATCTGGGTCCGGTCGCCCTTCTGGCGCACGACCATGGTGCGGTCGACGGCCTCGCGGCGGGCCAGGAACTCGGCCTCGGACAGGATCGGCTTGCGGGTGCGACCGGAGTCGCGTCCCTCCTGGCGGCGCACGCGCTTGGCAGCCATCCGGGTCGAACCGGTGATGCCGCGCACGCCGTCCTCGTCAGCGCTGGTGGCACCCGTGCCGCCACCGCCCTGCGAGCGGTTCCGGGGGGCGCGCGGCTCACGGACAGGCGCGGCCGCGGGGGCCTCGCCCACGCCGTCGTCGGCGCCGGTGCGGCGGCGACGGCGGCGACGGCGGGTGCCGGTCGCGCCGTCCCCGTCGTCCTCGTCGGCCTCGGCGTCCGAGGGCGAGGCGTCCGAGGTCGGAGCGTCGGTGCGGTCGTCGCTGTCGGTGGACTCCTCGCCCTCAGCCCGGGGCCCACGGCCGCGGCGACCGCGTCGACGGCGACGGGGGCGGTCGTCGTCCTCGTCGTCGTCGGAAGCAGCCGGACGCTCGCCAGCCGGTGACTCGCCGCTGGCCACGGGCTCGATCAGCTCGGGCACCAGTGCACCGGGGGCACCGGCGCCGCTCGTCCCGGCGCGGCGGCGGCGGCGGGGCGCGGGGGCTGCGTCGGCCTCGTCGTCGAGCGGCGCGAACGGGTCGGCGTGCGCAGCAGGTGCGGGCGCAGCCGGTGCGGGTGCCACCGGCTCGGGGGCCTGGAAGGTCATGGCCGCGGGACGCCGGGCGCGGGTCCGCTTGACCGGGGCAGGCACGTCGTCGGTCACGAGGCTCGACGGGGCGTCGACGCTGATGTCCTCGACGCTGATGTCCTGGCCGCTGATGTCGTCCACGACCGTCGGGTCCTGGGGGACGACGACCGGGCCGGCCTGCAGCAGCGCGGCCTGCGCGGCGAGCTCCTCCTCGGTGAGGGGAACCTCCTCGGCCGGCGCGGGCTCCCCGGGCGCGGGCTCGACGGGGACGGTCTCGGCGGGCGCCTTGGCGGGGCGCTTGCGGGGGGCGGGCGGGGCCCTCTTGGCCGGGGCCCTGCGCCCGCGCCTGGCGGGGGGCGCGCGGCCCG
>NZ_JACMOM010000119.1 GCF_014378035.1 Aeromicrobium sp. | reverse complement strand
TGACCCGGCGTGGCTTCACGCTGCTCGGACGCGGCATCGGCGAGCAACGGTTCCTGTTCTGGGTGTCGGTGGTCGGCAGCGTTCTCTTCGGGTTCATGACCGTGGCAGACGCCCGCGTGCTGGGCTGGGCCACTGATCACGTCATCCGGCCGTCATTCGCCCGTGGTGACGTCACCGAGGGAGCGCTGATCGGTGCGATCGCCTTGTTCATGGGCGTGGCCGTCCTGCGGGCCCTCGGCATCGTAGGTCGCCGGCTCATCGGCGGCATCGTCTACTACCGGCTCGTCGCCGACTACCGTCGCAAGGTCACCCGGCAGTACCTGGCTCTCCCCATGTCGTGGCACCACAAGCACCCCACGGGACAGCTGCTCTCCAACGCCAACGCCGATGTCGAGGGCGCGTGGTCGGTGTTCATGCCACTGCCCATGGCGATAGGCGTCATCACGATGCTGCTGGCGGCGATCTTCGAGATGGTCCGGGCCGATCTCGTGCTGACGCTGGTGGGACTCGTCGTGTTCCCCGCGCTGTTCGTCATCAACGTCTTCTACCAGCGTTGGCTCTCCCCGAAGGTGGCCCGCGCCCAGTCGTTGCGTGGCTCGGTCAGTGCCGTCGCTCACGAGTCGTTCGACGGCGCTCTCGTCGTCAAGTCCCTCGGCCGCGAGACCGACGAGACCGACCGTTTCCGTGCGGTGTCGCACGAGCTCCGCGACGCCAACATCGCCGTCGGACGCATCCGCAGCATGTTCGACCCGCTGCTGGAGGCACTGCCCAACATCGGCA
Source organism: Aeromicrobium sp. (assembly GCF_014378035.1). Lineage (GTDB taxonomy): Bacteria > Actinomycetota > Actinomycetes > Propionibacteriales > Nocardioidaceae > Aeromicrobium. The sequence continues at coordinate 11,895 of NZ_JACMOM010000119.1, read as the reverse complement.
TCCTGATGGTCATCGTGCTCGGCGTCGGACGCGTGGCCAGTGGCGCGGCCGATCCCGGTGACGTCGTCTCGGTGGCCTACCTCTTCACCGTGGTGGCCTTCCCGGTCCGCGCCATCGGTTGGGTCCTGGGCGAGCTCCCGCGCAGTGTCGTGAGCTGGGAGCGCGTGGAGTCCGTGCTCGACGAGCGCGGCTCGATGCACTACGGCCCGCAGTCGCTGGCAGGCTCCGGCCCGGTGGCGCTCGGGGTGCACGACGTCTCATTCCGGTTCGATGATGCCGACCGTGACGTGCTGCGGGGCATCGGCCTCGCGGTCGAGCCGGGCCGGGTCGTCGCCGTCGTGGGGTCGACGGGAAGCGGCAAGAGCACCCTCACGTCGTTGCTCACACGGCTGGTCGATCCGCAGAGGGGAACGATCACCGTCGACGGCACCGACATCCGCGAGCTCACCCACGAAGAGCCCGCCAAGGCCATCGCCGTCGTGCCACAGGGCACCTTCCTGTTCGACGACAGCGTGCGCGAGAACGTCACGCTCGGCGGTGACTTCGCCGACGAGGATGTGTGGGCGGCGCTGCGCACGGTGCAGGCCGATGGTTTCGTCGCGAACCTGCCCCGCGGCCTCGACTCCCAGCTCGGTGAGCGTGGCACGACGCTCTCGGGCGGCCAGCGGCAGCGGCTCTCCCTCGCACGTGCCCTCGTCCGCCGTCCGCGCCCCCTCGTGATGGCCGACGCCACGAGCGCCGTCGACCCCGAGGTCGAGCAGCGCATCCTCAAGGCGCTGGCGGCGCACACCGCCGACGACGACGGTCCGACGGTCCTGGTGGTCGCCTACCGCAAGGCAACCATCGCCCTCGCCGACGAGGTGGTCTTCCTCGACGACGGTGCGATCGCCGATCGCGGGACGCACGCCGAGCTGGTGGAGCGTTCGACCGACTACCGCGACCTCGTGAACGCCTACGACCAGGCGCGGGAGATGGAGTCGTGAGCGCCACCGACGAGCAGGGACGCCTGACCGGCACCGCGATCATCCGCCGTGGGCTGTCGCTCTCACCGGCGATCAAGAAGGGCCTCGGGCTGACGATCGCCCTCGCCATCCTCAGCACGGTGGGCGGGTCCGTCATCCCGATCCTCATCCAGCGCACCGTCGACTCGGGCCTCGGTTCCGGCGGAGACACTCGCGTCGGCGACATTGGTGGCTTCCTCGCCATCGCCAGCGTGCTCATCGTCATCACCAGTGGCATCGGCTACTGGATGCGCATCCGACTCTTCGTCGCGAGCGAGACCGGCCTGGCCCAGATGCGGGTCGACGCCTTCCGGCACGTCCATGACCTCTCGATGCTCACGCAGAACTCCGAACGTCGTGGCGTGCTGGTCTCGCGGGTGACGTCCGACATCGACCAAGTCTCTCAGTTCCTGCAGTTCACCGGCATCCAGATCGTGGTCAGTGCCGGGCAGATAGTCGTCGCGACGTTGATCATGGCTTACTACTCGTGGCAGCTCACGATCGTGGTGCTGGTGTGCTTCCTGCCGCTGGCGATCAGCCTGAGGTTCTTCGCCGAGAGGCTGAGCCGTGCCTACGACACCGTGCGGCGCACCGTCGGCGAGATGCTTGCCGTCATCGCGGAGCCGGTCGTCGGCGCCTCGGTCGTGCGGGCCTACGCCATCGAGGGCCGCACCCAGGCGCGGGTCGACGACGGCATCAAGGGCAACCTCGACGCCAACGTGAAGGCGCAGAAGCTCGTCGCCGTGACCTTCGCCTCCGCGGGTGTTGCCGGCGGCCTCGCCAACGGCGGGGTGATCCTGTTCGGCGTCGTGATCGGCGTGGCGGGTGGCCTCTCGATGGGCACCGTCATCGCGTTCGCCTTCCTCGTCGGGCTGTTCGTCGGGCCCGTGCAGACAGCGACGCAGGTGATCACCGACGCCCAGAACGCCATCGCCTCGTGGCGCCGTGTCATCGAGCTGCTCGACACCCCGGCCGATGTCGTCGACCCCGGTGCGGCCGGCGTTCCTCTCCCGGGCGGAACGCTGAGCGCGCGCTTCGAAGGCGTCACCTTTGCCTACCCTGACGGACCAGACGTGCTCAAGGACATCACAGTCGAGATCGCACCCCGCCAGCGTGTCGCCGTCGTCGGTGAGACCGGCTCGGGCAAGACCACCTTCGCCAAGCTCCTGACCCGGCTCATGGACCCCACCGTCGGCGTGGTCCGGCTCGGCGACACCGACATCAGTGCGGTGTCGTTCGACGAGCTGCGCCGACACGTCCTGATGGTTCCGCAGGAGGGCTTCCTGTTCGACGCCACGCTGCGCGCCAACCTCCTCTACGGAAAGCAGGAGGCCACCGACGCCGAGCTCGACAGCGTCATCCGCGACCTGGGTCTCACCGACTGGTTCGCAACCCTCCCGCACGGCCTCGACTCGCAGGTCGGTCAGCGCGGTGAGTCGCTCTCGGCGGGGGAGCGACAGCTCGTGGCGCTGCTCCGGTCAGCCCTCGCTGATCCCGAGCTCATCGTGCTCGACGAGGCCACCAGCGCCGTCGACCCGCAGACCGAGCTGCGTGCCACCCGCGCGCTCGATCGTCTGCTCGAGGGCCGGTCGAGCGTGACGATCGCGCACCGCTTGTCAACGGCAGAGAATGCCGACCGAGTCCTGGTGTTCGAGGCCGGTCGCCTGGTCGAGGACGGCACGCACGCCCAGCTCGTGGCACTCGACAACGGTGTCTACGCACGGCTGCACGCCAGCTGGGTCGCACAGGCGTCGCTGTCGGCGCATCACGTCGCCGTCGACCATTCCTGAAGGAGCCTGAGACAATGGACCACGTGAGCTCCCTCGATCCGGCCGTCGCATCACGTCTCAAGCGCGATGCTGACGGCCTCGTCCCCGCAGTCGTCCAGGATGCCGGGAGCCGTGACGTGCTCATGGTCGGCTGGATGGACGACGAAGCCTTGCACCGCACCCTGACCACCGGTCGGGGCACCTTCTGGAGCCGCAGCCGGCAGGCCTACTGGGTGAAGGGCGAGACGTCCGGCAACACTCAGGCGGTCCGCGAGGTGCGACTCGACTGCGACGGCGACACGCTCCTGCTGCTGGTCGACCAGACTGGTCCGGCCTGTCACACCGGCGACACCACCTGCTTCGACGCGGACCGGCTGCTGTGAACCCACGCCGCCTCTACGCGCCGGTCGTCCTCGGCACGCTGGCTGCGGGGGTCCTGTCGTTCTTCGCCGCCGGACGCACCTGGGCACAGGTCAAGGTCGCGACCGACGGGCTGCCGAGCGACTCGGTCAAGGTCACCGGCACCGACGCGCAGCCGCTCGTGGCTGCCCTTGCCGTGGTCGTGGTGACCGCCGCGCTGGCGGTCCTCGCGTCGCCGCTTCGTGCGAGGCGGGTGATCGGGGTCTTCACGGTGCTGGTCTCGATCGCCGGTGTGCTGGTGGTGGTCCTCAGCTCGTCGGCCCTCGACGACGCCGTGAAGCGGGCCGTCGAGGCGTCGCCCGCCTTCACCGGTGGCGCTCACCGCACTTTCGACGTGTCGGCCTGGAAGTACGTGGCGGTGGTGGGCTTCGTGCTCTCCGCGGTGCTCGGTGCGGTCACCACACGGTTCGGACCGCTCTGGCCGACCATGAGCACACGCTACGAACGCGGCCCGCGGCCCGACCGTTCCGCAACCACGACAGACGCCGACATGTGGAAGGCGCTCGACGAGGGTCACGATCCGACCCAGTAGGCTGAGGAGCAGTCGGCCATCTCAAGGAGAAGTCATGTCGCACGGATCATCGCCAGCAGCCTGGACCGCGGTCCTGCTCGCCCTCCTGGGCATCACCATCGGTGGTGCCGCGCTGATTCCGGAGCCGCACTGGATCCTCTTCACCGTGGGCTGTGTCATCGCCGGGTCGGCCATCTTGGTCGGGCGGGTCATGTCGGCACTGGGCTTCGGCACCGAGCGAGCCGGCGACCACCCCGACATCGCGCCTCAGAACGTCGATGAGAACCGTCCGCTCACCAGCGGGAGCTGAGCCCCGGCAGCACCGATCGAAGGCAACCAGTGAGCGACCAGCCGCAGTACCCCAGTTATCCCGGGCCTGAACAGCCCCTGACGCCGCCTGCCGCCAACCAGCCGCCGCCCCCGCCTCCTGGTTACCAGCCGCCCCCGGGATACGGGCAGGCTCCGCAGGGCTACGGTCAGAGCCCCCCGGGCTATTTCCAGGGCTACCCGACCGGCCCCGCCACCCCTTACGCAAGCTGGTGGTCCCGAGTCGGCGCGACCGTGATCGACCTGCTCATCGGCATCGCCATCGCCGTCATCCCCCTCGTCGCCGGCGCGATCATCGCGTTCAAGGACGCCGAGGTGGACCCGGTCACCAGCGAGATCTCCGGCGGGGACAACGGCGTCGGCGTCGTTCTCATGGGGCTCAGCTACCTCCTCGTGTTCGTCTTCACGATCTGGAACTCCGTGTTCCGGCAGGGGCGCAAGGGGCAGTCGCTCGGCAAGAGCGTCGTGGGCATCCAGGTCGTCAGGGCCGACACAGGCCAGTTCCTTGGCGCTGGAACGGGCTTCCTGCGGTGGCCCATGGCGTCGATCCTCGGCGGCATCTGCTTCCTCGACTACTTGTGGCCGCTGTGGGACGGGAAGAATCAGACCTGGCACGACATGGTCGCCGGATCGGTCGTCACGACCAAGTGAGCACCAAGGCATGAGCACCACGACGGAGGTCGGCGCCCGGAGTGCGGCGTCGCTCCGGGATCCGGTGCTCGTCGGCATGGTCGGCCTCGGTGCCTTCACTCTGCTGCACCTTCATGACCCGCACGGCTCGGGTTCGTACGGCTACTGCCCGTTCCTCGTGCTCACGGGCAAGCCCTGTCCGGGATGCGGCGGCCTGCGGGCGGTGAACGACCTGACCCGGGGCGACGTCGTGGGAGCCGTCAGCAGCAACGTCCTCGCGGTGGCGCTCGTCGGCGTCCTCGCGGTGGCCTGGGTGCTGTGGGTGGCGCGCCGCATGCGTGGCCGCCGCGGCCGGATGATCGTGCTCACACCGACGACCGGGGTGGTGGTCGTCATCGTGATGGTCCTGTTCGGCGTCCTGCGCAACACCCCGTGGGGCGCTTGGCTGGCACCGTAGGCCCGGAACCCCGCGGTCTACCCGACTCGTCAGCGACTCGGCAGCGCGTCGATGCCGAACGTGATGATCGCGACCACGATGGCGGCGCCTCCGACGATGAGGCCGATGCCGGCGATGTTGTCGCCACCCTCTGCTCCCCGGGACAGGGCGATCTCACGGCGGGCGTGGATGCCCGTCGTGATCGCCGGAATTCCGAGCGCGAACCCTCCGAAGGTGAAGACGGACACACAGGCAAAGGCGGCGATGCCGAACAGCAGGCTGTAGGTGGCCTTGCGGTTGGTGGGCCGACCTGTGCCGTCGTCGTCCGGCGGCACAGGCTCCGGGGTCACGTGCTGGTGTAGTAGATGACGCTGATGACCGTCGAGACGATCGACAGGATCCCGAGGACGAGCCCCGCCGTTGCCATGCCACTGCCAGTCGACTGACCGTTGGACGCCTGAATTTCTTTCTTGGCCTGGTTGGACAACACCAGAGCTGGGATACCCGCGAGGATCCCGCAGCAGAGAAGTCCGACGATGCCCAGGATCATCGACCACAGCGCCTTCTTGTTCTGCTGTGGCGCTGCGCCGTAGCCGCCAGGAGCGGGCGGCATTCCGCCACCGCCACCTGGCGGGGGTGGGTAACCACCTGTTGGCGGCGGTGGGTAACCGCCGGCCGGCGGCGGCACGGGCCGTAGCTCGGCAGGTCGCCTGTGGGTGCCTGTGGTTTGTCAGGCACGGGTGGCGGATCGCTCGTCGTCATGGGGAGAGCATACGGACGGTGATGCCTCGGGGAACCCCTGCGGTGCAACTGTCGTCGCAGGTCTACTCTTGAAGAAGACCAACGATCGCAAAGAGGGGGCCGACATGTCCGTGCTTGACGACATCCTCGCGGGTGCGGCCGACGACCTCCGGCAGCGCATGAAGGCCATCTCACTCGACGATCTGAAGATGCAGGCGTCGCGACAGCATCCCGCGCTTGACCCCATGCCCGCTTTCCGCGGCGATGGCGTGTCGGTCATCGCCGAGGTCAAGAGGGCCAGCCCGAGCAAGGGTGCCCTCGCCGTCATCAAGGATCCGGCCGCCCTCGCCGCCGACTACGCCTCAGGTGGCGCTGCGGCGATCAGCGTGCTCACCGAGGAGCGCCGTTTCGGCGGCACCCTGGCAGATCTGAGGGCCGTACGTGCCAGCGTTGATGTGCCGGTGCTCCGCAAGGACTTCATCACGTCGTCCTATCAGCTGTGGGAGGCCCGGGCAGCCGGCGCCGACATGGCGCTGCTGATCGTGGCGGCGCTCGAGCAGATGGCGCTCGAGAGCCTCATCGAGAGGGCCCGGTCGATCGGCCTCACGCCGCTCGTGGAGGTTCACGACGAGAACGAGGTTGCTCGTGCCGTCGACGCGGGTGCTGACCTGATCGGCGTCAACGCGCGCAACCTCAGAACTCTCGAGGTCGATCGAAGCACCTTCGAACGGCTCTCGCCGCTCATCCCCGACTCCGTCGTCAAAGTTGCTGAGTCTGGCGTCCGCGGACCACGCGATGTCATCGACTACGCCAAGCGTGGCGCGCACGTCGTGCTCGTGGGTGAGACGCTTGTCCGGGGCGACGATCCGCGCGCAAGCGTTGCCGACCTGGTCGCGGCGGGCACGCATCCTGCCCTGCAGCACCGCTGGTAAGGGTCAGCCCCGCCCGACCGCTGTCCTCCCCATGTGTTTCCCAGCAACGACCCAGAAACGACACAGCCATGACGTATGCCCAGCCCGACACGACCGGCCACTTTGGACGCTTCGGCGGTCGGTTCATGCCCGAGGCGCTCATTGCGCCGCTCGATGAGCTCGATCACGCCTGGATCCAGGCGAAGGCCGACCCGGTGTTCGTCGCCGAGCTCGACCGGATGCTGCGCGAGTACGCCAACGTGCCCAGCCCCCTCTACGAAGCGCACCGCTTCTCCGAGGCAGCCGGCGCCCGCATCCTGCTGAAGCGGGAAGACCTCAACCACACCGGCGCTCACAAGATCCGCAACGTGCTCGGTCAAGCCCTGCTCGCGAAGCGCATCGGCAAGCCGAGAGCCATCGCTGAGACCGGCGCAGGCCAGCACGGCGTCGCTGCTGCGACGGCCTGCGCCTACCTCGACCTCGAGTGTGTGGTCTACATGGGCGAGGTCGACACCCGGCGGCAGTCGCTCAACGTCGCGCGCATGAAGATGCTCGGCGCCGACGTCGTGTCCGTCACGAGCGGCACCCGCACCCTCAAGGACGCCATCAATGAGGCGCTCCGCGACTGGGTTGCCAGCGTCGACACGACGTCTTACCTGTTCGGCACCGCCGCTGGCCCGCACCCGTTCCCGGGCATGGTCCGCGACCTCACCCGGGCGATCGGCGACGAGGCACGCGCCCAGTGCCTCGAGCTCACCGGCTCCCTCCCCGACGCGGCCGTGGCGTGCGTCGGAGGTGGGTCCAACGCCATCGGGCTGTTCACGGCGTTCATCGGTGACCCTGATGTCAGGTTGGTCGGTATCGAGGCAGGCGGCGACGGCGTCGAGACCGGGCGGCACGCGGCAACGATCACCGGGGGAGAGGTCGGGGTCCTGCACGGTGCCCGGTCCTTCCTGCTGCAGGACGAGGACGGACAGACTGTCGACTCCCACTCGATCTCCGCTGGGCTCGACTATCCCGGCGTCGGACCGGAGCACTCCTACCTCGCCGACATCGGACGGGCGTCCTACGTACCTGCCACCGACGCCGAGGCGATGTCTGCCTTCGACCTGCTCTGCAAGACCGAGGGCATCATCCCCGCCATCGAGTCGGCGCACGCCTTGGCCGGTGCTCTCGTGCTGGCCAAGGAGCTGGGCCCCGACTCAACCATCCTGATCAACTTGTCAGGGCGCGGCGACAAGGACGTGCACACCGCTGCGGAGTACTTCGGGCTCATCGACGAGCCCGTCGTGCTCGAGCAGGGCGTCGAGGAATGAGCGCGATCGACGAGCTCTTCGCCCGTACCAGGGCGGAGGGTAGGGCCGCTCTTGTCGGTTACCTGCCGGCTGGCTTCCCCACCACAGCGTCGTCGATCGCGGCGATCGAGGCGATGATCGAGGGTGGGGTCGATCTCGTGGAGGTGGGTCTCCCGTACAGCGACCCCGTCATGGACGGCCCAACGATCCAGGCAGCCGCCGACCAGGCGCTCGCGGCGGGATTTCGCTCCTCGGAGGTCTTCGACGTCGTGCGGGCCAGTGTGGCGGCAGGCGCCCCGACCGTGGTGATGACCTACTGGAACCTCGTCGATCGCAAGGGCGTCAACAACTTTGCCGCCGATCTGGCTGCCGCTGGTGGCTCGGGACTCATCACCCCTGACCTCATCCCCGACGAGGCTCAGGAGTGGATGTCTGCGTCCGACCAGAACGAGCTGGACCGGATCTTCCTGGTCGCACCCTCGTCGACCGATGAGCGCCTCGCCATGACGGCCGAGGCATCAAGCGGGTTCGTCTACGCGACGGCCGTCATGGGTGTGACCGGACAACGCGAGCAGAGCAGCAGCCTCGCCCCCGAGCTGGTCGCCCGCCTCCGCAAGGTGACCGACAAACCGATTGGCGTCGGGCTCGGCGTCAGCAACGGCGCGCAGGCTCACGAGGTGGCGGAGTTCGCTGATGCCGTCATCGTCGGGTCCGCCCTCGTACGCTGTCTGCTGGATGCCCCGGACGAGTCCGCCGGGCTCGAGGCCATCCGGTCGTTGGCACGCGAGCTGCGCGCCGGCGTCGAGAGGAGCTGAGCAGCGATGTTCGCGACGTTCATCCCCAGCCCGTCGAACGGTGTGTGGCACCTCGGCCCGGTGCCTCTCAGGGCTTACGCGTTCGGCATCATCATCGGGGCGGTCGTTGCGATCTGGATCGGCGAGCGCCGGTACCAGGCCCGCGGTGGCCGTGAGGGCCTGATCGGCGACGTGGCCATCTGGGCCATACCGTTCGGCATCGTCGGCGCCCGCCTCTACCACGTCGCCACCGACCCCGAGCTGTACTTCGAGCCCGGCCGCCACGTCATCGACGTGCTCAAGGTCTGGCAGGGCGGGCTCGGCATCTGGGGTGCGGTCGCCGGTGGCGCCCTCGGCGCCTACATCGCCTGCCGGCGCTACGGCGTCTCGTTCTCGTCGGTTGCCGACGCCCTCGCGCCCGGACTTCTCGTCGCCCAGGCCATCGGTCGCATCGGCAACTACTTCAACCAAGAGCTCTTCGGCAAACCAACCACCCGGCCCTGGGGTCTGGAGATCGACCTGTCCAACCGGCCCGACGGCTACACCCAGTTCGCCACGTTTCACCCGACATTTCTCTACGAGCTGTTGTGGAACCTTGCAGCGGCGGGTGTGATCATCGCCATCGACCGCAGGGTCAGGCTCACGGGCGGGCGAGCGTTTGCGCTCTACGCGATGCTCTACACCGCCGGCCGCTTCTGGATCGAGCAGCTGCGCATCGACCCCGCCAACGACATCGGGCCGTTCCGGCTCAACGTCTGGACGTCCGTCATCGTCTTCACGCTGGCCGCGATCTACTTCGTCGCGACCCGCAGACGATCGCGTGTCGCGGCCGCCGCTGAGGCGGACGCAGACGAGCCCAACTCTGCGGCCTAGGCCACGGCGCCCGCGCCCGGCGAGCTGACCGAGGCGACCGTGGGGTTGCGTCGAGCCCAGCCACCAGAACCCTGTCGTCGGGGTGGCAGGACAGCCTGACCTACGGTGCCGAATCAAGGCGAAACCCGTATTATTTGCCGCATGGACAACGCCCTCGAGAGCATTGAGCCGCTGCCTGATCCCGGGGCGATCGACCACGAGCACCCCGACGTCACGGGTGGGTGGTTGCGCCCCGCGGTCTTCGGCGCCATGGACGGGCTGGTCTCCAACTTCGCGCTGATCATGGGTGTCGTGGGCGGCAGCTCGAGCTCCAAGCCCGTCGTGCTCGCCGGGCTCGCGGGCCTCGCCGCCGGATCGTTCTCCATGGCGGCGGGCGAGTACACCTCGGTGGCCAGCCAGACCGAGTTCGCCCTCGCGCAGGTCGAGATCGAACGCTACGAGATCCTCCACAACGGAAGCGCTGAATCTGCCGAGCTCGCAGCGATGTTCATCGCGAAGGGTGTGTCTGAGGAGCTTGCCCGCGAGATGGCAGAGCAGATCCACCGCGACCCCGAGAATGCCGTCCGGGTGCATGCTCGCGAGGAGTTCGGGGTCGACCCCGACGACCTGGCATCTCCACTGCTGGCGGCTGGGTCGTCGTTCGTGGCCTTTGCGATCGGCGCTCTGATCCCGGTGCTCCCGTACCTGTTCGGTATCGACTCACCGTGGCCCGCGATCGTGCTCTCCCTGATCGGGTTGTTCGCGTGCGGAGCGGTCGTCACACGCATTACCGCGAGCTCCTGGTGGTTCGGCGGCACCCGCCAGCTGCTGCTCGGGGGTGCCGCGGCGGGTCTGACCTATCTGATCGGCGGGGCAGTCGGAGCGCCGCTCGGCTGAGCGGCGAACCACCCCGGCGCCGAGGCACAGAACTCCGTTGCCGACAACGCGCCGGCGCCTTCGGGCAGCGCTCCTGCGAGCGGCAGGCCCGTGAGCCTGGGCAGGTCTGACCGGTTCGTCGTCTCGGCGAGCCCCGGCTCGCTGGAACACGAACCCAGGACCAGGTACGTCTGCAGGCCGAGCCCGGCGAGCGCTTCGAGCGTGAGCGCGACGTGGTTGAGCGTGCCAAGCCCTTCACGAGCCACCACGAAGACGTCCGCCCCGAGCCGGAGGGCGAGGTCGCGGATCGTGCCTCCCGCAAGGTCGAGCCTCACCAGCAGGCCACCGGCTCCCTCGACGATCACGACATCGGCATCGAGCTCCCGGATTCGGTCGACGTGCTCGTCGACCGTCGGGAGAGCACGGCCCTCGGCTCGAGCCGCCGATTCGGGAGCGAGCGGGAGTCTCAGACGTACGAGCTCGTGCAGGTCGGTGTTTCGGCTCAGCGCAGCCACGACGTCGACGTCACCGGGCTCGTCCTGCCCGACCCCGGTCTGCAGGGGTTTGACCACCGCGACCCGGCGTCCGTCTGCCGCGCGGGCGACCGCGAGCGCCGCGGTGACGATGGTCTTGCCGACGGAGGTGTCGGTGCCGGTCACCACGACATAGCGCGCGCCGGGCAGTGTCATGACATCACCGAGCGCAGCACCCGCACCGCGTGGTCCAGCTGGTCGTCGTCGACCCCGGCCGAGGCCGTGAGGCGGAGTCGGCTGACCCCGTCAGGCACGGACGGAGGTCGGAACGCCCCGACCCGTACGCCTTGGTCTGCGCAGGCGGCCTGAGCGGCCAGTGCCTCGAGCGGTCCGGCCATCGCCACGGACATCACCGCGCCGGCCGGGGTCGGGATGCCGACCGCCTCGGACAGGGTGCGGGCAACGACGTTCACCCGTTCGACCAGCGTCGGGTCGCCCGCCATGACCCGCAGCGCCTCGAGCGCTGCCGCGGTGGCCGCTGGTGCAAGACCTGTGTCGAAGATGAACGGCCGCGCGCGATTGACGATGTGGTCGACCACGGCCCGGCTGCCGAGCACCGCGCCCCCCTGGCTGCCGAGCGCCTTCGAGAGCGTCATGGTGACGATGACGTGGGCAAGCCCCGCGAGGCCGAGCCCGTGGACGAGCCCGCGGCCTCGACCGGCCACCCCGATGCCGTGCGCCTCGTCGACGACGAGGGTCGCGTCCTCGCGCTCGCAGACGTCGGCAAGTCGTACCAGCGATGCCGCATCCCCGAGGACCGAGTAGATCGACTCGACCAGCACCATGGCCCGCGACTCGG
>NZ_JACMOM010000118.1 GCF_014378035.1 Aeromicrobium sp. | reverse complement strand
CGAGGTCACACCAGCGACGGTCACGGGGTTGTTGACGATCCTCGGTTACTCGCTCTACGACACTGTCGTCGTGTTCGACAAGGTCAGGGAAAACACGCGGGGCATCCTCAAGTCGACGTCGCGCACCTACGCGGAGCAGGCGAACCTCGCGCTCAACCAGACGCTCGTGCGCTCGATCAACACCTCGGTCACCGCTTTGCTGCCCGTCGCGGCGTTGCTCGTCGTCGGTGTGGCAGTGCTCGGAACGGGCCCGCTCAAGGACCTCGCGCTGGCGCTCTTCGTGGGCATGTTGGCCGGAACCTACTCCTCGATCTTCATCGCCACGCCGTTCGCGTCGCAGCTCAAGGAGCGTGAACCTGCCATCAAGGCCCAGGCCGCGCGGGTCATGGCGCGTCGCCAGAAGGAGGCGGAGGCGCCGGTCGAGGCAGCGGTCGCGGCACCTCACCGCCCGGTCACGACTTCGGGAGCGTCGAAGCGGGTCCAGCCCTCGCGCAAGCCTCGATCTCAGCGCGGCAAGTCAGATTCGTGAACCGTGGTTTTGTCGTGGCATGCTGTTGGACTGATGAGCGCCACGGGAAACGTCCTGGGCCGCATCGCAACAAAATCTAGAGGAGACCTCATGAAGCTTTCACTGGCCCTGGCCGGCGCAGTCCTTCTCGGTACGACGCTCACCGCCTGTGGTGGCGGCGATGCTGGCGCCGACAGCAGCTACTGCAAGGACATCAAGAAGGCCTCCGCGACGTTCGGCAACCTGTCCGGAGGTGACGTCGGCAAGCTCGACCAGGCGTTCGCCACGTTCCACAAGCTCGCCGACGAGTCGCCCGACGACCTGAAGGCCGACTGGAAGAAGCTTGATGGTGCCATCACGACGATCGAGAAGGCGCTCAAGGATGCCGGTCTGAAGTTCTCAGACCTCGACAAGATCCAGAAGGGCGAGGTCCCCCCGGGCGTCGACGTCTCGAAGCTCACTGGGCTCGCCTCGGAGTTCTCGAAGCTCAACAGCGCAGCCTTCACGAAGGCCTCGAAGAACATCGAGAAGCAGGCGAAAGACACCTGCAAGGTCAACCTCAACAAGTCGTAAGAGCCACTGTCGGCGGGTCCCGGGGGCTGTGCCCACGGGACCTGCTGTCGTGAAAGGACCCCCGTGACCGACACCTCCTCCCGCGGCGACGAGCTACGCGCCACCATCGACCGGCTGGTCCGGCCGATCGAGGACTGGCCCGAGCCCGGCATCACCTTCCGTGACATCACGCCGCTCCTCGGTGATGCCCGTGCGTTGGCGGACGTCGTCGACGGCCTCACCGAACTGGCCCTGCTGGCGGGCCCGGTTGATGCTGTCCTGGGCATCGAGGCCCGCGGTTTCCTGTTCGGTCCGTCGATCGCGCTGCGCCTCGGGGTCGGCCTCGTGCCGGTGCGCAAGGTCGGCAAGCTCCCGGCCGTGTCACTCTCCACGGCGTACGACCTCGAGTACGGCTCAGCCGTGCTCGAGATGCATGCAGACGCCCTCCAGCCGGGGGCGCGGGTGCTCGTCGTCGACGATGTGCTGGCCACGGGCGGAACGATGCGTGCCGCCGCTGACCTCGTCCGGCAGGCGCAGGGCACCGTGGCCGGCAACCTCGTCATGATCGAGCTGCTCGCACTCGGCGGTCAGGCCTCCCTCGCCCCCACCGGTTGTGCGTCCCTTCGTTCCTACTGAGCCCCTCCCACGAATCGAGTTTCATGAATCCCCATCAGGTCCGCGTCGTCGCCGTCGTGCTCGTCGGCATCCTCGTTCTCGGCGCCGCCGCGACACTGATCGACGGCCTGCTTCGCTGAGACCAGCCCCGCCGTGCATCGCTGGCATATCATGGAGGTCAGACTGGCTTTGGACAACATCGTGAGGAGTACGCGTGGTTGATCGCGTCGAGGCGTCCCCCGTCGAGTCGAAGAACGTCGACCCTGCGCCTGCTTCTGCGCGTGTGCGCAACCGACTTGCCCGCATCGGCGGCGGTGGCAGGTCCGGTGCGCCCGACCCGGTGCTCGACCCTCTGCTCAAGGTGTTTCGAGTCACCCACCCCAAAGCCGATGTCACATCGATCCAGAAGGCGTACGACATCGCCGAGCGGATGCACGAGGGCCAGACGCGCAAGAGCGGCGACCCGTACATCACCCATCCGCTGGCGGTGGCGGCGATCCTTGCCGAGCTCGGCATGACCGCCCCGACCCTGTGCGCCGCGCTGCTGCACGACACCGTCGAGGACACCACCTACACGCTGGTCGAGCTGCGCAAGGACTTCGGTGAGGAGGTCGTGCGCCTCGTCGACGGTGTGACCAAGCTCGACAAGGTCAAGTACGGCGACTCGGCGCAGTCCGAGACCATTCGCAAGATGGTCGTGGCCATGAGCCGTGACATCCGGGTGCTCGTCATCAAGCTCGCCGACCGTCTGCACAACATGCGCACTCTCCGCTATCTGCGCCAGGACAAGCAGGAGCGCATCGCTCGCGAGACGATCGAGATCTTTGCGCCACTGGCACACCGGCTCGGCATGAACACGATCAAGTGGGAGCTGGAAGACCTCGCGTTCGCCACCCTGCACCCCAAGGTCTACGACGAGATCGTCCGGCTCGTCGCAGATCGGGCCCCCTCGCGCGAGCAGTTCCTCGAGCGTGTCGTCAACGACGTCGAGTCAGACCTGCGACACGTCAAGCTCAAGGCCAAGGTCTCGAGCCGGCCCAAGCACTACTACTCGATCTATCAGAAGATGCTTCTCGGCAGCCGCGAGTTCTCCGACATCTTCGACCTCGTCGGGGTGCGCATCCTGGTTGACAGCGTCGCCGACTGCTACGGCGTGCTGGGTGTGCTGCACGCGCGATGGAACCCCATCCCGGGGCGCTTCAAGGACTACATCTCGGTGCCGAAGTTCAACATGTACCAGTCGTTGCACACCACGGTGATCGGGCCGCAGGGCAAACCCGTCGAGCTGCAGATACGTACCAACGCCATGCACAGGCGCGCTGAGTATGGCGTCGCCGCGCACTGGAAGTACAAGGAAGACGGTCAGGACGGCGCCAAGAACGGTGGCAAGGGTGTCGACGCCAATGACATGCTGTGGCTGCGCGAGGTGCTCGACTGGCAGTCCGAGACCGAGGACTCCGTCGACTTCCTCGACTCGTTGCGTTTCGAGATCAACAATGCCGGCGTCTACGCCTACACGCCGCGAGGCGACCTGATCCAGCTGGCGGCGGATGCCACTCCGGTCGACTTCGCCTATGCCGTTCACACCGAGGTCGGCCACGCCTGCATCGGGGCCCGCGTCAACGGGCGACTGGTGTCCTTGGAGTCCACCCTCGAGAGCGGCGACGTCGTCGAGATCTTCACGTCGAAGTCACCCGACGCGGGCCCGAGCCGAGACTGGCTCGAGTTCGTCGCGAGCCCGCGTGCGCGCAACAAGATCCGCCAGTGGTTCACGAAGGAGCGCCGCGAGGAGTCGGTCGAGCGGGGCAAGGACCAGATCGCCAAGCAGATGCGCAAGGAGGGTTTGCCGCTGCACCGGTTGTTCAAGCACGAGACTCTCGACACCGTCGCCAAGGAGCTGCACCTGCCCGACGTGTCTACTCTCTACGCGGCGGTCGGCGAGAGCAACGTCAGCCCGCAGAATGTCGTCGAGCGTGTCATCGACCTCGCCGGCGGCCGCGACGGTGCGCAGGAGGACCTCGCCGAGGCGACCTCGCTGCCGGGTATCGGGGCACGGCGGCCGCACACCGAGACCCGCGACGCCGGGGTGGTGGTCGAGGGCCTCGACGGCGAGGTGCTGGTCAAGCTCGCGCGGTGCTGCACACCGGTGCCGGGCGACACCATCGAGGGCTTCGTGACGCGTGGCTCCGGTGTATCCGTCCACCGCACCGACTGCGTCAATCTCCTGGCGCTTCGCAGCCAGCCCGAGCGGCTCGTGGCGGTGCACTGGGCGCCGACGGGCAAGAGCACCTTCCTGGTGGCGGTGCAGGTCGAGGGCCTCGATCGGCCGCGCCTTCTCAGCGACATCACGAGGGTCATCTCCGACCAACATGTCAACATCCTGTCGGCGTCCCTGTCGACGGGCCGGGACCGGGTCGCCAAGTCGAAGTTCACCTTCGAGATGGCCGATCCCAAGCACCTGGGTCACGTGTTGTCAGCCGTGAGGACCGTCGAAGGGGTCTTCGACGTCTACCGCCTCACCCAGTAGCGCTGACGGGTCTCCTCACGGAACGAGCACAGTGGCGATGAGTGCCGCGAGAACAACCTGTCAGCGATGTTGCGACGACGGTCAGTGAAGAATCAGGGCGATCGGCGGCAGGTGAGACGCCAGATGTTCAGCCCGTCGGTGTGCTCATGGCTGATCTCGTCGACCGTGGCCAGGGCAAGAGCGAGTCCCCGTCCCTCCTCGGCGTCGTCAGCCGGCATCGAGATCTGCTCGAAGTCGATTTCGACCGGCTTGCCGTCGTCACGGAACTCGGCCGTGAGAGCGTGCGCGTCGCCCTGCAGGACGATGTTGAAGCTTCGTGGCTCGTCGCTGGGGGGGTCGGTGCGGGTCGAGTGCTCGAGAATGTTGCCGGCGACCTCGATGACAGCTGTCTCGAATCGGATGCGATCGAGCATCTCGGTGACCCCGACCGTGTCGAACAGCTGCGCCACGAGGTTGTGAACCTCCTCGAGTGCGGCCTGGCTCAGCGGAGCGACCAGCGTGAGGATGGTGACCGGTTCGTCAGTCACGGTCGTAAGCTTTCGCCACGGTCTCGCGGGGCCGGAGGACCTTGTCGAGATTGGTGAGCCGAAGGATCGTGACGACTTGCTCGTTGGGGGCAGCGATCCGCAGGTCGCCCCCCGCCTGCCGGGCCGCCTTCAGACCGGCGATGAGCGCTCCGAGCCCCGAGGAGTCCATGAACTCGGTCGCGGAGAGGTCGACGACGATACGCTCAGTGCCGCTGTCCAGGAGGCCAGCGATGGCTTCGGTCAGCTGGCGAGCCGACACCATGGTCAGGCGTCCCTCGGGTCGTACGACCCCGATGCCTCGATCCGTGCGCTCGACGGTGAACCCCGTCATGGTGCCTCCCTTTCCTGGGTTTTTTCGGGCTTGTAGCCGCGATAGAGCACGGCTTGGATCAGCACGCTGAAGATCATCAGATCGAAGACGACCCACACAAGGTTGACCCCGGTGCCGAGCGGATCGGCGCCACCGGCCGCAAGCCGCGCGATGCCGATCACAGACGCCACCACCAGGATCGCCATCGCCCACAACTGGGGACGAATGAGGTGCCACGGTGGTCCTGTGCGTTCCTGGCGAGTCTTGGGCGTCACCGCGAACTCGAGGCTGCGCCCGAGGTAGACATTGCCGAACGCCGACGTGAATGACTTGATCCAGACCGGGAAGAGCGCCAGCGAGTACTGCTGACCCCGCCATGTCGTGGAACCACGTCCGACCACGAAGAACAAGAACTGATTGATGAGGAGGAAGGGGATCAGGCGCACGAAGAACTCTGTACCCAGCGAGTCGACCGGCAGGATCCCGAACGTCAGGTAGATCGCCGGGGCGGCGATGTAGGCGACAGCGGCAAACCCCGAGAGATAGCTCCACATCGTCGACCAGTACATGAGCCGTTGGGCGATCGTGAGACCACGCTGGGTCAGTGGGTTCTCCCGGAACATGACCTGAACCGTGCCCTGGGCCCAACGAAGCCGCTGCGTGAGCATCGTCCCGAGGTCTTCGGGCGCCAACCCGTAGGCGAGCGTCTCGTGGTGGTAGACGCTGCGCCAACCCAAAGCGTGGAGGCGCATGCAGGTGGCCATGTCCTCGGTGACCGAGATCGTCGCGAGGGGCATGACGGGCTGTGCCTCATGGCCGCGGTCGACATCGATTGATCCGATCAAGGTGCGGACCGTCTCGATGGCACCGAGCGGTGACCACTCCCGCCGTGCCATGACATCGAGAGCGCCGTCGTCGATGAACGTCGAACCGCCACCGAAGGAGTCGAAGGAGTCGGGGGAGTCGGGAGAGGCGGACAGGCCCTCGATCGCGGCGAGGTCGTCGCGCAGCGCGGCGAGGTCAGACTCGACGAGGTTCCGGCTGATCGAGTCGACTCGCTGCTGGAAGCGGTATGTCACGTCGCCGATCGCGTCCCCTCTGCCCAGCTCGCGTTGTGCGCGTCGGATGTCGTACGCCACGAGGTCCAGCGAGGCCCGGAGATGTTCGTCAGCCGGGACGAGCTGCTTGATCGCCTTGGCGAGCACTGTCTTCGACGTGCGAAGCGCGCGATCGACCGAGATCTCGACCTCGCCGACGTAGCGGGAGACGCCGAGCTGCATCAAGGCTTCGCGCCGGATCACCGCGTTGGAGCCGCAGAAATAGGCAGCGTTCCAGCCGTCCTTGCCCTGTTGGATCGGGCCGTAGAACAGTGGCGCCTGACTGCCGAGCGGGTCGCTGTCCGGCACGTTGGTGAAAACCTGCGGAGTCTGGACCAGTGCGACCTTGTCGTCGCGGAAGTAGCCGAGCGTACGATCGAGGATGTTCGGCTCGGGGATCTGGTCGGCGTCCAGAATCAGCAGGAACTCCCCGTCGGTGGCCATCAGGGCGTTGTTGATGTTGCCGGCCTTGGCGTGGCGCGGCCGGTCGATCCAGTCGTCGGAGCGGCGGAGCCAGCCGCTGCCGTTGGCCTCTGCCCACTCGCCCAGCTCTTTGCGGTTGCCGTCGTCGAGAAGCCAGGTCTGGTGCGGATGAGTGATGGCCTTGGCCGCGAGAGCCGTCCTCTGGACGAGTTCGAGCGGCTCGTTGTAGGTCGTGATGAAGACGTCGACCGTCGCGCCTTCCGGAGGCAGCTCAGGCTCGCCACGACGCTTGATCCGCCACATTGTGAGGCCGAAGAGCAGGGAGTCGATCAGGCTGTACGTCTCGGCCAGCACGAGCGGCACGGCGATCCACCAGGCGTCCCAGTTGAGGGAGAACATCCACCGCCACACGACGTAGTTGATCCCAGCAATTCCGGTGGTCAGGATCAGCAGGCGCAGCAGCAGGGTGCGCATCGTTCAGTCCACCTCCGAGCGGCGGATGACCAAGACCGTGACATCGTCCATCGGCACTGCTGTGGTGGCCATCGAGCGGATGACCTTGACGAGGTCCGGTGGGCGTGGGTGCTTGCGTGCAAGGTCGGCGATCACCTCGAACACCTCGGGCGTGCCGCCGAGCAGGTCGAACAATCCGTCGCTGAAGCACAGGAGCAGGTCGCCGGGGTCAAGATTGAGGTGGTGCTCGGTCCACGTCCAGTCGGCGGTGACACCGAGCGGGAGGTCCGTGGTCGGGAGGATCTGGTGCGAGCCGTCCGCGCGAACGACAAGAGTCAGGCCATGCCCCGCGTCGACGTAGCGGATCTGGCCGGTCGCAGGATCTGCCCAGCCGAAGAAGCCGGTGACGAAGGCTGCACTGGCCACGAGGTCATCGAACAGGATGGTGTTGACCTCGGTCAGTACCTCACCCGTTGCTGCGGTCGCGCCGAACCGGCCGCCGGCGAAGGCGCTATTCGCCGACCGGACGACGGCCCTGGTCGTCGCCATCAGGATCGCGGCACCCGTGCCCTTGCCCATGACGT
>NZ_JACMOM010000117.1 GCF_014378035.1 Aeromicrobium sp. | reverse complement strand
GTCATCCCCCGGCCCGGCGATGAGTCCCGGTCGCGCAATCAGCAGTCGGTCGCCAACTGCCGCCGAGGATGCCCGCTCCGCTGCCACCTTCTGCTGGCCGTAATCTTCCGGGTCGACCGGCTCGAGCATCTCGGCGGTCTCATTCGCGCCGGGCGCATCGTGGTGGGCATAGACGGAAACTGTCGAGACAAATGTCCAATGGGATGCCACGGGGGCGAGTTTCGCGAGCGCACCTTCGACGAAACTGGGCTCCGACGAAAGCTCGATCACATCATCCCAGGGCTCGGCGCTCACCGCGGCGTAGGCGTCCGCACCAGTCCGATCCGCGCGAATCAGGGTCGCGCCCTCGGCTGCCGCCCCCGATTCACCCCGAGCCAAACAGGTGACATCATCTCCGTTCGCCACCAGCTGAGTCGCGATCTCGCGACCGAGCCAGCCCGTGCCGCCCAGGACCAGGGTTTTCGTCATCCCCCAATCATCCCCCTCCCATTTTTACGACCACCACCGTGTTCGTACACGACGGTGGTCGCAAAAATGGAAGATGGATGGCGGGGCAGGGCAGGGCAGGGCAGGGCGGGGCAGGGCAGGGCAGGGCAGGGCAGGGCCGGGCCGGGCCGTGACGGTCCCACCGGGGGAGTGACCGCTGAGCTCCTGAGCGGAGCGCTCGAGCACCTCAGCGCGTCGACCCAGCAGCACGACGTCGAACCCGTCCTCGAGCAGTCCGGCGGTCCGGCCCGCCCGATCCCGGTAGCTCCACCCGAGACGACAGCCAGCCGACGCGTGTGAACACCTTTACCAAACCGACCTGCTGTACGCCGGGTCTCGTTGAGATCGGAGCCAGACCAGCGACCCGCACTGACCTCAGGCGGGGACGACCGCCTCTAGCTCGCGGAGCAGGCCGTCGACCGCTGCCCGGGCGTCGCCGAAGACCATGAGGGTCTTGTCGAGGAAGTAGAGCTCGTTCTCGACGCCGGCGAAACCCGGTGACATGCCGCGCTTGATGACCATGACAATTCGGGCACTTGCGACGTCGAGCACCGGCATCCCGTAGATGGGGCTACTGGGGTCAGTCTTGGCTGTCGGGTTCGTGACGTCGTTGGCACCGACGATCAGGGCGACGTCGCACTGCGGGAAGTCGCCGTTGATGTCCTCCATGTCGATGATCTTGTCGTACGGCACATCCGCTTCGGCGAGCAAGACGTTCATGTGGCCAGGCATGCGTCCGGCCACCGGGTGGACGGCGAAGCGGACCCGAGCACCGTTGCGCTCCAGCACGTCGGCGAGCTCCCGAATCTTGTGCTGTGCCTGCGAGACCGCCATCCCGTACCCGGGCACGATGATGACTTCTCGGGCCGTCTCCAGGAGCATCGCTGCTTCCTCAGGTGTGGCGCTGCGGTGCGGGCGCTCTTCCGCGGCTCCTCCTGCGGCGGACTCCGCGACTTGACCGAAGCCGCCGAACAGCACGTTCGTGAAAGACCGGTTCATCGCCCGGCACATGATGATCGACAGGATCAGGCCGGAGGCGCCATCGAGGGCGCCGGCGACGATGAGGAGCGGGTTGTCGAGGACGAAGCCCATGGCGGCGGCGGACAGGCCGGCGTAGGCGTTGAGGAGGGAGATGACAGTGGGCATGTCGGCGCCGCCGATGCGGGTGACCAGCTGGACCCCGAATGCCAGTGATAGCACGACCAGGACGACGAACAGCGCTGTGCGTTCTTGGGAGACCACCAGCCCGATCCCCGACGCGAGGGCGAGTGCGAGGACACCCAGGGTGACCCAGTTCTGGCCGCGGTAGACGAGGGGCCTGCCGGGCAGGACGCCTTGCAGCTTGCCAAAGGCGATGAGGCTACCGGTGCACGTCAGGAAGCCGAGCAGCACTTCCAGGACGATGGCGAGGATGATGAAGCGTGACAGTGAGCCCTGATGGTCGTAGAACTCAGCGGTGCCTACCAGCCCGGCCGCGAGGGCTCCGAAGGCGTGTGAGAGCGCAATGCGCTGCGGCATCGCGGTCATGGGGATCTTGAGGGACATGGCCACGCCGGTGACAGCCCCGACGACCATGGCGATCGCGATCCACCGGTAGCTGACGATCTCCTTCTGCACCAGCGTGCCGATGACCGCCAGCAGCATGCCGGCCTCTGCCATCCGGAGCCCGTTGCGGGCCGTCTTCGGTTGGCTGATTCCCTTGAGTCCGAGGATAAACAGCGCCGCCGCGGCCAGGTAGCACATAGGAACGACGTACTCCCTCACGCCTTGCTCTCCGCCCCGGGCCGCTGCGGGCCGCGGAACATGCGCAGCATCCGGTCGGTGAGGATGAAGCCGCCGACGACGTTCAGGGTCGAGGCTCCGACAGCGATCGAGCCGAGAACGGTGGAGAACGCGCTGCGGTCGCTGCCGGCCAGCACCAGGCTGCCGACGAGGGAGATCGCCGCGATCGAGTTGGTCAACGACATCAGCGGTGTGTGGAACAGAGGGGGTACCCGGCGGATCACCTCGAGTCCGAGGAAGGTGGCGAGGACCAGGACGAACAGCCCCGACTCGATGTACTGCGGCACGTCTAGCTCCCTGTGGTGACGAAGGCGGGCTGTTGCGGACCGGCAGTCGGTACGCCGAGGGCTTCCTGAACGGCAGGGTGTACGACCGTCCCGCCCTGGCTGACCAGGCTGCTGGTGACGATCGGGTCGTCCAGGTCGAGGACAAGTCCGTGAGGCCCCAGCACGAGCCCGAGGAAGTTTCCGACGTTCTTGGCGTACAGCTGGCTGGCGTGGGCGGGGACGGTCGCCGGCAGGTTCGTCGGTCCGTAGATGGTGACCCCGTCGACCTCGACGCTCTCGTCAGGGCGGGTCAACTCGCAGTTCCCGCCCTG
Organism: Aeromicrobium sp.; assembly: GCF_014378035.1. Classification (GTDB taxonomy): domain Bacteria; phylum Actinomycetota; class Actinomycetes; order Propionibacteriales; family Nocardioidaceae; genus Aeromicrobium. The sequence goes on along the minus strand of NZ_JACMOM010000117.1, from coordinate 20,769 downwards.
GGCGGCCGCGACGTCGATCACGATCGACCCCGGTCTCATCGCGCTGACCATTGCGGCAGTGACGATGACCGGTGCGCGCCGCCCTGGGACCTGGGCTGTCGTGATCACGATGTCGTTGCTCGCGACGGTCGACGTCAGCAGCTCCTGTTGCCGACGGTAGAAGTCCTCGCCCATGGCCGCCGCGTAGCCTCCTCCCCCGGAGGCTCCCGACGTGTCGAGTGAGAGCTCGACGAACTTCCCGCCGACGCTCTCCACCTGCTCTCGCGCCTCTGGGCGCACGTCGTAGGCCTGCACCACCGCACCCAGACGGCGAGCGGTAGCGATCGCCGACAGTCCAGCCACCCCGACACCGACCACGAGCACCTTCGTGGGCCGCAAAGTGCCGGCTGCTGTAGACAGCATCGGGAAGATCTTGTCCGAGCGCTCGGCCGCGACGAGGACTGACTTGTAACCCGCGATGACTGCCTGCGACGACAAGACGTCCATCGCCTGTGCCCGCGTGATCCTTGGCACCAGCTCGAGGGCAAAGCTGGTCACTCCGCGTTCTGCCACCTGCTTCGCGGTCGTCGGGTTGCCGAGCGGGTTGCTCATTCCGACGAGCACCAGACCGGGGCGGAGCTCGGCGAGCTCGCCGTCCGTCGCCGGACCTGCTCCGCCGGGTGCACGCACGCACACCACGACCTGGGCGTCGAAGACCTCGGCTCGAGGAGCGGATGTCGCACCCCGCGCCGCGTAGTCCTCGTCGCTGAATCCCGAAGACGTACCGGCGCCCGGCTCGAAGATGACGTCATGCCCGAGCTTGCGCAGCGCCGCCACCTCCAGCGGGACCAGCGCCACCCTGGCCTCTCCGCGCGCGGTCTCCCGCGGCAACCCGATCGTGGTCACGTGCACTCCGGTCTCGTCGAAGAAGACTTCATGTGTGTGCACCCGCGTGACTTGGGTGCCATCTGTCGATCTGCCTTGACGGGGCTGTCCCGGTGCCCGACCTGTTCGGCGGGCGAGCGAGTATGCGTACTTACTTGGTTTGAACTACAGTAGAGCACGGCGTGAGGGCCTCGGCCGAGGCCCGAGCAGAACCCCGTTGCGCCCAGGGGTTCGCGCGCAGCGCTTTCAGGGCGACCAACGAGGGGTCCACATGTCGTTCGTCCAGCCCCATCTCGAGGTCTCCCGACCTGTCATGAGCGGGTCGGTGCGATGACCGGGTACGTCACGAAGATGACCACCACCCGGGTCGTCACCCTCGTGCGGCGCCCGCACGCTGAGCCGCAGGCCGACGACTTCGAGATCGTGGAGGTGCCGGTACCGCCGCTGGCGGACGGGCAGCTGCTCGTCCGCAATGCCTTCATGAGCGTCGACCCGTCGATGCGAGGACGGCTCGATGAGACTGTGAAGCACTACACGACGAACTTCCAGGTGGGTCAGCCGCTCGACGGCTCAGCCGTCGGTCTGGTCGTGCAGAGCGCCGATCAGTCGGTGCCCGTCGGAGCGTACGTCCGGCACCGCCTCGGCTGGAGGGAGCTCGCCGTCGTCGACGCAACCACGGTGAGCGTGGTGGACGAGACCATCGCGCCGCTGTCCCGGTGGCTCGGTGTGCTCGGGCAGACCGGCTTGACGGCCTACGTCGGGCTGGTGCGCGCCGCTGACTTGCAGCGGGGGGACAGCGTCTTCGTCTCGGCGGCGGCCGGAGCCGTGGGCACAGCGGCCGCTCAGTTCGCTCGTTTGCTGGGCGCGTCGCGCGTGGTGGGCAGCACAGGGGGAGAGCGCAAGGCCGCTTTGCTGGTCGACGAGCTCGGCCTGGACGGCGCGGTCGACTACCGCTCCGAGCCGATTCGGGCGGGCCTCGAGCGCGTGGCTCCCGAGGGCATCGACGTCTACTTCGACAACGTGGGCGGAGACCACCTGGTAGCTGCCCTGGACGCCCTGCACATCGGGGGTCGCGTCGCGCTCTGCGGGATGATCTCGCAGGTCGGCGCCACCGGACCGCGCCCCAGCATCGACCACCTCATCCTGGCCGTGCTGAAGCGGGTGACACTGCGCGGCTTCATCGTGCGCGACCACGAGGACCTCCGTCCGGAGTTCGAGGAGCGGGTGGGCAGTTGGTTGCGGAATGGCGAGCTGGTCTCCAAGCAGACCGTCGCCGACGGCATCGAGGGTGCGGTGGACGCCTTCCTCGGCATGCTGCGCGGCGGCAACGTCGGGAAGATGCTCGTGCGCCTCGACCCGGCGGTCGCAGAGTGACCGCCCGCTCGGCCCGTTCAGCAACGTCGTCCAGGACGGAGGCCGGGGAGCTTCGGACGGTCACGGCGGCCGCCTGAACGCGGCCTGCTCGAGGCTGGGCTACGTGGAGAGCTCTCCGCAGCACACGCCAGCACTCATACTATGTTCATAATATAGAAACTCCCCGGCCACCGGTCGATCGAGAGGACACCCATGGATCTTCAGCTGCAGGGCAAGCGGGCGCTCGTCACGGGCGCGAGCCGCGGTATCGGCCTGGCCGTCGCCGCAGCGCTCGCCGACGAGGGCTGCGCGCTCGCGATCTGCGCGCGCGGTGTGGAGACGCTCGAGAAGGTCGCGGCCCAGCTGCGCGAGCGCGGGGCCGAGGTCTTCGCGCAGGCTGTCGACGTGACCGACCACGACGCACTGGTCGCCTTCGTCGACCGCAGCGCTCGGGAGCTGGGCGGGCTGGACGTCGTGGTGCCGAACGCCTCCGCCGGCGCTGCCAAGACGCCTGACCAGTGGCAGAGGAGCCTTGACGGCGACTTGCTCCCGCTGGTGCGGCTGATCGAGAGCGCGACGCCGCACCTGGAGCAGCAGGGCGGCGGGTCCATCGTCTCCATCGGGACCACGAACGGCTTCGACACCGTCCGACCGGCGTCTCCGAATGCCTACTCTGCCCTCAAGGCGGCAGTGATCCACCACGCCTCGGCGCAGGCGCACGTGCTCGCCAAGAAGGGCATCCGCGTCAACACCGTCTCACCCGGGCCGATCGAGTTCCCGGGTGGTGACTGGGAGAAGATCCGTGAGAGCCGCAGAGAGGTCTACGACGAGATCCTTGCGAGGATCCCGGTGGGCCACTACGGGCGCCCTGAGGACGTTGCCGCCGCCGTCGCCTACCTCGCCAGCCCGCGCGCAGCATTCACCAACGGGGTCAACCTCGTGGTGGACGGCGGCATCGTCACGCGCGTCCAGTTCTGACGTCGTGGCCGGGCCTGCGGGAACCCTTGACGTCGTACTCGTGTGCGGCGGTCAGTGGCACGATTTCGACTACGCGCGGCTGAGGCTGCTGAGCCTGCTCGGCGAAGAGCCGAGGGCGCGCACCCGGGTCTTTGAGGACTACGCGACGGGGAACTCGCTCGAGCGGGCGGACTTGCTTGTGACCTACACGTGCAACAACCGCCCCGACCACGAGCAGCAGCGGCAGCTGGTCGAGTTCGTGGCGCGCGGCGGCCGCTGGTTGGCCCTGCATGGCAGCAACTCGGCGATCGACCCGCCCGCGCCGGGCGGGCCGCGGGTGTTCAAGACCCCGCGGGAGCTGGGCCCGGTCGCGCAGGTGCTAGGCAGCCAGTTCCTGGGCCACCCGCCGATAGTGCCGTACATCGTGGAGGTCACGCAGGCCGACCATCCGCTGGTCGCCGGCGTGCGGCCGTTCGAGGTTACCGACGAACTCTACGTCAGCAAGCTGTACCCCCCGCTGAACGTCCTGCTGCACACGACGTATAGCGGCCCTTGCCGGGGCTTCGTCGAAGGGGACACCACTGATGACCAGCCTCGCCCCGTTCTGTACCTGAAGCGCACCGGCGCCGGTGAGGTCTGCTACTTCACCCTCGGGCACTGCCGGGGGAGGTACGACATGCAGGATCTAGGCGTAGACGATCTCGGTGTTGAGGACCGGGGCGGCTGGGTCATCCCGGAGTTCGTGACGATTCTGGAGCGGTGCCTGGCCTGGGGGCTTCAGGGTCAGCTGAGTGCCGCCAGTGGTGTCGTCACGACGGCCTGACCGGCCTGACCGCACCGCGGACGGCTCCCCTCGTCGAGTCGGCGCCGTACGTCCCAGGTCAACCCGCGATGGTGCGGTCGCTCTCCCAGTAGGGGCGGCGTAGCGCGCGCTTGTCGAGCTTGCCCATGGCGTTGCGCGGCAGCGCGTCCACCAGTTCGTAGGTCTTTGGGCACTTGTAGCGTGCGAGCCGCTCATGGCAGAACTCTGCGAGCGCGGCGACGTCCAGCTCCCCGTCGGGGACCACGAGAGCGCGCAGCGCCTCGCCCAGATCGCTGTCGGGCACACCGATGACGGCGACCTCCGCGACGGCGGGGTGCTGCGTGAGGATCCGCTCGCTCTCGGCCGGGTAGAGGTTCACGCCGCCGGACAGGACCATGTCTGAGATGCGGTCGGTGATGTAGACCCACCCGTCCGGCGTCACGAGACCCATGTCGCCAAGCGTGGCGATACCGGGCGCGATGTAGGCCTGGCGGGTCTTCGCCTGGTCGCCGTGGTAGCTCACCTCGCGCCCCGGAGGGGTGCGGAAGCCCAGTACGCCGACCTCCCCTGCGGGCAACTCGAGGTTGGCCTCGTCGAGCACGACCGCCTCGAAGGGGTCAACTACCCGGCCGACCGATCCCGGGTGCTCCAGCCACTCGTTGCTGGTGATGCGGCAGACCGTACCGATCTCGCTGCCGCCGTAGCTCTCGACGAGGACAGGGCCGAACCACTCGATCATTGCGCGCTTCACGTCCGTAGGGCACGCCGACCCGGTGTGTACGACGCTGACCAAGCTGGAGACGTCGTAGCGGGTGACGACGCCTACCGGGAGGGAGAGCAGGCGTGAGAAGTGGGTTGGCACCATCACGCTGGATGTGACGCTGTGCCGCTCTACCAGAGCCAGCATCCGCTCCGGGTCGAACTTGCCGAGAACGACGACCTGTTCGCCGGACAGTAGGTGGCGTACGGAGGTGAGTGGCCCGTTGTGCTGCAGCGGGCCGACGACCAGGTGGGGGCCGGGCGGAAAGCCGGAGCGGTCTGCCAGGGCCTCGGCGTAGTCACGGGCCGAGTTGACCGAGGACGGCGCCCATCGGACTTGCGTGCCTCGGGCTCGGCCGGTGGTGCCAGAGGTGTAGACGAGCAGCGGACGCGCCTGCCGCTCCAACCGCGCCGGCAGGGTGTGCCTGCAGCTGGCCCAGGCGGTCCAGGGGATGGCGGAGCCGGGCGGCTCGTCGACTCCGTGCACAACGACCGTGCCGATGCCCGCAGCCCGCGCTGCCTCTGTCACGACGGCGAGCGTCGCCGGTCCGGTGACGACGGCGACGACGGCAGCGTCGACGAACTGGTCGGCCATCTCGGGCGCCAGCAGCTGGCGAGAGACCGCCACCGTGCCTACGCCGGCGAGGATCCCGGCCGCGTGCGCGAGCAGCGTAGGGCTGCGATTCTCGCCGACTACTGCGACCCGGTCATCAGGGCCGGTCGCAACGTCGAGCATCGCGCCCGCGACGGCATCGACCTGGCGCGCAACCTCGGCCCAGGTGAGGGAGGTCGCATCGTCGACCAGGGCTATGCCGGCCGGTTCTTGCTGGGCTCTTGCGCCGATGCCTGCGAGCCGATTCACGAGCACTCCTCAAGGGGGACGATTGCGCCATCGTCCCTCGCGACTGTAGACAGAGTCAAGAAACCACTCCGACACCCGGGAGCTGCAATGCCCAAGCCGTTCCGATTCGCCGTCCAGGCCTACCGCCCCGACTCGGGCGCAGCCTGGCGCGAACTGGCCCGTCAGGTCGAGGACCTGGGCTTCTCCACCCTGCACACGTCCGATCACTACCTGGGCCCGGGGCCGGTCTCCGAGGCGACCGGACACCGCCCGGTCACGTTGGCCCCCGTGCCTGCCATGGCGGTCGCCGCCGAGGTCACCAGTACCTTGCGCATCGGCTGCCGAATGTTCTGCGTCGGCTACCACCACGCCTACGTTCTGGCGAAGGAGATCGCCACCCTGGCCGAGCTGTCGGGCGGGCGCACGGAGGTGGGCCTGGGTGCCGGTTGGCCCCGAGCCGAGTACGAGGCGATGGGCCTCGCGTTCCCATCGCCAGGGGAGCGGGTGACCCACCTCGCCGAGTTCCTGCAGATGGTCCGAGACTTCCTGGCCGGCCGGCCGGCCGCCACCAACGGCAAGCACGTGCAGGTCCGCGACATGTCGCCGCTACCGCTCCTGCCCGCGTCACCGCCGCTGATGGTCGGCGGTGGGGCGCCCCGCGTGCTGCGCCTGGCGGGCGCACAGGCAGACATCGTGAGCATCAACTTCAACAACCGTTCCGGTGTCATCGGCGCCGACAGCGTCGCCTCCTCGGGGCACCCCGAGACAGTGCAGAAACTCGGGTGGGTGCGTGAGGGCGCTGGCGAGCGGTACAAGGAACTCGAGCTGGAGTTCGCCGCGTACTTCTTGGCCGTCGAGGGCGGTGCGACGACCGAGGCGCAGCTCACCGCAATGACCGGCCTGTCCGGCGAGGACCTGAGGGCCTTTCCCCACGCCCTCGTAGGCTCCGTCGACGCGGTCTGCGAGGAGCTCGAGCGGCGTAGAACGGTCTACGGCTTCAGCTACGTGACCATCGGGGACCGGTCCATCAAGGCGTTCGCTCCGGTGGTCGGACGGCTTGCCGGGCGCTGAGCGTCGCTGCCGCCGCGGCTGCGGTCGGGGGCCCGGTCGCCCAGCCCCTCGCGGCGTAGCTGCACAGCGTCGCGCGGAAGTGCTGCGCAACTACGTGGGCACTTATGTGGATGAGCGGCGGCGGCCCTGACGACGTGTCCCGGGTCTGCGTACGAACCGACTCGTACCAGCCGCAGGCCGGCCCTGCCCGATCGTGCTGCGGCGTCCCTCTTGGTCGAAGGGCCCTTCGGCGATGGCCGCGACCCGTGGACGACGACGACGCGATGTCATGGGATTCACGAAAGGCCGCGAACGACACCATGCCGCCGTGGAAGCAGCACTGCCGGCGGGGCTTGACAGTCGAGTAAGTGTAGAGCTTCACTAGCTTCCTGGCTGCTGCCTGACGGGTCAGTCGGTCGGTTGGGCGAACAACCAGGAGACGGAAGATCGATGACGCACGCCACGCGAACGCTGTTCGAGATCTACCAGGTCATGTTCTTGGCCCAAGCCTGGGAACAGGCACTTCTGCGGATGATGGACGAGAACTTGACGCCAGCCCTCTACCACCCCGGACGTGGTTCGGAGGGCACAGAGGTCGCCGCGACCATGGCGCTAGAACGTTCCGACTACCTGCTGTACGACCATCGTGGTGTGGCCCACATCATCGCCAAGGGCGTCGACCTGGTCGCTATGTTCGGTGATTTCATCGGAAACGACCTAGGCACGACACGCGGCATGGGGGCGGGAGTCGTTCACATCGTCGATCCAGACCTCGGGGTGCTCGGCCAGTCTGGGACGCTCGGGGGCAGCCAGGTGATAGCCGCCGGCGCGGCACTGTCGGCGAAGCTGCGGCACAGCGGACAGGTGACGATGTGCTTCTTCGGTGATGGTGCCGCCAACCGCGGCACGTTCCACGAGGCCGCCAACGTCGCAGGCGCCTGGAAGCTCCCCATCGTCTTCGTGATTCAGAACAACGGATGGGCGGTGTCGGTGCCGGTCGAGCACTCCACCGGAGGGCGCTTCGTCGATCGTGCGATCGGCTACGGCATGGCCGGAGTTCAGGTCGACGGTGCCGACCCGATGGCCGTCTACGAAGCGGCCGTCGCCGCAGTCGCTCGGGCCCGCAACGGGGAGGGTGCGACGATCATTGAGGCCAAGACCGTGCGCATGCAGGGGCACTACTTCGGCGATGCAGACGGCTATCGCGACAAGGCCCTCATTGCCGAGGCCACGCAGAGCGACCCGATCATCCGTACCCGCGCTGCCCTGCTCGAGCAGGGAGCACTCGAGACCGATATCGCCGACGTCGAGCGGGCCGCACTGGCCGAGGTCATCTCGGCGAGAGACATGGCGCTCAGCGGCAGACCCCCAGGACCGGAGCGCATCTTCGAGGACATCTACGCATGAGCACACGGACGATCACCTACGCACAGGCGATCAACGAGGCAATGTCGGAGGAGATGGAGCGCGACGAGCGAGTGTTCCTGATGGGGCAAGACGTCGGCGCGATGGGCGGGGTCTTCGGGGTGAGCAAGGGTCTGCATAAGCGCTTCGGCGACGAGCGGGTCATTGACACCCCCATCTCGGAGATGTTCATCGTTGGGGGAGCGGTCGGGGCGGCGTTGACAGGCTTGCGCCCCATTGCGGAACTGCAGTTCGCCGACTTCATCCACAACGCTTCAGACGAGACGCTGCACAAGATGGCAAAGTGGCGCTACATGCATGGAGGCAGATTCACGGTACCGATGGTGCTGCGACTCCCCGAAGGCGCCACCGGCGGGTCAGGCGCGGAGCACTCGCAGTGTCCCGAAGCCGAACTCCTCCCGCACGCGGGGATCTACATAGTCATCCCCTCCAACCCGGCGGACGCCAAAGGTCTGCTCAAGAGCGCGATCCGCGACGACAATCCCGTTGCGTTCTTCGAGCACAAGATGCTCTACGCGACCACGGGGGAGATTTCCGACGAAGAGGTGCTGATCCCGTTGGGCCAGGCCAACATCTGCCGTGAGGGCACGGACGTGACGGTCGTGGCGTGGGGGCGGATGGTGTCCCTCGCCCTGGAGGCAGCGAATTCGGCCGCGTTGCAGGGCATCAGCGTCGAGGTGATCGACACCCGCGGATTGAGACCGTTGGACACCGACGCCATTCTGGCCTCGGTCGCCAAGACGAGCAGGCTCATCATCACACATGAAGCGCCACTCTCCGGCGGCGCCGCCGGCGAGATCGCGGCGATCGTTGCTGAGCACGGGCTGGATCTTCTCGCCGCGCCGATCCGCAGGGTCTGCGGGGCAGATACGCCGATGCCACAGAACCCGGCACTGGAGAAGTTTGCCCTCCCCACGAAGGCCGCTGTGTTGCAGGCCATCACCGCACTGCTCGCTTAGGCCGGCTGGACACATGGGATCCGGTGGCGTCGCGCCACCGCTAGACGACAGTGAGGAAACATCGTGCACCTGCTTCACCTTCCCCGCCTCGGACAGACGATGGAGGCCGGTGCGATCACCTGTTGGCTGATCGATCCTGGCGCATCTTATGACGTTGACGCAGAGCTCTACGAGGTCGAGACGGCGAAGAACTCTGTCGAGATCGTCGCCAAGCTGCCCGGGACCATCCTGCGCGTCATCGCCCCGACCGGTTGCGAACTGCCCGTTGGTGCCCTTCTCGCGGTGGTCGCTGACCCCGGGGAGGAGCCGGAGGCCAGTGCCATCGACGCCTTCGTCGCGGCCGATTTGGCCGAGATCGCCAAGAGCACGCAGGACGACGACGCTGTCCCTGACCTGTCGGTTCCCCTGACAGCCCCGGGCACAACGACACCCGCCTCGTTCGGTACGGATCGGGGGATCAAAGTGATCCCCAAGGCCCGAGCGATTGCAGCCGCTGCGGGTCTGGACCTGTCGAGTGTGACCGGCACCGGCGCGGGTGGCTCCATCACTGTGACCGACGTCGAGGCCGCACTCACCCGTGTACCGCCGGACTCCGCGGACGGTGCGGTGGCAGAACGCCGGCCTCTCAGCAGCGTGGGACGTGGCATGGCCGATGTCCTCACGGCGAGCTGGCGCGAAGTCCCCCAGTTCGTGCAGCAGATCCGTGTCGACGCGACCCGGATGAAGCAGACTCGCGCCGAGCTGGCCGGACATGGCGTACGGGTGACGTTCACCGATATTCTGATCGCGGCGGTCGCCGCAGCTGCCCGCGAGGTACCCGAGGCCAACGCCCAGTTCACGCCCGATGCGATTCACATCATGGCCGACGTTAACGTCACCGTGGCCGTGGACACCGACGCCGGACTGCTCGTACCGGTCATTGCGCGCGCCGACCAGCTCGACGTCGCGGGCGTGAGCATGCGGCTTCAGGAACTGTCCGAGCGCGCCCGCGCTCGGCGCCTGACCCCGGCCGACACTGCAGGCGGCACCATCACGGTCTCCAACCTCGGCGCGGTCGGGATCGAGACAGGCGTGCCCCTGGTCATCTCTCCGCAGGCCACCATCGTCTTCGCCGGCGCCATCATCGACAGCGCCGTCGTCGCCGATGGCGCCTTAGCCGTCAAGCCGCTGATGGGACTTGCGATCGGCTACGACCATCGCGTGCTCGACGGCTCCACCGCCGCGCGGTTCACCTCGGCGCTTAGACGTCTTCTCGAGACAGGCGCCTGACCGATCAGCGCCTGTCGACTGCCAGAGTTCCGGTTCCCGCGTTGTGGTGGGCAGTCATGACCGCGCTCGTACGTCCGACTTCGATCTCGGCAGCGTGGCAGGTGATCGTCCGGCTGTGGCGGTGCTCGCTGCGCAAGCCGGCGAAGTCATCGTCGCCATCTGGTGCAGGACCGGACCCGCTGATGCGGGTGGCGTTCCGGGGCTAGGAGCGGCTTGGAGTCGGTGCCCAGCCGGCGGCCATGTCCCGTGGGGCGGGTCGCCCTCTGGTCCGTGTCACTACTGCAGCGTCGTACCGGCAACAGGCGTCTCACCTTCACGTCCGACAGGGCGCGAGCCGCGGGCGCGCCCGACGCAGCTTGCCGGGTGCGGGCAGCACGGCTGCGCCAGGTCAGCGGTCGACGGAACGCCCGTGCAAGGACTTCGTCGACGTCCGGGGGGACTGCTGATACCGCACAGCAGGATCTGCCAGAACTCGTCCGCGAAGTCGGCGGGTGACCTGGCGCCGCTCGCGTCGTACCACTGATATGCCCAGTTGCACATCCCGAAGAGCGCCAAGGCTGCAATGTCCGGGGCGCGGAAGAACTCGCCATCAGCCTTGCCTTGTTCCAGCACCCCGACGACCATTTTGGTATAGGCGTCGCGTTTAGCCCGGATGCTCAGCTGCTGGTCGGCACGCAGGCTGCGATGGCATTCGAAGAAGACACGGACATGGCCTCTGTGCGTGCCCATCAGATTCAGGATGTCGTGCATGATCGCCAGGAGGCGGTCGTCGACGGAGATGTCCGGTCGAGCCGCCACGCGTGCCTCGTGCGCGGAGATGAGCAAGTCGATGAACTCCTCGTGGATGGCGTAGAGGATGTCGTTCTTGCTTTTGAAGTAGTGGTAGAGCGTGGGCTTGGCGACGCCCACGGCGGCGGCCAGCTCCTCCATCGATGCCGCGTGGTAGCCGTGCGTGTCGAACAGCTCCGCAGCTCGGACAATAATCTGCTCCTTGCGTCCCAGCACCGACGCGGGGCCGATCGCTCTCGTCAAGTCCAGTCCTCTCCGTGGTTGCAGCCCTGCTTGAACACGTACGCGTCGCACCACGCCCAGACCATCACGCCTCTTGATGCCGCGGCTGATCGTGAACGGCGGATCGACTGCCGGGGCGGTCGATTCTCAAGTGCCGTCCGGTTACCGTGATGGGCAGGGACGGAACCGCCGCGACGAGCCCAGAAGAGAGCTGAATGAGCGGCTTCCGTGGCGCGCCACCACCCCGTCTCAAGCCGTGCCCGGCTAAGGGGGGATCTTGCGTCCTCCAGCCGACTCGGTGCACCCTGTCGCCCTACGACGGTGTCGATCAGATCGTCGCCCACCCCGGCCTGCTAGCGACCCCGTCATCCCGCCAAGCGCAACGGCGCGGGTCACGTAGACACGAGGTGCCAGCGCGACCCGCGCCGGACGCGGGATGGATCAGAGCAGGTCGATGCCCACGAAGCTTCCGACGTCGACGAGGCTCTTGCCGTCGAACTGGTAGAACGTTGCATCTGTGTGACAGATTGCCGGGAAGTCCGCCACGGGCGGGCCGTCGCAGGTGTACGGCGTCGCCAGCCAGTTGTGTTGGTTCTTGGTCGCCTTCATGAAGGCCGGAATCGACTCCGACGTCAGCTTCTCGACTCCGATCTTGTTCGACAACTCCCAGAGGTTCATCGTCGACTGGAAGCCGAGCAGCGTGAAGGCATCGACCTTGGACTCGTCCTCACCTGAGTACTTCTTGTGCGCGTAGAGGAACTTCTTCGTCTCCTCACCCACCGGTAACTGCTGCAGCTGCTGGGTCTCGCCGGTGAAGTACATGCCCCTGCCGGCAGCGGCGTTCTGCGTGAACAGCTCAGGGACGACGCATGAGCCCGTTCCCACGGCCGGAATCTTGCTCCCCGCACCCTGCAGAGCCTTGATCAGCTTGGTGCAGTCCTGCGGTCCGACAAGCAGCACAATCGCGTCGGGCTTCTTCGACACCGCCTGCTGGGCCTGAGTCGCGAAGTCTGCTGTTCCTGCGGGTGCACCAACGAAGCCGCTGACGACTCCCAGCTTCTGCAACGGTCCCTCGATGAAGGTCTTGTACGAACTGACGCCCGAAGGGGCGTCCGTGCCAATGCTGATGACAGTCTTGGCACCGAGCTTGTCCTTGATGAAACGCGCCACTGCCGGCACCTGCACCGGGGAGGCGCCGATGCTGTAGAAGGCATTCCCAGAGGTGTACTCCTTCGCCTGGATAGGTGCACCGAACGTCAACGGGATCTTGGCGCTCTCGTAGATGGGCACCGCCGCGGGAGCGCCGAGATCGACGCCGGTCATCACCGACAGGACCTTGTTGCCGATGAGCTTGTTGGCGCAGGACTGCGACTTCTCCGGAGTGCCGTCGGTGAGGCACTCATCGATGTCCATCGGTCGGCCATCGATGCCACCAAGCTCGTCGTTGATGTAGGCCTGGGCGATCTTGGTGCCGACCCCGGCCTGGGCGAAGTCACCGGTGGCGGCACCGACCTGGTTCACGAAGCCGAACTTGACCCCGTCCCCAGCTGCCTTCTTCAAGGCAGCGCCGTTGTAGCCGACAGCCGTTAACCCCTCACTGCTGTCGCTCGACGCGCCACCGCTACTGGAACAGGCAGTTAAGGTCGTTGCCGCGAGCACGACGACCATCACCGTTCTCTTGCGAGCCAGAGATCCGGACATGTGTGTCTCCTTGTGAGTCGACCAAGACGGTCAGTGCGGTTTGGCGCGGGCGGTGTGCCTGGGCCCGTGAGCTTCTAGAGCGCGGCGTCGCCGAGGTACTGCGAGGCCAGGAGATCGCGGCGCGCCGCGAGCTCCTTGGCGGAACCCGCGAGGACCACGTCACCGTGAGACAGGACGACGGCCCGATCGGCGACGCTCAATGCCATGTGGATGTGCTGTTCGACGATGACGACGGCGAGCCCCAAGTCGTCGGCAACGGTGCGGAGGATGGGAAGCAGTCGTTGAACGATCACTGGCGCCAGACCGAGACTCATCTCGTCGACGAGCAGGACCTTGGGCTCACTGGCGAGGGCCCGCGCCAGCGCAAGCATCTGTTGCTCGCCACCGGAGAGTTGACCTGCTAGACGCCCCAACAACGGTCCGAGCGCGGGCAGGTAGGAGATCGCTGAGTCGATCGCTTTCTGGCGATCACCACGGATGGCGAGCAGCAGGTTCTCCCTCACCGTGAGGTCGAAGAAGAGGGCGCGCTCTTCCGGGACGAGGGCCACGCCGTGGCGGGCCGCGGACCACGGGCGCTTGGCGTCAACGGGACGGCCCAGCACCCAGAGCTCGCCCTTCTGCGCCGGCAGCAGACCGGCGATCGTCAGCAGCGTCGTGGACTTGCCCGCACCGTTGGGGCCGAGCAGCGCTACGACCTCGCCAGCCGCGACGACGAGGTTGAGGTTGCGCACGACCGTGGTGGGGCCGTAGCCAGCGTGCAGACCGCGCACGTCGATGGCTGTCTGCTGTCCCGTTGGCAGGTCCATGGCAGTGCTCACCTGGTGTCTGTTCCGGTCGAGGGCACCGACTGGCTCACGGACTCCCGGAGCAGCTCATCCTCGTCGCCGGCGTCCGTGCCCAAGTACGCAGCCACCACCGCGGGGGTCACTCTGATCTCGTCGGGGGTTCCCTCGGCGATCACGCGACCGAAGTCGAGCACGTAGATGTGGTCGCAAATACCGAGCATCAGGTTCATGTCATGATCGATTAGCAGCATCGACGCGCCGCCGTCCACCTTGGCGCGTAGCAGACGGCCGAGGACCCGACTTTCGGCGCTGTCAAGTCCCGCGGCTGGCTCGTCCAGTAGGAGCAGATCGGGTTTGCGCACCAGGACCCGTGCGATTCCGACCAGCTTTCGGTGCCCGTGCGACAGCTCCGGGGGGCGGAGTCCTGCGAACTCGCTCAGGCCGAGGGACGCCAGTGTGTCATCGAGGACAGCGTCGTCGACTGCCTTGCGTCCAGGCCGCACCACGTCGGCCAGCGGCTCCCACCATCGAGGGTCGGAGGCCGCCACGCGGCAGTTGTCGCGCACGGACAGGTCGTTGAACAGCTCTAGGGACTGGAACGTGCGGACCATGCCAAGCCGGGTCCGTCGATGCGCCGGTAACGAGGTCACGTCGTGCCCGTCGAACACCACGGTCCCTGAGGTGGCAGGCGTGAAGCCGGTCAGACAGTCGATCATCGTTGTCTTGCCGGCACCGTTCGGCCCGATCAAGCCGACCAGGCTGCCTCGCTCCACCCGTAGCCGAGCCTCGTCCAGAGCGACCAGACCGCCGTAGCGAACGGTAAGGCTGTCCACTTCAAGCAGAGACATCGACGTTCCTCCTCGGTACCGATGGGGCGGGGTCGGGTTGTCTGCGCTTGGCCAGGCGGGCCCGCACTTGATCCCGTGTGATGGCGGTACCGCCAGAGATCCCGTCCTGATTAAGCAGCGCTGTCAGGATGAGCCCGATGCCGGCAACGATCTGCACGTAGCGGCCAAAGCCGAAGGCGTTGTCCATGACCGTTGCCAGGACACCGCCGCCGGCAAGCACACCGCCCACGAGGGCACCCGAGACGCTGGTGATGCCACCCATGTAGGCAAGGGCCAGCCAGGTCAACCCCACGAAGATGTCGAAGGAACCGAAGGAGAGTGTGCTCTGCAGGTACCCGATCATCACGCCGCCGATCGCTGCTATCGCCGACGCGATGCCGAACGCGAGCAGCTTCGTAGCGGCCACGTTGATGCCGATGGACGCCGCGGCCGCCTCGTTCGCCCGCAGGCTGAGGAAGCGCAGACCCGTGATGCCCAGGCGCAGGTTGGTCACCCCGAGGCAGAGCAGTACCAGCACGATGATCAGGAACACTCCGAAGATCGGCCGCGGGAATTCACCGGGAGCACGCACACCTAGGTCCAGTCCGAACAGATGCGGGTTCGGGACCTTGCTGCCGAGCAGACCGCCCGTGAATGAGGCGTTCTTGAAGAGGAACTCCTGGACCGCGATCCCGCCGGCTAACGTGATCACCGCCAATTGGACACCGCGTACCCGCAGGGCCGGCAGCCCGACGAGCACGCCCACGGCAGTGGCCAGTAGAACGGCGAGGATGGGAGACAGCGGGAACGGGATGCCCAGCTGGTCTGCGAACCTACTCAGACCGAACCCCGCGGTTCCCGCCAGCGCGGCTTGAGCGAGCGAGATCTGGCCGACGAATCCAGTCAGAACGACGATCGACAACATGATGATCGAGATGACCATCGTGTTCATGAGAGCCAGCTGGAGGCCAGAGCTGAGGGTGAACAGCAGGACGAGCAGTGCGATCGGCCCGGCGATCGACGTGATCATTCGAGCGGTGGAACTGGCTGCACGCGAGATGGGCAACCGCGCCGAACTGAAGCCCCGGGCTGGCAGTCGGCGTCCACCGACCACCAGAACCCCGATGATGACCAGGAAGGGCAAGCCCTGTGAGGCGCCCGTCCTTGCGAACCCCGGATACCAGTCGAAGCTTTGAAGGTCGAGGATCCCCGACTGCGCCGCCCCGATGAGCAGGCCTGCGACCGCGGTGATCGGGAACGACGTGAGCCGCCCTATCAACGCCGCGCCGAGAGCAGGCACGACCAGCAGCGTCATTGTGATGGCGTCGACGCCTGATATTGGGACGAGAACAATCCCCGCCACACAAGCCAGGGCGCTGGCGAGAGCCCAGTTCACCGCCGCGAGGCGGTAGGGGTTGTAGCCCAGGATCATCGCTCCGCGCTCGTTGCCCGCCGCAGCGCGCGTAGCCAGGCCGAACCTGGTGAACCGGTAGATCAACGTCAGCAAGGCGGCGACGACGATCGCCAGGCCGGTCAGGTAGAACCGGTCGCTCGGGACGACGGACGTGCCCAGCGACACCGACCCGCTTGGAAAGACCGGCGCGGTCGAGGTGTTGTTCGAACCGAACTGCAGGACCGACGTCGCCTGCAGACTCAGTAGCAGCCCCACGCTCGCCACGACATTGGCCAGCATCGGGGCGGTTCGGAGCGGTCGGAAGATCAAGTAGTACGAGAGCAGGCCCATGAGCAGCCCAACGACCAGGGTGTATGCAATCGACACGCCCAACGAGGCACTGTCGCCGATACGGACAACGAACGGCACGAACGGAAAAACCAGCGCACCGCTGTCGCGGACCTGGATGAACGTGTAGGCACCGAACATTGCAAACGCACCATGGGCGAAGTTGATGACGCCCGACCCGCGGAAGGTGAGTACGAGACCGAGCGCGATCAGCGCGTATGCGGCGCCTGACGCTAAGCCGAGCATCAAAATGACGACATGGTTCATGCGTGAACTCCCCAGCCCGCCATCAGCTCGTACGACGTGTGATCGCAGAGACTCGAGTCCCAACCGACTAGTCGGGCGCTGCACGAGTGTCGAGTGCCGAACACCACATGTCAAGGAGTATCTGGTGTGCCCATAATGTTACTGAAAGGGTCGTGACCGGCTCCGCCCGGCACCAGTCCACGTCCTCGACGGGGGCGCTACGCAGTCGATGGCCTGCAGCCGTACGCCGATGTAAAGGGGGTCCGCCGGGCGGCCACAGAGGTTGACCGGTAACTAGGTTGAGGGCGTTTCTGCCGCGACAGCGGGCGGTCTCCTGCGCGGTGTGCACCAGTGTCAGCGCGCAGTCCGGCAGGTGGGGGATGTGCGCTTACACGCAGGGGGGTGGGTGCTGGTCGCTGCGCGGCGGAGCGGCCGACAACCGCAAGGCGAGGGACGTCAGGGGTGGATCATCACCTTGATCGAAGAGGTGGTCTGGTTCTGAACCTCGAACGCCGCGGTGATGTCGGCCAGAGCGAAGCGGTGCGAGATGAGGGGGGCGACGGGCAGTCGCCCCGCTGCCAGCAGGGCGAAGGCGTTGCGGAAGTCGACTTCGGTGTACGCGAAGCTACCGAGCAGCCGCAGTTCCTTCTGCACGACCGTGTCTAGGTCGATCTGAGATGGGAGGGCCGTGAGGGCGACCATCGAGAGCGGCGCTCCGGCACGAGCGACACGCAGTGCGGTTGGAAGGACGCTGATCGCTCCAGAGCATTCGAAGACCGAGCCGATCGCGCCGGCTTCGTGAAAGGACGACGAGGTACGTCCCCGTGAGGCTGCAAGCGATTCGTAGACATCGTCCGCGAGGGGGTCGATGACCTCGGCGGCGCCTGCCGCGAGGGCGGCCGCGCGGCGGACCGGTGGGGTGTCCACCCCGATCACATCAGTGATCCCGCGCGCCTTCAGCATCTGCGTGACGCATTGCCCGATCGTGCCCAAACCGAACACGATCGCTGGTTCGCCGACCTCGGGCCGGGCTCGGTTCACGGCCCGGTACGCCACCGACAGCGGCTCCAAGAACGCCGCTTCTTCGAACGAGATGTGATCAGGTAGAAGGAACAGCCGGTGCCCGACGCCGGCGTTACGGACCAGGACTTTGTCGCCGAAGCCGCCGACCGAGCCGTCAAGGTGCGCACAGAGGTTTCCCTCCCCGGCGCGGCAGCGTGGGCACGAGCCGCACGACGCGACGGGGTTGACTGTGACCCGGTCACCGCGGACTACGCCCCTGACTTCGGCACCGACTTCGCTCACCACCCCGGCGTACTCATGACCCAACCGTGCCCCTGGCGTGACCCACGCCCCGTCGGTGAAGGCGTGGACGTCCGAACCGCAGATCCCGCAAGCACGGATGTCCACCATGACGTCTTCGGGCCCGGGCGTCGGCTCCTCGACGTCGTTTAGCTGGATCGTGCGGATGGCTTCCCACGTGGCGACGCGCACGCCCTGCCCCTCGGAGTGAACCGACCGGGTGGTCGGGAGTTACTACTATCTATATAGTGCGACCATGAATCATGGCAAGTTCCCCTTCCTGTGGCGGGGATGGGCTGCCTCCCCGGACGAGCCCCTACGGAAGCGCCACCACTGTCTGACGGCATCGCACTCGTCGACACCAAGCTGGCGTCCGGGCGAGCGCGGAGCCGACGTACCGACGACATGCCGGCCGAGAGAATGATCGGGGAGAGGGCGCCGACGGCGTCTCATCTTGAAGGAACCTGGCGCACCTGCGGTTGATCCCGGTGCAATGTCGTTTTTCAAGCGCGACCGGTGCAGGCACTGGCGGCGGGTAGCGACGGACCTGGGGCACGCAGCCGTGGTTGCTGGGGGTCAGCGAGCGGTGTAACCCCCGTCCACGGGGTAGAAACCGCCGGTGGCGAACGAAGCGGCGTCGCTGGCCAGCCAGGCGACGGGCGCCGCTACCTCGTTGGCTCCACCCAGGCGGGCCAGCGGATGCAAGCCCTCCAGGTAGCTGCGCTGCACGTCGTCAATCATGGTTTCGATCATCGGCGTCGAGATGTATCCGGGGCCCACCGAGTTGACGCGTATGCCGTCCGGGGCGTGGGCCAATGCAGCCGACTTGGTGAGCCCGACCACGCCGTGCTTGGCAGCGACATAGGCCGGCGAGAGTTCATGTGCAACCGTGCCGAGGACGCTGGCCATGTTGACGATCGACCCTCCCCCGTGGCCGCGCATCGCCCGGACCTCGGCACGGGTGCAGTAGAAGACCCCGTTCAGATTCACGTCGAGGATCCGCAGCCAGTCCTTTGTTGTGCAGTCTGCGGCAGGTGCCGCTGTTCCACTCGTACCTGCGTTGTTCACGGCGATGTTGAGGCCACCGAAGTCGGCCACCACTGCAGCTACCGTGGCGTCAACCGCGTCTGGCTTGACGACGTCGAGCGAGTACGCACTTGCCTCATGCCCCGCAGCGCGCAGCTGCACGGCGAGATCCTCCGCAGCCCGCAGATCAATGTCGGCCAAGGCCACCTTGGCCGATGAGGCCGCGAGGGCCCAGGCGCAGGCCGCGCCGATACCGGAGCCGGCACCGGTCACCAGCGCGACCTTCCCGGCCAACTGGTAATCGATCACGAGAGAGCACCCATTGCAACGCCGATCGGCCCCGCTGTCGAGCTGGTCGTCGACCGCGGCTCCCAGCTTCTCCAGCGGTCCCTTGCCTGACCGGACTGTCCCGTCGAAGCCGACTCTCCGCCAGCGTGCGACGCCCAGCGCCAACGAAGACTGGGGTAACGACCGGCTGTGTCCAGTCGCGCCCGGACGTGCACTAGTTCCTCGGTGCGTATCGGCACGGGTGTCCGACCTCCTGTCGCGCTAGGTGCTCGTGCATCGGGCTCAGGCTTGGACGACGCTGACCTGGACGGTACCGACCGAGCGACGGTCACGTCGTAGGCCCGGGGTCACGCGCAAGCCGACGATGCGGAGGCGGCGTCCGGGTGAGGACACCGGCGCAGGTCGATAGCGATCATGTTCTTTGGGGATCCGTTGGTCACGGGCGACAAGGCGTTCCTCCAACAGCCTTTGGTCATCTGTCCCGACCGGATCGCCCGGCCGACCCGAACCTAGGCTCGGAGGGTCACCGTCATCAGCGGACCGATCGTGCGGACCCGCCGCCAAGATCACGACGCTGTCGGCCGCCAGCCAGGCGGGCAGCATCCGGTCGTTGCCGTACAGGTGACGACAGCAGACGTGATCCAGGGGGGCGCCGGCAAGGCGGTAACCCGCCTCCTGGCAACCGCGGGCCATCAGCGCCTCGACGGCTTGCCGGGCGGCCTGGGCACGCTGGCCGCGCAGCGCCCCGATCTGCCCTCGGCTGTTCGCGTCAGCCCTACATCGATGGCCGGGTCCGCCTGGCGGGCAGCAACTCCTCCAGGGTCGCTTGATCGAGCCGACGGACCCTGCCCGCGCTCAGGTCGTCCATGCCGGCAGCGACATCCTCGCCAGCAAGCACCCCGCGATCGCGCAAGATCCGCAAGACGTCGACGAGAAGGGCCCGGTCGTCTCGATGACGACGCAACTCCTCCACCACGCTCTTGGTGGCGGCCAACGACATCACCCCCACCCGCAGGGGGCTTGAACCGGCAACCGCCCGCAGAGCGCCAGCCTCGATCCACGCTCGGACCGTGGGCGCCGATACCCCGAGTACCTGAGCCGCCTCGCCGACCTTGGCACCACGGTCCCGCTCAGCGACATGCTCACGCACCGCGTCCAGTGACCTTCGGCGCGCGGCGTCACACTCCTGCCCCGCCAGACGTTGCGCACGATCAGGTCCTCCAACACCCCCACGACCGACATGCCGCCTCTTCATCTCACACTTTCCAGAATGACGCGATAACCGAAAATCGCTCTTTGGATCAAGCCTGAGGACGGGTAGCCGTGATTGGCGGTCGCCAGGCCACCTGTAGCAGGCGCCTACGGCCGCACGCTGGCGCCGAGGCAGGCGCGTGGCAGCGTCGGAGGCGGCCTTGGCACCGTCAGCCGGCCAGGTGCCGCGTGAGCATGCGCCTGCACTGTCGGCAACCAAGTCGGGCCCCCAGAGCGTTGGTGCTGTTGTGGAGGCGGGGCCGGATTTCGAGGAGTGGGTGGCGGCGCGCCAGCGTGCGCTCCTTCGGACTG
>NZ_JACMOM010000116.1 GCF_014378035.1 Aeromicrobium sp. | reverse complement strand
GTGCGCAAGCACATCAAGGTCGAGCCCGATCGCTGGTTCTACTGGGCCGACAAGCTCGGGCTGATGGTGTGGCAGGACATGCCGTCGCTCAACGAGGGCGACCCGCCCAAGGCCGTGCAGGCGCAGTTCGAGAAGGAGATGCACACCATGATCCGCCAGCACATCGGGTGGACGTCGATCATCGGCTGGGTGCCCTTCAACGAGGGCTGGGGCGAGTGGAACAAGGATGAGACCGGTCGTATCGCCGAGTCGGTCAAGGCGCAGGATCCGTCGCGGTTGGTCAACGCTCACAGTGGCGTCAACTGCTGCAACTCCAAGGGCGACTCGGGCAAGGGCGATGTCATCGACTGGCATGCCTACACCGGGCCGGCGACTCTGAGCCCCACAGCCGACCGGGCTGCGATCGACGGTGAGCACGGTGGATTCGGGCTCAAGGTGGAGGGGCACATGTGGCCCGGAATCCCAGGCGCCTACCAGATGGCCAACTCGATCCAGGAGCTCACCGACCTCTACGTCCAGAACCAGTCGAAGCTCCTGGAGTACAGCCAGAAGTGTGGCCTGTCCGGCGGCATCTACACGCAGATCACCGACGTGGAGGATGAGGTCAACGGCTTCTTCACCTACGACCGGCAGGTGCAGAAGATGCTGAGCGGTCCCGTCCGGGAGATCAACGAGAAGCTGTCCCACTCGGGCAACCTCGGTCAGTCTGCGGCGGACCAGCCGCCGGGCACTCCCGGACTCGGTGGCACCCATCGCTACGCCACCGACGAGGGCACCGGCTCAACGTCAGACGACGCCGTGGGCGATGCCGACCTGACGCTCAGCGGCGACGCTGCGTGGGCCGACGGCAAGGCCGGAAAAGCGCTGAAGCTCAATGGGGCGGGTGCAGCCCAGACGGCTGGCACCGCAGTCGACACGAGTGGCAGCTTCTCGGTCGCCGCCTGGGTCAAGCTCGACGAGACCGGAGGAGGGTTCCGCACCGTGGTGAGCCAGGACGGGGCTCAGTCGTCGGCGTTCTTCCTGCAGTACGACGGCGGGCAGAACAAGTTCGCCTTCTCGACGGTCGGTGGTCGGGCCTACGCCAGCACCACCGCCGAGGCGGGCACGTGGTATCACCTCACGGGTGTGCGGGATGCCGTGGCCGGCAGCTACACGTTGTACGTCGACGGTGAGAAGCAAGGGGTCTCCGGGCAGTGCATCGGCGACACCTCGACGGGTCCGCTGACGATCGGCCGTGCGAAGTACAACGGTGCGAGCGTCGACTTCCTCAAGGGATCAGTCGATGACGTGCGGACCTACGACCGGGCGCTGTCCGGCACCGAGGTCGCGTCGGTGCAGCAGCAGGGAGGCACGTCGAACTGAGCCAGCGGTGACAGCAGTGCCCGCACGTCCTCGGGGTGTGCGGGCACTGTCACGTTGTCATCGTCTCGTTGTCATCGTCTCGTCGAAACCGTCACGTCGCCGTCGGGTGATCCGTGCGGGTGGCAGGCGCAAAGAAGAAGACGACCGAGGCAAGGGCGGCAGCGACGACCGCAATGGTCAGTGCCAGCCCGGAGATGCCGACATTCAGCCCATAGGCGGAGGCGATGACGGCCCCGACAGCCACCCAGATCATCGGCACGATGCCGTGGGCGTGACGAGCCAGCGCGTCGAAGACGAGCAGGTGGACGACGGCGAGGAACGATCCGGCGAGGGCGAAGAGCCAGAGCCTGCCGGTGATCTCGTCGTACTTGCTTCCGCCGACCAGGACGAGGGCCACCCGGGGGAGTGCGGCAGTGGCGATCACGGCGATTGTGCCGAAGCCGGTGACCAGCGCCACCGCTCGCAGCCTGGCCTGGTTGGTGTTCGCCCGCGCAAGGTCGGGGAACAGGACGACGCTGACGAACTGCGGGAAGAACAGTGCCGCCTTCGCCAAGATGAGCCCGGACGCGTACAGGCCGCTCTCGTGCACGTCGAAGCGGTTGCGGGCGATGAGGGAGTCCATGTTGCTCAGCACGAAGTAGGCCAGCAGCGCATGCGTCGACAGCAGGGCCTCACGCACGAGCGGCCGGCTGCTGACCGGCTCACCGTTTGCGGCGTGTCGTCGGCCCAGGAGCAGCTTGGCGCCGGCGATGGCTGGGAGCCAGGAGCCGATCGCAATGCCGACCATGGCGGAGGTGACGGTCGGCGAGACGAGCAGCGCGATCGTTCCGCCCGCGAGGCGCCCGATGCCGTTGCCGAGGTAGATCGTCGTCAGCGAACCCCATCGTGAAGTGCCCTGTGCGACACCGGACTCGGCGCCCATGATCGTCAGTGGCACAAGTGCGACGCCGCACAGCAGCACTGGCCAATAGCTGTCGAGCTTGAGCGCCGGGGTGAGCACGATGCTCGACGTGGCGACGAGGAGCCCGACGCAGGAGGCGACCAGCACCGTGACGCGCGCGGTCGCGCTGACGATTTCGTCCTCGAGCTGCGGGTCGACGGCGAGCCGTCGTGCGGTGACGGCCTGCAGGCCCAGCGAGGTTACGGACCCGACGAGGAGGATGCCGAAAAGCGCTGTGAGCGCCCCGAATTCGCGCGGAAGCAACAGGTGCGCGGCCAGCACGTTGAAGCCGTACACCGTGATGTTCATGCCCATCATCCCGGCGGCGACGAGTGACCCGCCGGTCATGGTGGTGCGCGCGGTACTCACCACGGCACAATAGCGGGCGGGGCCGATAGGAGCAGGTGCAGCATGCGACGGTGGCGGGACATTGATCTGTACGGTGCCGTGCTGCCCGGGTGGTCAGCGTTCCTCGCCCTTCTGGTGTGCCTCCCGTTCTTCGGCCGGGGCTACGTGCTGTCGTACGACATGGTGTGGGTGCCGCACCTCGATCTCGACCGCCCCGAGGTCTGGGGGCTGGGGTCGGGCCTGCCGAGGGCCGTCCCGTCGGACGCCGTGTCGGCACTCCTGAACGTTGTGCTTCCGGCCGCGCTGGTGCAGCGTGCGCTGCTGTTCCTCGCGTTGTTCCTGCTGGCCTGGGGCACCGGACGGCTGCTGCGCCGACGGTTCCTTGTCGCGCAGCTGGCCGGCGCGACGTTCGCGGTGTGGAACCCCTACGTCGCCGAGCGTCTCGTCCTCGGGCAGTGGCCGTTGTTGCTCGCCGTCGCGGCATTCCCGTGGTTGGTCGGGGCACTGAGCGAGGAGTCACCGCGTTGGCGCACGGTGACCGTCGCGCCCGCAGCCACGGCGCTGACGCCGGCGACTGGCGTCATGGGGCTGCTGCTCGCGGCAGTCGTCGGATGGCGGCACGGGCTGGTACGTCTCACGTTCCTGGCAGCACTCCTCAACGCCCCGTGGGTCGTCGCAGGCATCTTGCACGCAGACATTGCCAAGAGTGACCCGCGCGCCGTCGATCTCTTCGACCTGCAAAGCGAGGGGTCATTCAGCAAGCTCAGCTCTGCCCTGTCGCTCGGAGGCATCTGGAACACCGAGGTCGTCCCGACGTCGCGAACCCTCCTCATCGCTGTCGTGGTGGGGCTCGTCATTGCAGCCGTCATCGTCGTGGGGTTCGTGACGATGTGGCACGACGACCGGCGTCTCCTGTTGACTCTGTCGGTGGCCGGCGCCGTGGGTCTCGCCCTCGCCCT
>NZ_JACMOM010000115.1 GCF_014378035.1 Aeromicrobium sp. | reverse complement strand
GAGTTCACCGAGAAGTTCGGGATCGAGCACCCGATCGTGTGTGGCGGGATGACGGCGGTGGGTACCGCCGACCTGATCAGCGCGGTGGCCAATGCGGGCGCTCTGGGGTTCCTGACCGCGCTGACCCAGCCGTCACCCGAGGCGCTCGTCGCCGAGATCGCTCGTTGTCGGGAGATGACCGACCGGCCCTTCGGGGTCAATCTCACTATCCTGCCGACGATCAAGCCGGTGCCCTACGACGAGTACCGCCAGGTCATCGTGGAGAGCGGCGTACCGGTCGTCGAGACAGCGGGCAGCAGTCCCGCGCCCCACCTACCCTCCTTCCACGCGGCCGGCGTCCTGGTCATTCACAAGGCGGTGTCGGTGCGTCACGCGCTGAAGGCCCAGGAGCTCGGGGTCGATGCGGTCAGCGTCGACGGCTTCGAGTGCGCCGGTCACCCCGGGGAGGACGACATCGGTGGTCTCGTCCTGATCCGGGCCGCCGCCCGGGCGCTCCGCGTGCCAATCATCGCGAGCGGAGGCATCGCAGACGGCGCCGGTCTGGTCGCGGCACTGGCACTCGGCGCCTCGGCGGTCAACATGGGCACCCGCTTCATGGCCACGACCGAGGCGCCCATCCACGACAACGTCAAGCGGCAGATCGTGGCCCACACCGAGCGTGACACCGTGATGGTCTTCCGCGAGTTCCGCAACTCGGCGAGGGTCGCGCGCAACTCCGTCTCCGAGAAGATCGCTGAGACATCGCGTCGCATCGGGGCCACCTTCCCCGACGTCGCCGACCTCGCGTCCGGCGTACGGGGCCGGGAGCGGGTTCTCGGGCGGGGAGAGATGAACGGCGGGATGTGGTGGGCCTCGCAGGCCCAGGGCCTCATCGATTCGGTCGAGAGCTGCCAGGTCGTCGTCGACTCCATCGTCACCGAGGCACAGCGGATCATCACCAAGCAGCTGCCGGCCCAGCTCGCGACCTCGGCGGCTGCCCGGTCGTGAGCCAAGGCCACACCGACGACGTGAGCGCCTCCCGGGGTCGTTTCGGCGGACTCATCGCCCACGGGCTACTCGGTCTCTCGATCGCGATGGGACTGGCCTCGAGACTCGCTGTCTTCGAGCGGTGCTCGGTAGCTCTCCTCGGTGTCGACGGCTGGCGGTTCCGCCACCCCCTCCGTGCCGGAGACACCGTGTCCTGCACCGTCGACATCGTCGGCGCCCGGATCACCAGCGCCGGCGATACAGGGATACTGGAGCGACACTTCACCCTGCGCAACCAGGACGGCACGGTGGTGCAGGAGGGCGAGATCAACCTGATGGTGACGACGCGATCCCCATCGGACGCCCGAGGTGCTTCGTGAGCGCCGCTGGCATCACTACAGCCAGAACATCGGCGGAGCCATGGGGTCAGTGGCACCATCCCGAGGTCGCCCTTGCCGACCTGAGCCTGGCGGCCCTGTTGCGACGTCGTCGCCGGCCGCGTTCAACTGCACCGATGTATTGCCACGGACAGCCGTTCCCTCGGCCGACCGCCACCATCTCCGAAAAGGCCCACATGCTGTACCAGGCTTACGAGATTGGCCGCACTTCCCGACACCTGTAAGGGCGGGCGATCGAGGTCCAGGCCCGCGCCCTGAGTGCTGTCCCCGAGCTCCTGGACCGGGCCTACCCGGGCCGGGCGGCGACGGCCGCAACAGAGGTTCCTCGAGGTGCTACAGCTCACCCATGCTCGCCTCGACTTCGGGGTGCACTCGGTGATGTCGGACGGCGTCGACGTCGAGGTGACGGAGGAAGTCGTCGTGCGGCCCCCTTTGCATCGCTCGTGCGCTTCGCCAAGTCCGACATCAGTTCGCACGCCCAGCCGAAGGTGCTGGTCGTCCCCGGCCTGGCGGGCCACTTCGCCACCTTGGTCGAGCCGCGGTGGCCCAAATGCTCATCGACCACGAGGTCTACGTCGCGGACTGGCACAACGTCCGCGACGTCCCGCTAGCGTCTGATGCGTCGGTCTCGCCTGCACATCGTCACGGGCGGCGGTCACCTGTGGCTCCTCGATCACCCAAAGCGGAGCCCCGGTGTCATCGAGGAGTTCCTGGCCCGTCCGGACGGGGCCGGGTAGTGACAGAAGACCCGGTGAAGATGTAGCCGCCG
Source organism: Aeromicrobium sp. (assembly GCF_014378035.1). Taxonomy (GTDB): domain Bacteria; phylum Actinomycetota; class Actinomycetes; order Propionibacteriales; family Nocardioidaceae; genus Aeromicrobium. The sequence continues at coordinate 3,999 of NZ_JACMOM010000115.1, read as the reverse complement.
GTCGAGACTCCCAGATACTCAACACGGTTTCAAGTTACTATGCCTTGTTGGTTCCTCTTCGACACAGAGCAGGAGAGTCGCAGTGAGCTTCGACTTCACGCTGAGCCCCCGCGTCGAGAAATGGCGCGACGGGATCGCCGACTTCGTCCGCGAAACCGTCATCCCCCGTGAGCAGGAGGCCTTCGAGCATGGGCTTACCGACGACCTGCGCCGCGAGCTCCAGGCCGCCGCCCGGGCGGCCGGCTGGTGGGCGCCCCAGGCCGCGGCCGAGGTCGGTGGCGGCGGCTTCGCCTTCGACGAGTCCGCGGTGCTGCTCGAGGAGGCCGGCTACAGCCTGCTCGGCCCGCTCGCGATCAACTGCGCCGCGCCGTTCGTGCATGCCTATCCCACCCAGGGTGAGGCGCTCGGCGAGGCACACCTGGCGCTCGGCGGCAGCCCGCTGCACGCGCACGTCTGATGTCCAGCCCACAGTCCACCAGTGGAGGAGGTCGGCGACGCGAAGGTCGCAGTGGCCAGGGAGTCGCGAGGAGTAGTGCGGCGACGCGAAGGACTCTCTCGACAAGTGGACGAGGGCCGTGGAGTCCCTGTGACCGGTACCCCTATCGACGAACGAACTAGCCCCCACGAGGCGCGATGAGCATGGAGGAGACGACAGGCCCGAGGCCACACGTTCAGGCGGTGGCCCACCAGACCACGACCCTCACGGTCACGACGCGGGAGTTCGAGGCCGTCGTCCGCGTCGAGGCGAAGGCAATGGTCGCCGAGGGCGTTGTCGCCGTTTCCTTGCGCGAGGTCAACGACCGGCCATTGCCGCGGTGGGAGCCCGGAGCCCACGTCGACCTGGTGCTCGACAAGGCGCCCAGCCGGCAGTACTCACTGTGCGGAGACCCGGAGGACCCACACCTCTGGCGGCTGGGGATTCTGCGTGACCCGGAAGGCAGCGGCGGGTCCCTCTACGTGCACGACGAGCTGCAGGTGGGTGACCTCGTGCGCGTGCGGGGGCCGCGCAACAACTTCCGTCTCGTCGCGTCGCCGCGTTACCTCTTCATCGTGGGCGGGATTGGCATCACCCCGATCCTGCCGATGATCGCGGCGGCCGAGGCGGCGGGTGCCGAGTGGGAGCTCGTGTACGGCGGCCGAGAGCGCGCCTCCATGGCCTTCCTGGACGAGCTCGCTGACCACGGCGGTGACCGGGTCAGGGTGGCACCGCAGGACGAGGTCGGGCTGCTGGACCTCGAAGCCCTCCTGGGCGCCCCCCGACCCGACACCCTGGTCTACTGCTGCGGTCCCGAAGCGCTCCTGAATGCCGTCGAGCAACGCTGCACGGGGTGGCCAAGTGGCTCTCTGCACGTGGAGCGCTTCTACGCCAAGCCGCTGACCGAGCCGGTCCTGTCAGACTCGTTCGAGGTCTACCTGGCTCAGAGCCAGGTCACGCTCACCGTGGCTCCCGACGAGTCCATCCTCGACCTCGTGGAGCAGGCAGGCATCGTAGTCCTGTCATCGTGCGCCGAGGGGATCTGCGGGACGTGCGAGACGCCTGTCCTCGAAGGCGTTCCGGACCATCGTGACTCAGTCCTCGACGAGGATGAGCGAGGGGCCAACGACTGCATGATGATCTGCGTCTCCCGAGCCTGCACGCCTCGCCTCGTGCTCGACCTCTGACGAACCGTCACGGGCCGTGTCTCAGGAACCCGGGTGCAGCGGGTGGCACGGTGGCCCGCATCTCGGTGGGCCCTCTAATCGTGTGCCTCCGGCTGCAGGACCGTCGACCAGGTCCAGACCGAAGGCCGGCGTCCTCGCGAACCCATTCACCAAGCCCGCCTTTCACGTTCATGCAGGCGAGCGGGGCATCAAGCTGCACTGCCCCCGACGATCGAAGAAGATATCCACTCCGCCAGGACACGCCTCGTTGGCAGGGTCTCGAAGGCCGGAACATCGTCGACCTCGAAGTGTTGAGCCGTGGTGGAGGGGCCGTCCGAACGAGAGGATGACCACGTGCAGGTGGTGGGCATGCTTCCAGATGGGCGTGCAGTGTGAACTCAGCTCACGTCGCCACTGGTATCCCCAGTGGCGACGTGAGGTGTGAAGCTCAGTTCACGAGCCAGAGCTTCTTGAACTCGTCCTCATAATCGCTCACGCCGACGTAGTAGCCCGCATCGTTCAGCTCCACATCGTCGATGTTGTCCGGTGTGATCATCTGGAGCGGCAGGAGCACCTTCTCCGCCGGCGCGAGATCGTCCCCGTTGAAGTGCCTTGCCCACATGTCGATCACACGCCAACCCAGGATGTACACCGGGAAGCCGGTCCAACCCGCCTCTGTCCCGGCCCTGATCGCCTCGATGTTGGCCTCGGCGGGCGTTTCGCCTGAGACCTCCACATCGCTCAGGCCTGCGGCCTGCATGGCCGGGGTCAATCCCAGGGTCATGTCTCCGACGCTGAACATTGCGTACTTCAGGCTGGGGTCTCTCTGAAAAGTGCTGACCAGGGAAGCGGGGAGCTTCGTGCCGATGTCGCTGGCCTGACTGTCGATCTCGGTCAACTTGCAAGCGGGGCACCACTCGTCGACGTACTTCTTGACCGCCTCCTGCCACGCCACCAGGATGGGGTACTCACTCAAGGTGAAGGTGGCTCCGTGGCCGAGGCCCTTGCTGTTGACTACGAATTGGGCGGCCACCATCTTGCCCCAGTTGGCGACCTGAGTTGCGTTGTCGAGTGACGTGCTGATGATGGGTCCCGACGGGTCTTCCACAACGGTGTCGCCCAAGAGCGCGATGCCCGCGTCTGCTGCCGCTTGAACCGTGGCTGCGCCGAAGGCACTGCTGGGCGCACCGCTGAAGGAGATCCCGTCGGGCTTCTTGGCAATTGCGGACTGCAGAGCCTGCTGTGGGCCCTCGGCATTCGGAGCCACCGACACGGTCTCAAATCGCCAGCCCAGAGCCTGCGCTCCAGCAGCCATCGCGTCGGACTCGAGCTTGGCGACCGGCTCACCGCTCTGGAGACGGATGATGTAGATACCGGCGTCTGGCTTCTTCGAGAGCGGAACGGTCAGCCCGATGTCGGATGGGTTTTCGGAGACCGATGCCAGATACGCCTCGGCTGCGGCGATACCGGCGGGGTCTGCAACAGCAGTCGAGTCGCCGCCACCGGAGTCGTTGCCGCAAGCGGCAAGAGCGACACTCAGGACGCTGACGCTTGCTGCCACACGGATAATTTTACGCATTTGGGGATCCTTTTCCGGAGTCGAGATTGATAGTGAGCCGGTGCACCCCCGAGTGCGATGCGGTGTGGCTCAGCACATGATGCTTGGGCAACTGAGCGCCTGTCCAGAGTTTCTGGACATCAATTAAAACTTGATGCGTACTATGCTTAGCAAGTCGTTGGCGTCATTAGCATCGGTTGCGAGTAGTCGAAAGGGATGCGTCACGCGCGGAGCGGTGGCTTTGCCGCTGCACGAGAACCGGAGAGGTCGGTCATGCAACGGCTCGCGATCCAGTACGGCGCTCCGGCAGAACCCGAGCGTTGGACTCGCATTGCCGCAACGTCAACGTGCCGTTGATCCTCGGCGTGGTTGGCCTACAGCGCCCTACTGCCAGCCGTCCATGCCTCTTGGGTGATGAATCACCGGTCCACCTGGTCGCCGAGATGTGGTTCGACGATGCCGATTCCATGCGGACCGCACTGGAGTCGCCCGAGATGGCGGCGGTCGCCGCCGACTCCTCAAATTTCGCGGTCGCGGGATCGTCACCTTCGCGGGAGCTGTCGAGGACCTTTTGGTCTGAGGGCTGCTGCTGGCGAAGTTTCCACATTGCGCATCAAGTATCTGCTCACCGACAGATGGAGCCCTGGATGTTCAGCAACGAGTTCACCGAGAAGTTCGGGATCGAGCACCCGATCGTGTGTGGCGGGATGACGGCGGTGGGTACCGCCGACCTGATCAGCGCGGTGGCCAATGCGGGCGCTCTGGGGTTCCTGACCGCGCTGACCCAGCCGTCACCCGAG
>NZ_JACMOM010000114.1 GCF_014378035.1 Aeromicrobium sp. | reverse complement strand
TGACACGGCACGGGACATCGCGTATGTCGGTGGCATCGACCTCTGCCACTCGCGTCGCGATGACGCCGACCACCGAGGCGACCCGCAGGCCCTGAAACTGGCGCAGGAGTACGGTGCCACCCCGCCGTGGCACGACATCCAGGCCGCCATCTCCGGGCCGGCCGTCTACGACGTCGAAACGGTATTTCGAGAGCGATGGCAAGATCCGACACCACTCAACAGAAGCCCGATCAACGTCCTTACCGACCATCTGGAGTCCCTGGATCGCAGCCCCGATCCGCTCCCCGAGCAACAGCCTCCGCCGCCAGCGGTCGACGGCGGCACGCATGCAGTCCAGCTTCTGCGAACCTACCCCGACCTGCGGCTCGGCCGCGACTACGACTTCGCACACGGAGGCGAGCGCAGCGTCGCGCGAGGCTACCGCAAGGCCATCGCCAACGCGCGACAGATGATCTATGTCGAGGACCAATATCTTTGGGGCGCACGCATCGGCGATGTCTTTACCCGGGCACTACGTGAGAACAAGGGTCTGCATGTCATCGCGGTCGTGCCCATCCATCCCGACAAGGAGGGCTTCTCGAGGACGGCTCAACTACTCGGCCGTCGCCTTGCAATGCGTGAAATGCTCGCCGCCGCACCCGATCGTGTGGCCGTCTACGGTATCGAGAACCACGCCGGCACACCGGTTTATGTCCATGCAAAGACCTGCATCGTCGACGACACCTGGGCGACGATCGGTTCCGACAACTTCAATCGACGCTCGTGGACCCACGACTCCGAACTGTCGGCCGCGATCATCGATCTTGCCGACGACGCCGCATACGCGCGCGATCTGCGACTGACACTGGCCGCCGAGCACCTAGACCGCACTGGAACCCTCGAAGACTGTGTCGACCCGCACGGCATGTTCGCGGCCTACGCCGACTCCGCCGCTGAACTCGACCGATGGCACGCAAACGGCCGCGTGGATGAACGTCCCGCCGGCAGGCTGCGTCGCCTCGGGCCGCCGCGGATCGGCCCCCTCAAGCGCGCGCTGGCGGCGATACCGTACCGCGTGGTGCACGACCCCGACGGACGTCCCAGATCGATCCGCGGCACCGACCGCTTCTAACCCATCATTAGCGCAAGGAAGCGGGAAGGTCGCGACCGTGTGCCGATGCTGTCCCATTCCGCCGCGAAACCCCGAGTTCGCCTACGGCTGCGCACCATCCGGGCCAGTCGCTTTGGCCACGTCAGGTTCCTTGCCGGGGCAATCTGGGTTCGGACAGACGTCCGCGGCGAGCACGGTCACGGGTGACCCTTGGTTCCAGTCATTCGTCACCATCGAGTCGATGACCTCGGACTCAAGCTCAGTCCCGCACTGGGGGCAGTGAGTCGGCCACTCCACCTGATCGTCAACGTCGGAAGTCATGGGATCACGATACGCCGGTTAGCATCGACTGCGAGGTCACTCGTTCACCTGTTGCAGCGTCATTCCGCCGCGTCAGCTTCTTCAGATCGACGCGGTCCAGGGCACGACAGACGACTTGGAAAAGTCCTGTTCCTTGCTAGGTGCGAGGTTCTGGGGTTTCTCAGACTTGCCGATCGGTACTTGGGGTGCAGAAGGTAGCACTCAATCCGGTGGCGGCACGGGAACGGGCTATGTTCTTGCCCATGAGCGAATGGATCACCAAGGACAACGCCGATGTCGTTGTGGCATGGGCAACCAGCGCCGGAGTGGCTGTTGCACTTCTTGCCGCCCTCGCGGCCGTGCGCCAGCTAAGCATGATCCGGCGGGACTCCCGTGATCGCACCCGTCCCTATGTCCAGCTGGACGTTGTTCCCGGCCTGCAAGGGCTAGGTAGTTGGGACCTCATCATCGAGAACCGTGGCGCCTCAACTGCGCTCGAGGTTGTGGCCGACGCCGGCGACTTTCAGCCCCTGGACGCCGAGGACCACATTGCGTCGGTCATCGGCCAGTACTTGATGACGCCGAAGACGTTGGTGCCCGGAGCACGCCGCCGTGTCATGTGGGGTTATGAGCGCACTGACGTGAGTGCTCGGGCAGGAGTGCTCGAACCACGTGAGATCACTGTCTCCTACTTGGACGAGCGGAAGGCGCGCCGATGGTGGCGAAGGGGGCGGCCTTACACCGCGACCTTCACCGTCGGCGACGCTCTCGGACCTTCAGTCTTCCCGGCACCATTTGAAGGCCCGACTCCTAGCAGCAGCGACAAACTCGCCCACATCGACCGAGCACTTCGGACCCTCAACACCCACGTAGGCGAGTTGCGACGGTAGCGCGTCATTCCACCGCCAATGGACGTGTTCGACTTATCCGAGTGGACGAACGCGACACTCAACGGGATGCCTGCCGCTCCGGGCGGCGCGCACTAATTGCGCACTAATTGGCCGCGTCATGTTGCCAACTGCTGCAATTGAACGCAAGTCAACGCGCATCCTGCCTTCGGCGATTCCACTGCGATTTCAAGATCGGGCAGTTGATTATCGCTGCATCGGCCGTCGCCTTCTTTAGATCAGTCGTAATGAAAAGGTCGTCAGTTCGATTCTGACAGGCGGCACCACGAATTCCTTGCCTCAATAATTCGGGCCCATCCCCCCGGCGCCCCTCACTGGTTCAACCGGTGCAATGCGGTCTCGTCCGCGGGCGTTCCCAGGTAGTGAAGATATCTCTGGGTGGTCGTCAGATCGGCGTGTCCCAG
>NZ_JACMOM010000020.1 GCF_014378035.1 Aeromicrobium sp. | reverse complement strand
TCCAGCGCGATGGCCGTGGTGCCACCGGTGGACAGGTCATTCAGACGGGCGAGGGGCTTGGCAACGGTCGTCTTGGAACCCGAGGCTGACGTCGCAGCCGAATCCGACGAAGAGCTGCAGGCAGCGAGGGGGAACGCTGCGACGGCAGCAAGCGCGATACCGGCGAAGATCTTACGGTTCTTGATGGTGCTCATGTCAATGCACTTCCTTGTGTCTGTCTTGGGGTCAACCGGGGATTGGCTGGGTACATCAGTGCTTCGACACCCCCACCACACCGGATTGGTCGGAAGCGACATTTCTTTCGGCTCTCCCTTCCCCCGCTCACCAGCCTGGTGACGTGGGATGGATGGCGACGTTCAGGGCTTCGCTCGGGCGTCACCTCCTGTTCGCCTTCGGAGTGCACGGTGGGGCACATGACTTCCGGGGATGTTGACATCGATCGCCGCGCCTTCGTGCGGACCACCGCTCTGGCAGGTCTGGCCGCTGTGCCGCTCGTGGCGGGCCTGCCGCTCAGGGCCAGCGCTGCAGCGCCGCTGGTCCGGTCGGGACGTCCGTCGCTGACGCACGGTGTGCAGGCCGGTGACGTGCATGACGGCAGCGCCCGGCTGTGGGCTCGGGCCGACCGGCGGTCGCGCCTCGTCGCCGAGTTGTCGCGCGACCCGTCGTTCCGGCGAGCGGTGACCGTTCGAGGCCCGGTGGTGGCCCAGGGCACCGACTTCACCGGCCAGTGGTCAGTCGGTGGGCTGCCGCCCGGGGCCGACGTCCACTATCGCGTGCGAGCGGTCGACCTCGACGATCCCCGAAGGGCCGGCGAAGCGGTGGTGGGTCGGCTCCGCACGCTGCCGACGGGCCGGGGAGACGTGCGATTCCTGTGGTCCGGCGACATCGCCGGCCAGGGATGGGGTGTCAATCCAGATGTCGGCGGCTTCCGCATCGTCGATGCCATGGCACGACGTGACGCGGACTTCTTCCTGTGCAGCGGCGACAACGTCTACGCCGACGGCCCAGTGACCTCCAGCGTCCCGCTGCCTGATGGCAGCATCTGGACCAATCTGGTCACGCCTGAGAAGTCGAAGGTGGCCGAGACGCTCGATGAGTTCCGCGGGCAGTATCGGTACAACATGATGGCCGACAACTGGCGTGAGTTCCTCGCGACCACCTCCCAGGTCGTGCAGTGGGACGACCACGAGGTGACCAACAACTGGTATCCGGGAGAGATCCTCGATTCGCCGCTCTACACCGAGAAGCGTGTCGACGTGCTCGCTGCTCGTGCGCATCGGGCCTTCCACGAGTACCTGCCGGTGGCCCCGATCTCGCCCGACCACGATGGCCGCGTATATCGCGTCATCAAGCACGGTCCGCTGCTCGACCTGTTCGTGCTCGACATGCGCACGCACAAGGACCCGAACACGCTCAATGACGAGCGCGAGGACGACGGCGGCGTCTTGGGAGAGAAGCAGACCAGGTGGCTGATCGACGAGCTGGAGCGTTCACGAGCGACCTGGAAGGTGATCGCCGCAGACCTGCCGCTCGGCCTCGTCGTGCCAGACGGCACCGAGCAGGAGGGCATCGCCCAGGGAGACCCGGCGGCGCCTCTGGGCCGCGAGCGAGACATCGCCCGTGTGCTGACTGCCCTGCAGCGCGCGGGGATTCGCAATCACGTGTGGCTGACCGCCGACGTCCACTACACGGCTGCGCACCACTACTCGCCGGACCGTGCGGCCTACCCGCACTTCGACTCCTTCTGGGAGTTCGTCTCCGGACCACTGAATGCCGGAGCGTTCGGGCCGAATGCGCTCGACGGAACCTTTGGGCCCAAGGCCGAATTCGTCGCGGCGCCGCCACGCGCCAACACCGGACCCGGAGAGGGATTCCAGTTCTTCGGTGAGGTTGAGATTGATGGCGACAGCAAACAGCTGACCGTGACCCTGCGTGACGTCGAAGGCGCGGCCCTGTTCACCAAGCAGCTCGACCCTGAACGCCGCTAGGCACCTCGACTCCTGCTACCGACGGGGTCGTCCGGAGAAACTCTCCACTGCGGTCGCAAGTCGCCGAGCGCCTTCGTCGCTCGGGTCAGGCGGCCCGGCGGAACGTGCTCGCGAAGCGGACGAGGAGGTCGCCGCGACCGTAGGGCGCCAGGTCGTACACGACGACGGGCGAGTGGGGCACCCGCCGGAGGATGCACCACTGGTACTTGCTGCAACAACTTGTCTGAATTCGTGGGTGTAGACAGCCACACCCGTCTAGGATCGGCCGAGTTGACGAGGAGATGGCGATGGAACCGATTGGTCCGCAGGACCCGCGGCTTCCTCCGGCAGGTTGGTACCCCACCGATGGTGGGATGCGCTGGTGGGACGGATCTGAGTGGACGGAGCAATTCGCGCCTGCCGCCCCCGTGGTCGCGGAAGCGCATGCGGCATCTGCTGAGGGCACCGTCGCCAGATTCGGCACGTCACCAGACGGCCGCGTCCGCCCGGGGCCAGCGATCTGGTTCGGTTGGGGAGGGCTCATCCTCGTGGCTCTCTTGGGCCTTGTCAGTTCAGGCGTGAGCGGCTTCCTCGTCATGTTGGGCGCATATGTGCTGGTAGTGGCAGTAGTTGCCCTGGCTCGCGGCCGTATCGGCTGGGCTCGTCTGAGGGGCCGCGCTGCCGGAGGAATCGCCCTCGGGACAGCGCTTGGGTTGATGTTCGCAGGAGGTGCGATCGCAGACCCGCCGACTGCCCCGCCGGTCGCTGCGCCCGCCGCGTCGCCAACTCCCACGCCAACACCTCCACCGACATCCACACCAACACCTACTCCGACGTCGGCAGCGACAAAGTCGACACCCAGCTCGAAGACCGCGGCTAAGGGGACTGCCCTGGCTGCTGTCGCCTCGCTGACAGTGAAGGGCCGCGCCTCCAAGACCGGGTACTCGCGAGACCTGTTCGGTCAGGCGTGGTTCGACGCCGATCGCAACGGCTGCGACACCCGTAACGACATCCTGCGTCGAGATCTCGCCGCCAGGGACATGAAGAACTCCTGCAAGGTGCTCGCCGGCACACTCAACCCCGACCCATACACCGGGAGGGATATCCGTTTCGAGTACGGCGGGGCCAGCGAGGTCGACATTGACCATGTCGTGGCCATCAGTGACGCGTGGCAGAAGGGCGCCGGGAAATGGGCCGCAGGCAAGCGGTTGGCGTTCGCCAACGATCCGCTGAACCTACTGGCCGTTGAAGCCAGCGCGAACCGCTCCAAGGGCGACGGTGACACTGCGACCTGGCTCCCGTCCAACAAGTCCTTTCGGTGCACGTACGTCGCCCGGCAGGTGGCGGTGAAGTCCAAGTACAAGGTGTGGGTCACTGCCGCTGAGCGTGATGCGATGATCCGCGTGCTGTCCAACTGCTCCGACACGGCGAATCCTGTCCCAGGACCGGCACCCACAGAAGCTGCGCTGCCCAAGAGCGCGAAAAAGACGAGCACGCCAGGCTCGAAGCCACCCGATGCGCCTACCAGCGTCTACTACGAAAACTGCACCGCCTTGCGTGCAGCAGGCGCGGACCCGATCCGCGCCGGGCAACCCGGCTACACGCGAGAGCTCGACCGCGATGGCGATGGCGTCGCTTGCGAGTAACGGTGAGCTTTTGCACCAAATCGTCCCGTCATTTTGTTCCCTCTTGCACCGTGGGTATCGGTTCGCATCGGCAAAGCCCAGGAGCACCAACTGCGGCACCGCGTGGTGACTCGCGGAATCTGCGGACAGCTTGCCCATCAACTCGAACACGCACAGAGTTGGCGGACCAAGCCGACCTCCCCGACGATCAGCAGCCCGCAACGCCGCAGCCGCGCGATCTCACCGGCGAGGCGGCCGCGCTGGTGGGCGTCTTGCAGGTGGCGCTCGGCTCTGTGGCCGTCGGCCCGTTGATTCATGACCCCATCTGACTTCGTCGTCGGTCGACCTGAACGATCGGACCGGGTCGGCGCGGGCACACGCCCGCGCCGACCCCTTCGGTCCCCTCGTTCAGGGCGAGCGACGACGAAGTCAGATGGGGTCATGCATCAACGGGCCGACGGCCACACAGCCGAGCGGCACCTGCCAGACCCC
>NZ_JACMOM010000113.1 GCF_014378035.1 Aeromicrobium sp. | reverse complement strand
TTGGCCAAGAAGGTCTCCGAGCGCACCGGCGAGGAAGGACGTTCGTTCTTCCTCAACATCAAGGGTCCCGAGCTGCTCAACAAGTACGTCGGTGAGACCGAGCGGCACATCCGCCTGGTCTTCCAGCGGGCTCGTGAGAAGGCCAGCGAGGGCACCCCCGTCATCGTGTTCTTCGACGAGATGGACTCGCTGTTCCGCACCCGCGGGTCGGGTGTGTCCTCCGACGTAGAAAACACCATCGTCCCCCAGCTCCTCAGCGAGATCGACGGTGTCGAGGGCCTCGAGAACGTGTTGGTCATCGGCGCCTCCAACCGTGAGGACATGATCGACCCCGCCATCCTTCGTCCCGGTCGGCTCGACGTGAAGATCAAGATCGAGCGCCCCGACGCCGAGTCGGCCCGTGACATCTTCAGCAAGTACCTCACCGCCAGCCTGCCGCTGCACGCCGACGACCTCGCGGAGTGGAAGGGCGATCGTCAGGCCTGCGTCGCGGGCATGATCCAGCGCACCGTCGAGCGCATGTACACCGAGTCCGAGGACAACCAGTTCCTCGAGGTCACGTATGCCAACGGCGACAAGGAGATTCTGTACTTCAAGGACTTCAACTCCGGCGCCATGATCCAGAACATCGTCGACCGGGCCAAGAAGATGGCCATCAAGGACCTCCTCGAGAGCGGCCACCGCGGGCTGCGCATCCAGCACATGCTGCAGGCCTGCCTCGATGAGTTCAAGGAGAACGAGGATCTCCCCAACACGACCAACCCCGACGACTGGGCGCGAATCTCGGGCAAGAAGGGCGAGCGCATCGTGTTCATCCGCACGCTCATCTCGGGCAAGAGCGGCAACGAGCCCGGCCGGTCGATCGACACCGTCGCCAACACCGGTCAGTACCTCTGAACCACGATGTGCGCGCGGTCGCCTACGACAGTGCCGACGCGCAGATGCTCACCGCAGAGGTGCAGATGGAGTACGCCCGTCGCTACGGCGGCGAGGGCGACATCGCTCCCATCGACACGACTGAGTTCGATGCTCCCAACGGAGCATTCCTCATGGTCTACGTCGACGACACGCCCGCTGGCATGGGCGGGTGGCGCCGCCACGGTGACGCGTCGTCTCCCCTCGACGCGGAGATCAAGCGCATGTACGTGCGGCCCGCCTACCAACGCCGAGGGCTCGCCCGGGCCCTGCTCGACGAGATCGAGGAATCAGCAGCACGGGCTGGGATGACCCGTCTGATCCTCGAGACCGGCAGCCCCCAGCCCGAGGCGGTCCAGATGTACCGCGCGGCAGGCTACGAGGACATTCCCGCCTTCGGGTTCTACGCCAGTGATCCGCTCAGCGTCCACCTCGGCAAGCTGCTCGGCGCTGACCGTAGGGTTGAGTCATGAGCGTTCGTCGGGTGCAGGGTAGTGAGGTCGAGTACGGCATCGCCGTCCAGGGACAACCGCACGCCAACCCCATGGTGGCCTCGACCCACGTCGTCAACTCCTACGCCGCAGCCCACGGCCTCAGCCGTCGCGCGCGGTGGGACTTCGAGGAGGAGAACCCGCTCCGCGATGCCCGTGGATTCGACCTGAGCCGTGACGTCGCCGATCCCTCGCAGCTGACCGACGAGGACATGGGTCTGGCCAACATCATCTTGACGAACGGTGCTCGCCTCTACGTCGACCACGCTCACCCCGAGTACTCGAGCCCCGAGGTCACCAACCCCCTTGACGTGGCCCTCTGGGAGAAGGCCGGCGAGAACGTCATGAGACTCGGTGCCGAGCTGGCGGCCACGATCCCCAACACGGCGCCGATCGTGCTCTACAAGAACAACGTCGACAACAAGGGGGCGTCGTACGGCTCCCACGAGAACTACCTCATGCGTCGCGATGTGCCCTTCGACCAGATCGTGACGCACCTGACCCCGTTCTTCGTGTCGCGGCAGGTGTTCACGGGAGCCGGCCGGGTCGGCCAGAAGCAGGATGGCAGCGTCCACGCGTTCCAGATCAGCCAGCGCGCCGACTACTTCGAGGTGGGAGTGGGTCTGGAGACGACGCTCAAGCGTCCGATCATCAACACCCGCGACGAGCCGCACGCCGACCCCAAGAAGTACCGCCGTCTGCACGTCATCATCGGTGACGCCAACTGCTCAGAGACTGCGATCTACCTCAAGCACGGCACGACCTCGCTGGTGCTCGCCATGATCGAGGCCGGCTTCCTGACAAAGAACCGGGCCATCATCAAGCCCGTCACGGCGCTGCACCGCATCTCGTGCGACCCGACGCTCACCCAGACCGTGCGGCTGGAGGATGGCCGCACCATGACTGCGCTGGAGATCCAGGGCGAGTACCTCGAGCTTGCCAAGGCCTTTGTCGCGCAGGAGGGGTCCGACGAGCAGACCGACGACATCCTGCAGCGGTGGGAGAGCGTTCTCGACCGGCTCGGACGCGATCCGATGGAGTGCGTGCGCGAGCTCGACTGGGTCGCCAAGCTCGCACTGCTCGAGCGCTACCGCGAGCGCGACGGCCTCGACTGGGACCACGCCAAGCTGCACCTCGTCGACGTTCAGTACCACGACATCAGGCTGCACAAGGGCCTCTATCACCAGCTCGTGCGGGCCGGACGCATCGATCGGCTCTTCACCGAGGCGCAGATTGCCGCGGCCGTGACCGACCCACCGCAGGACACCCGCGCCTACTTCCGGGGCATGTGCCTGACACGTTTTTCCAAGGACATCGCGGCGGCCTCGTGGGACTCGGTGATCTTCGACCTCCCCGGACACGACTCGCTGCAACGCATCCCCACCATGGAGCCCTTGCGCGGCACCGCCGAACACGTGGGCAGCCTGTTCGAGTCCAGCGCCACGGCCGAAGAACTGTTGACCGCCATCACCGGACGCTGAAGGGTGCTCGCGCCCCGACCTCCGCACTGACCTCCGCGCCGCTTCGTGCGTCTGGGGATAGGGTTGCCACATGTCCGAACAGCAGCACAGGAACACGCGCAAGTCGACCGAGCCCGAGGCCCAGGCCGAGTCCACCGAGGTCGACACCGAGCGCAAGGAGAAGCTCGACGACGATGTCGACTCCATCCTCGATGAGATCGACGACGTGCTCGAGGAGAACGCCGAGGAGTTCGTTCGCAGCTTCGTGCAGAAGGGTGGGCAGTGATGCTGCCTGAGGGCAACCGCCTTTCCGGCTCGTCATCGTTCGCCGACTACCTCGCCAGCCACGCTCCTCACCTGATGCCCGGTGCCGCGGCGCACACGGGTGGCGCGCACGGCGATCTCGCACCCCATGGCACGACGATCATTGCCGCCACATTCGACGGCGGCGTCATCATGGCTGGCGACCGTCGCGCCACGATGGGCAACATCATCGCGCAGCGCGACATCGAAAAGGTCTTCCCCGCCGACGAGTACTCCTGCATCGGCATCGCCGGCAGCGCGGGCCTCGCGCTCGAGATGGTCCGCCTGTTCCAGGTCGAGCTCGAGCACTACGAGAAGATCGAGGGTACTGTTCTGTCGGCCGACGGCAAGGCCAACCGGCTGGCCGCCCTCATCCGTGGCAACCTCGGCCTCGCGATGCAGGGGCTCGCGGTCGTGCCGTTGTTCGCCGGGTTCGACCTCGAGACGCAGCAGGGCCGCATCTTCTCCTACGACGTCACGGGTGGTCGCTACGAGGAGCACAGCGGCTTCCACTCGGTCGGCTCCGGGTCGATGTTCGCTCGTGGCTCGCTCAAGAAGTTGTACAGCCCCCAGCTCACGGAGGGCGACTGCGTCACGGCCACGATCCAGGCGCTCTACGACGCCGCCGACGACGACTCCGCCACCGGCGGCCCCGGCCTGACGCGGCGCATCTTCCCGGTCGTCGGCGTCGTCACCTCCCGCGGCCACCGCCCTGCGTGCCGCCGTGGAGGCGCTCTACGACGCCGCCGACGACGACTCCGCCACGGGCGGGTCGGATCTGGTTCGCGGGCTCTACCCCGTCGTGATCACCATCAACGGCGAGCAGGGCGCCGAACGCGTCACCGACGCGCCCACCGCCGAGGTGGCCGCGTCCGTGGTCGCCGATCGG
>NZ_JACMOM010000112.1 GCF_014378035.1 Aeromicrobium sp. | reverse complement strand
CAGGCCGGCAACGGCGATGCTGGGCTCCGGGTCGTGAAGAGCCCCAACGTCGCCGCCCTCAGCGGGAAAGCACCGCAGGCCCGCGAGCTCACCGCGCAGTGCCTCCATGCGCACCCCGTCCTCGTCCCGGCGCCCGCTGCTCGCGGGATCACAGGCCGTGACGACGTGAAGGGCGCCCACTTGCGCGGCCTGCCGGATCCCGGCGAGGCCCGAGGCTTCACGTAGACCTTTCCTGACGGTGGATCCAAGTTGACGGTCGCAGCGCAGTAGGCACCACACAGCTCGTTGTCGCCGGCACGCTCGCGCAGAACCTCCTCATCGAGACCTCCTCATCGGCCCACCACAGCCCCCCGTCACAGCTACAGATCAGTGTCGCGATCCGGCGGCGAGGCGCACCAGGTTCACGACTCGATGACCTTCTTCCACTCCTTGGGGGTGGGGCGGTAAAGGATGATCAGGTCAGCGGCGTCGTCCTCGTGGTCGCGGTCCCACTGCGCCGACTCCAGGGACGGGTAGGTGGTGTCGTTGTCGAAGGCGATGCCGTTCTTGTAGAACAGGGCGAACTCGGTCTTGTTGTTGTACTCGATCCGGGCGGTGTGCTGCTGAACCTTGTCACTCATTGCTGTGCTCCTAGTTAGTGTTCCGGTCGACAATGACGGCACGGCTTGACGTTGTCCTGGATGACGGCCCAAGCTGCCCGCTCGGTGGGAAATACCATCGGTTGTGCCCTCACCCGTGGGCAGTCCGGGTCGGTATGGATGTGAAACTGTCGGACCATCCCGTCGCGTCGGGAGACCATGCTGGCGTCCACCAGCACCTGCTTACCGGTCCCCTCCGCAAACTCTGACAGTCGACCCCTCATGTCACTCCCCGAACAGTGGGTTCGGCTTGGTGAAAGCGCTCTTGCGTTCTGGGTGCACGGTGGCGTGGATCCGGGCGCGCTGGAGGTCAGCATGAGTCTTGGTGGCGATGTCGTCGCCATCGCGGAGATTGAAGAAGGAAAGACTCGCACGCCTCGCAGGGGTCGACGAAGACCACGAAGCGGCCGGGAGCCACTTCGAGTCGCGCGCCGTGCGGGCAGAAGTCCATGCAGAAAGAGCACGCATTGTTGTCCAATCTTGTCGAGCAGTTAGAGAACAGGCTTCCACGGTGACGACTCGACCCCGGACTTCCGGAAGTAGACGACAGCGCCGGAAGATGCCTGCTCAGGGGTCATGCGGAAGCGCGCGTTTTCGACGCGAGGGTAGAAGACAGAGTCCTCCAGAGGCTTCCCGTCGGCGTTGCCGATCATGAACTCGTAGTCGTTGGTGGTGGGCATTCTTGTGCTCCTAGTGGGTGTTCCAGATGGTGTTGGTTCAGCCAAACAGCGGGTTGGCTCCCGCTCGCTTGGGGGCGGTGGGGTCGAGCGCGGCGTTGATGCGCGAGTGGCGCAGCGTGTCCTGGCTCATCTTGATGTCGTCGCCCTTATGCAGGTCGAAGATGGCGTCCTGCTTGCCACGGTGTCCGAGCATCATGGCGCGTTCCATGTCCTGCGTCCGGTTGCCGGTGTCGATATGCCGGGAACGGTCGGTGGTCGTCCGCAGGTGCTTGAGAGGTTCAGCGCCCTCCGGCCCACGCGTCCACGTCCCCATCACGGCGTGCGGGTCGGCCTGCACCGACGGGTCAGCACGCATCTCCGATCGCGTCTTCTCCGCGTCTGCCGCGCTGTACTTGCGCTTCTTGATCGTGGTCTCGTGCTTGCTGGGGATGCCCACGATGAACCCGGGGTCGTAGAGGTTGTGCGGGGACATGGTGTGCACGTTCACGCTCGCCCCGGCGTACCCGTGGACGAACGTGTTGGTGCGCCCCACAAACTCGTTCATGTCGATCGGAGTGTTGGCCATGGCTCATGGTAAGAGCCTGACTACCGCAAAGTCTGACAGAGCGAGTTCGGTTCCCGGCTTGGCGCGGGCGATGATGGAGGCACCAGCAGGGGTGAAGCCGAGCTTGACCAGCTCCACCATCCTGCGCGCGACCTCAATCTCCTCCGGTGGCCACTCCCTCGCGTGCCCAGAACCGGTCCTGTCCTGAGGTGCAGGGACGAGGTAGCCCTTGAGGCACCAGTAGTCCAACTGACGGTAGGTGGCACCTGAGGCAAGCAGGAGGTCAGGTACCAGCAGTCGATCCTCCTCAGGCACCCTGGCTCAGCACGTCACGCTTGATCTGGGCGGCGGCAGCCAGACCAGACCGCGCGTACCTGTACGAGCGTAGGAACGAGAGTTCGATCCCGTCCAGACCGCCCTGGTCGCGGATCTCGAAAGCGAGCTTG
>NZ_JACMOM010000111.1 GCF_014378035.1 Aeromicrobium sp. | reverse complement strand
CCCGCCCACCCACCCCCCCGCCCCGCCCCGCCGGCGAGGGCCGCCCGCGCCGCACCGCGAGAGGATAGCTTCCCCACCCGTGACCTCGGCTATCGGACGTCCACCACGAAGGTGCCGCGCTCGGTGCTGCCGTGGTAGCGGACCGTGGCTGTGACCGTCGCCGCGCCCGAACCGGTGGCTTTGACCTCCCCGCGCCCGGAGACATCGACGACCTGCGGACGATTGCTCCGGTAGGACACCGTCATCCCCGCCGGCAGCACGGTGCTCTTGCCCTTCGTGACGTACCCGAAGATCTGGTCGTCACTGAGCGTGACGGTCAGCTGCGGATCGATGACGTCACCCGTGGCGTAGAAAACGCGCCGTGGGATGTCCTTCGCCACGTCGGACGTGGTGCGCGGGTTCGCCGTCACGACCGACGGGACGGGCTCGAGCGAGCCGCGGACCCGGGTCGTCGCGAGACCCAGGACGTCTGACTTCGCGGCGGACGAGGCGAGCTGCAGGTCGTAGCGACCCTGGTCGACGGTGTATCGGCTGCGGGACTCATCGTAGAAGGCGAGATCCGCCATCTTGACCGACATCTGCACGGTGGTGCTCCGGCCCGGCTTGAGGGTGACCCGCTCGAATCCGGCCAGACGCTTGATCGGCCTCTCCTGGCTCGCCTTGGAGTCGGGCGTCGCGGCGTACAGCTGCACGACGTCCGTTCCAGCCACCCGTCCGGTGTTGGTCGCCCTCGCCGTGACCGTCACCCGTCCGTTGGCATCCACCGACGACCGGTCAACGCTGACTCCTGAGTAGCGGAACGCGGAGTAGCCGAGACCATGGCCGAATGGATACGACACCGGACCGGCGAAGTACTGGTAGGTGCGACCCTGGGTCGTCGACGTCGGACGGATGCCGTAGTCGGCGATGGAGGGCAGCTGGTCGACCGAGCGGTACCACGTGAACGGCAGATGACCGCTGGGGTTGTGACGACCGAGCAACACGTCAGCGAGTCCCTCCCCCTTGCGTTGACCGTTGTAGGAGCTCCACAGCAACGCGGAGACCTTCGGCTCGAACGAGCGGACGTCCACCTGTCCCATGGTCTCGAGGTAGGCGACCGTGCGCGGGTTGGCGTCAGCCACCTGCTCGATCAGCTGGGACTGTGCGCCCGGGAGTGCCAGCGAGGTGCGGTCGGTGTCCTCATCCGCGGTCTTGTTGTCGGTGCCGGCGTAGACCACGACGGCGTCATAGTCCTTGGTCGCGGCCACGTCCGCGGCGACGACCGTGCTGTGGTCCGCCGAGAGCCCCGGCAGGAAGTCGACCGTGGCCTCCGGATCGATGGCGTGGACCGCGGCCTTGATGCCCTGGTAGCCGTTGACCTGGTTGGCCTTGCCGGCGGCGCCCTGGTTGCTGCTGTAGCCACCCAGATACATCGAGTCAGGGTTGGCGTAGGGGCCGACGACGGCAATCTTGTAGGCGCCATGCTTCGGCACACGCAGCGGAAGCAGCGGGCTGGTGCGCTTGCCCGGGGTCTGGACCGCTTCGTTCTTCAGCAGGACGAGGCTCTGGTCAGCGGCCTTGCGAGCCATGGCGAGACGTTCGGGGGTCTGGGTGACCGCCCTGTTGGCATCGCTGTTGGTCCAGGTGCCGGGCGCAAGGCGCTGGCGTGCCTGCTGCACCCAGGGCACCTTCGACTCGTCGTCGAACTCGCCGAGGCGGATGCGTGCGGTGAACAGACGCACCACGGAGACGTCGACGTCGTTCTCGGTGTAGAGCCCGGTCTGGGTCGTGATGGCCCGCTTGACCGCGGTCGGCAGGGTGTTCGCGTAGTTGAACTTGTCGTGATAGCCCTGATTGCAGTCCAGGTCCTCGCCAGCGCTGTTGGCGAACGCATGACGCTCGATCTCGTCGAGCGGGTGGGGGTATCCCGGCGGCTGCCACTTGTGACCGGCCTGGATCTCATAGATGGCGTCGCAGTCCGACGTGAAGTACCCCCCGAACCCGAAGGTCTTCCTGGCCAGGGTGTCGGTCAGGTAGACGTCTGCCGCAGTCGGCGTGCCGTTGACCCGGTTGTATGAGCTCATGATCGAACCGGGGTCGGACTGCTGGATGATGCCGCGGAACTGAGCGGTGTAGTACTCACGCAGCGTCCGGTCGTCCATGTCGGACGAACCGGTGCGCCGATTGAACTCACTGTTGTTGGCGGCGAAGTGCTTGAGCGTCGTGAGGGTCTTGAGGTATCCCTTGCCAGACCTCAGTGGCTTGCCGTTCTCGTCCTTGCCCTCCATCCCGTTCACGAACGGTGACGCGATCGCGGTCGTGAGGAACGGATCCTCGCTGAACGTCTCGTCGTTGCGTCCCCAGCGGGGGTCACGGGCCAGGTTGACGGTCGGCGAGTAGAAGTCCAGGTCGCGCTGGTTGCCCTGCACGACGTCGCGAGCCTCATCACCGATCAGGCTCGCCTCCTGATACATCAGCGACGGATTCCACGTCGAGCCCAGAGACAGCGAGACGGGATACGAGGTCGTGTTGGTGAGGATGGGCGGGTTGCTGTTGTCGGTCGTCTGCTCCCGCGCCACGCCGTGCGCAGCCTCGTTCCACCAGCCGTACGCTGCGACACCCAGCCGGGGAATCGCCGCGGCCCGGCTGCTGTTCATCTGGCTGGCCTTCTCCTCCAGGGTCATGCGCGACACCAGGTCGGCCGCGCGCTCCTCAGCGGAGTAGCTGTTGTTGAGGTAGGTCGGATCATGTGTGCCGTCCGAGCTGGTGGACGCTTCGGAGCTCGTGACCGCCTGCGCGGCCAGCGCGCAGGACAACGCGGCCACCATCGCGGCGCTCAGGACCTGTTTTCTCATGCTGATGGTTCCCCTCGATCGCGCCGTGACATGACCCCTGATGGTCACGCCCCCGCGGCGCATGGTCCCGAACCTAACCCCAGGGGATAATCCGCGTCAAGGATTAACTCTCCGCAACATGGCTCGTATTTGTCCGCGTCCTGTCGGAAGTAGCATGACCAGCGTGAAGGCTCCCGGCTCGTTGGAAAACCTGCGCCGCCGCAACCGTGGCCGCGTGCTGCGCGCGGTTCAGGCTGAAGGCGCCACGAGTCGGGTCGACATCATCCGGACGACCGGGTTGTCCCGCACCACGGTCAGCAGCCTGGTCGGTCAACTGCTCGCCGAGGGCCTGCTGGCCGAGAGCACCGATCGTCGTGACGTCCAGTCGGCCAGCCAGACGGGTCGTCCGCCGACCCGGCTGACGCTGGAGCCGAGTGGCGGCGCCGTGGTGGGCATCCACCTGCGCCACGACGGCATCCGGCTTGCCGTCGCCGACCTCGCGGGGACTGTGCTGTCCGAGCTGCTGGTCGACCTCGACGTGGACCACCGTGCAGACGCCGCGCTGTCCTTCGTCGAGGAGGCGACCACCGAGCTCCTCACCGCCAACGGCATCGACGCGGCTCGAGTCCTCGGCGCCGGCGTGGCGATCTCCTCGCCTGTGCCCACGCTCCCCCGTCACGGCCCGGCGCTCCTCACCACCTGGCACGACATCGACATCGGAGAGACGCTCACCGCCCGGCTGGGCGTGCCGGTCCACGTCGGCAACGACGCCAATCTCGGCGCCACGGCCGAACACTTCTTCGGCGCGGCGCGCAACACCCGCAACCTCGTCTACATCATGCTGGCCGAAGGCGTCGGTGCCGGTCTCTACCTCGACGGCCGGCCCTACTTCGGCGCCAAGGGAGTGGCCGGCGAGTTCGGCCACGTCGTCGTGTCACCGGGCGGACAGGTCTGCCGATGCGGCAACCGGGGATGTCTGGAGACCGTGGCGGGTGCCGAAGCCCTCGCTGCGGCGCTGCCGACGCGTGCCGGCGGTGGGGTCAGGGACCTCGATGAGGTGCTCGAGGCGTGCTTGGCCGGCGACCCCGGAGCGGTGCGAGTCATCGCCGATGCAGGACGTGCCGTCGGTACTGCCCTCGCAGGCGTGTGCACCATGCTGGATCCCGACCTCGTCGTCGTCGGCGGCCGCACCGCCGGCGCCGGGAAGCCGTTGATCGACGGGATCACCGAGACACTTCGGCGTGGCGTCCCGCCGACCGACGAGTCAGCTGTCCCGATCGTTGCCGGACACCTCGGCGTCCGTGCCGAGGTCCTGGGTGCCGTTGCCCTGGCCATCGCGAACGCCCCCCTCACCGCCGTGCACGACGGGCTGGCGGACTCGGCGACCAGCTGAACACCTGCAGGGCGTGGGTCAGCCGTGGAGCACCAGGTAGGCGATCGCGTAGTCGCCGTCGTGGCTCAGGGATACCTCCAGTGCGTGGCCGTCGAGCCGCTTGGCCACCTCGCCGTGCAGGCGGATGCGGGGCCTGCCCCAGGCGTCGGTGACCACCTCGATGAGGTGATGGATGTTCTCCTCCATCACCGGAGCCTGGCCGTAGAGCGAGGCGGACCACGCCTTGATCACCGCCTCCTTCGCGGCCCAGCGGGCAGCGAAGTGGCGCGCGGCGTCGGTATGACGACTCCGCACATCGCTTCGCTCGCCAGAAGTGAATGCCGAGACGAACATGCTTCCGGGCTGGTCGAGCTGGTCCGCGAACGTGGGAACGTGGACCAGGTCGACACCGACACCGACGACCGTCACTGGCACGCGACCCCGTAGTAGGCGCCGTCGTCACCCAGCCGGGCCTGGGGATCCAGCAGCATTCCTGCCTCCCGCTTACGCACGCCTTCGCTGCCGAGGCGCCGGTCGGCGGGACGCTCGTACAGCGACGGTCCACCGTACATCGCCCGCACCAGACGCATGCGGCCCTCGATGACCCGCGTCTGGGCGCGACCGGCATACGAATCGCGCTCGTCGTCGGTGAGGGTCGCCAGGAACGCCTGCGGGTGCACGATCGCGAGCAGGCCGGCGACGTGACCGAAGCCGAGACTCGTGAGCAGACCCGCCTTGAGCTGGCCCGTCCGCAGAGGCGTGCGCAACCAGACGAGATGCTCGTGCTCCGCAAGGTCGTCGTCGACGCAGTCGAGGCTGCGGTTCGGCGGGATGACCCCTCCGGACAGCACCTGACAGAGGCCGATGAGCTGGAACGCCGCGGCCCCACCCTTGGCGTGACCCGTCAGGGCCTTCTGCGACATGACGAACAGCGGGTTGCCCTCGCTGCGGCCCAGCGCAGTGGCGATGCGCTCGTGCAGCTCGGACTCGTTGCGCTCGTTGACGCCGGTGGAGGTGTCGTGCTTCGACAGCACCCCGATGTCGTCGGCCGTCAGGCCGAGAGCGGTCAGCGACCGTGCGAGCGCCGACTCGCGGCCTCCACGAGCGGCCGCCAGCGCGCCGATGCCGGGCGCCGGGATGGACGTGTGCACGCCGTCGGCGAACGAACCGGCGTAGGCAACGACGCCCAGGACGGGCAGGCCCATCCGCACGGCGATGTCACCACGGGCGAGGAGGATGGTGCCGCCGCCCTGCGACTCGACGAACCCGCCGTAGCGACGATCGTTGGCCCGGCTGAAGTAGCGGTCCTCGAGCCCCTTGGCGCGCATGGCAGCCGAGTCGGCGGTCGCCGACATGTCACCGAAGCCGACGATGCCCTCGACGCTCAGGTCGTCGAACCCGCCGGACACCACGAACTCGGCCTTGCCCAGCCGGATCTTGTCGACTCCTTCCTCGACCGAGACGGCCGTCGTGGCACACGCGGCGACCGGGTGGATCATGGCGCCGTAGCTGCCGACGTACGACTGCACGACGTGTGCGGCGATGACGTTGGGCAATGCTTCCTGCAGGACGTCGTTGGCCTTGCTCTCGCCGAGCAACGTGTCGAGGTAGAGCGACTGCATCGACTGCATGCCACCCATGCCGGTGCCCTGGGTGTTGGCAACGAGTGCCGGATGCACCCAGCGCATCAGCTCGGACGGTGTGAAGCCGCTGGAGAGGAAAGCGTCGACCGTGCAGACGAGGTTCCACAAGGCGACCCGGTCGATCGACTCGACCATCTCGGGCGGCACGCCCCACACGGTGGGGTCGAAGCCGGTTGGGATCTGGCCACCGACGGTGCGGGTCAGCTTCATACGGCGGGGCACCCTGATCTCGGTGCCGGCCTTGCGGGTCACGGTCCAGTCGCCATCGGCCGTCGTGGTGACGGTCGTGCGCTCGGGGTCTGCGTCACGCAGCGCGTGCGCCTCCGACTCGCTGGAGACCGTGAAGGACAGGTCCTTGTCGAGATACACCGAGGTCAGCAACGGCGCTGTGTTGTCGACCATCGTGCCCTCGTCGACGTAGCGACGGACTCCGACAGCCTCCCGGACGACCGCTTCGTAGCGCTCGACCAGCTCGTCCTCTGCGACGGCCTCCTCGGTGGCCGTGTCGTACCAGCCGCCTGCCTGGGTGTCCCACGTGACGAGACCTGTGGTCCACGCCAGCTCGAGGACACCAGCAGCCGACAGCTCGTCGGTCACCTCGACCTCGAAGCGTGTGCGCGACGAGCCGTAGGGGCCGAGCTCGCCCGCACCGACGATGACCACGAGATCCTCGGGCCTGGCGTCGATCGGGGCCCAGTCGAGCTGCTCGACGCGGTCGAGCTGCGCGGGGGAAGGAGCCAACGCCGTGATGACGTCGGTCTCGGCGGCAGCCTCGACGACAGGACTGCTGAGGCCCTCGGCCATCGCCTTCATGTCCAGCTTGACGCCGGCGAGACCACCGGTCAGGTCGACCGTGAGCGGCTCCACGAGTGCGGCAGCGCGGGCCGCGGCAGAGCACGTCTCCAGCAGCGCTGCAGCCATGTCCTCGGGCTTCCACGTACGAACACCGGCAGCCTCGACGGCCGCGACGAGCGGATCGTTGCCACCCATCAGGCCCGTGCCCCGCACCCAGCCGATGATGGCGTGGCTCAGGGTGACCCGGTCGGCCCAGGTGCGCTCAGCGGCCCAGCGGGTCACCAGGGCGTCGAGTGCTGACTTGGCCTCTCCGTAGGCACCGTCACCGCCGAACATGCCGCGGTTGGGAGACCCCGGCAGGACGACGTGCAGCGAAGCATCGATGTCGTGGTCCTGACCGTGCGCGGACAGGGCACCGATCAGGCGCTCGACCGACCACAGCAGGATGCGCATGTCGATCTCGGAGCGGCTGCCCGCATCGGTCATGTCGCCGGCGACGCGGCCAGCAGCGAACGGGAACAGCAGGGTGGGCGTCATGGCCGGCTTGGACACCGAGGTGACGCCGGCGCGGGTCTGCGTCTGCTCACTCGTGATCCAGGTCGACAGCGAGTCGACGTCGGAGAACGACGCCATGTTGGCCGGGACGATCCACAGGGCCGCACCGCCGGTGGCGTGCCCCCGGTAGAGCTCGCGGTAGAACGCGAGACGCTTGGGGTCGAGGCCCGAGGTCGTCGCCACGACCGTCGCGCCTCCGGCCAGCAGCCTGCCGACCACGGCGGCGGCGATGGAGCCCTGGCTGGCACCTGTGACGACCGCGATGTCGTCGGACCACTCGCCGGTGGCCGGGGTGGAGGCTTCGAGCGCGATGCCGCGGAGTCGCTCGGCCCGTTCGATGTCGCTCGATCGGCCGGCCCACCAACGGGCCTGGTCGGCGACGACCTTGCCGGCGCCGACGAAGCTCACGTCGAGGTCGTCCCCGGCGGCGATGCGCGCGAGGTCCTCACGCGCACTGGCCCAACGGTCGTCGAGCACGACAGCCTTGAGCTCGTCGAACGCCGGAGCGGTGAGCTTGGCCCAGTCGCTGCCGAGCTCGGTCTCGACACGGGCGAGGATGGCCGCGTCCGCCGCATCGGGTTCGGCGACGACGGGCGTGGCGGTGAGACCAAGCTGGTCGAGCACGAGCCGTGCAGATGAGGCCAGGACACCGTCCGGGCCGGTGATCTGTGCGGTGAACTCGCCGAGTGCGGCCGCGTCGATCGTGGCCTCTCCCCCGCCGGACGACGGCAGGTCGACGCTGACACCGTGGCGGGCCGCCACGGCCTGGACGCTCGCGTCGACGGCAGCATCGACGTCAGAGCTGGACGCCAGTGCGTTGAGCGAGCCGTAGTCACCTCCGCGCACGCTGGCACCATCACGGCTGGAGAGGGCGAGCTCGACGAGCGTGTGGCTCGCCCAGCCCGGTCCGAGCTGCCAGACGTCGGTGACCCGCTCGGCGACGGCCGACTGGCGACGGCCGGTCGGGCCGAGCACCTTCTTGAGGTGATCGCCGAGAGCCTCGGAGAGCACCGGGCCGAATGGCTTGTAGCTGCGGGCGAGACCCTTGACCTGGCCCGAGAGGGTCGGCAGGTCGGCATCGGCGGCACCGTCGATGGCGCCGAGCCCGAGCTCGCCACCGAGGTCGACCAGCAGCTGGTTACGCCGCGACGACGCACCGTCGCACAGCGACTCGATCGAGTCGGCCGCACCGATCTGGTCGAGCCGCATCTTGGTCCACCAAGCGATGAGCACCGTGGTGGCGTCAGCGGCGTCGAAGCTCAGGTCGGCCGGACGCGGACCACCGCTGGACGCGGGGGCGGCGACGACGGCGGCGGGAGCCGACTCGGAGGCGGTGTCGGCCGGCGGCTGCACGACGGGGGCGTCGTCGACCTCGTCGGCGACAGCCTGCTCCTCGTCGGTGGCGAAGACGGCAGCGCTGTCACGCTCGAAGTTGAGCACCTCGACCGCGCCACCGAGACGACCGGGCAGCTTGAGTGTCGACGAGGCGAGGTTGGCCACCGTGGGCGCGGAGCCCACGCCGACCTCGATGAAGCGCTCGACGCCGAGCCCACCCTCCTCGATCGGACGGAACAGCAGGTCCTGCGTCTCGATCCAGCGCACGGGGCTGGCGAACTGCCAGGCCAGCAGCTCGATCAGCACGATGCGGCACAGCTCACCCGGACGGTCAGACCAGCTCGCGAAGTCCGAGAGGACAGCGTTGAGCGGCTCCGAGGGCACCAGGTCGGCAATCTCCTGCAAGAATTCCCGGTCGAGCGAGAACGGCTTGGGCACGAGGTTCGGGACGTAACGTCCGGCCAGGATCGAAGGATCGATCGAGGCGGGAAGCAGCTCCTCGAGGCGTTCGCGGAAGTCCGGGACGCCACTGTGCAACACCGTGGAGTGGAAGGGCACGTCGATGCCGGGCACCAGGATGAAGGCCGCCTTGCCGCCGAACTCTGCACGCCGGCGAGTCACCGCGGCCTCGAGCACCTCGAGCCCGCGGACCGTGCCCGCGATGGCGTACTGCGAGTCGCGCAGGTTGTAGTTGACGATCTGCAGGAACTCGCCCGACTGCTCAGCCGTCCCGTCGACGAACGCGCGGACGTTGCTGTCGTCGAGCCCGATCTGGGACGGGCGAATGGCGGCAAGCCGGTAGTCGCTGCGGCCCGCTGCGTCACGTGGCACGAGTGCGTGCATCACGGAGCCGCGCTGGAACACGACCTCGACGACCGCCTCGAGCGGAATGACGCCGGAGACTGCCGCGAGAGCGTTGTACTCGCCGACCGAGTGACCAGCAAGGATCGAGCCCTCGACAAAGGCGCCCGACTCGCGGAGCTCAGCCATCTGGGCCGCTCCGAGGACGGCCATCGCGACCTGCGTGAACTGCGTCAGGAACAGCACGCCGTCGGGGTGCTTGTGCGTGACTCCCCTGGTGACCAGGACGGTCGGGTTGTCGCGAACGACGGTGAGGATCGAGAAGCCGAGGGCCTCCCGTGTGTGCGCGTCGGCACGGTCCCAGATTTCGCGGGCAGCCTTCGACCGCTGGTAGGCGGCCATGCCCATGCCGAGGTGCTGGATCCCTTGGCCTGGGAAGGCATAGGACGTACGCGGTGCCTCGAGCCGTGCTGTGGCCGACATGACGACCTCGCCCTCGGCACGACACGTGATGTCGACGATCTCGGCGCCGGCGTCGAGGCCGACCCGGTCGGCGCGGACGTCGACGCTGACGCCGGGACGGACGGGCGCCAGGAAGCGTGTGGTCCAGCCGGTGATGCGGCGCGGTCCCCCGCCGGCGGGGGCCGAGCCGGCGGCAAGCACCTGCTGGGCGGCCGCCGGCACCCACATGCCGTGCACGAT
>NZ_JACMOM010000110.1 GCF_014378035.1 Aeromicrobium sp. | reverse complement strand
GCTGTCTTGGAAAGCCATCTCACGGTTGGGTGTGTCTTAGCGTCCGGTTTCTGGGTTATCGAGGCACCATGGGGGTATGGCGCTTCTGGGGTACACACGAGTCAGCACGGTTCACCAGGATGACGAGCTTCAGCGTGATGCGCTGCGAACGGCCGGCGTTCAGGCGGACCATATCTACTCCGATGTGGTCTCCGGTACCAAGGAGGCCCGCACACGTCCGGGGATGCAACGCCTGCTGGGGTTCGCCCGGCCGGGGGACACCATTGTGGTGTGGCGTATTGACCGGCTCGGTCGCTCTCTGCTGGATGTTTTGGCGACCGTGCACGAGTTGCGGGAGAAGAATATTGCGGTGCAATCGATCTCCGACGGGATTGACCCGGCGACGACGACGGGACGGTTGATGTTGAACATGCTGGGTACGTTGGCGGAGTATGAGCGGGAGTTGATTGTCGAACGGGTCAACGCGGGTCTTGCCGCCTCACGGAAGGCCGGTACCGTGTTCGGTCGTCCACTGTCAGATCCGAAGGTGATCGGCGAGAAACTGGAGGTGGTGTGGGCGGCCCGGGAACGGGGCAAGAGCGCGGCGGACGCGGCCCGGCTGGTGGGCTGGAGTCGAGCAACCCTGTACCGGCACCAGGCACAGCAGGCTTCCCGCGATTCGGCGCAGGTCGCCTCGAGCGGGGTGTGAGGGGATGTCCCAAGCGCCGAAGGACATGCCAGCACCGAAGGAACCGGTGCCGAGGGAAAGGTGGGGGAGTGAGGTCGCCCTCCCG
This sequence comes from Aeromicrobium sp., assembly GCF_014378035.1. Lineage (GTDB taxonomy): Bacteria > Actinomycetota > Actinomycetes > Propionibacteriales > Nocardioidaceae > Aeromicrobium. Next base: position 1,672 of record NZ_JACMOM010000110.1, on the reverse strand, counting down.
TCCGGGTATGCCGAGATGTTGGGCGGGCTGAAGGCCCAGGTTCGCCAGGCGCAGTTCCGCGCCCACCGAGTGGTCAATGAGCAACTCATTCAGTTGTATTGGAACATCGGCCGCGAGATCCTTACCCAGCAAGACAAGCAGGGGTGGGGGAGCGGGGTGATCGCCCGGCTGGCCGAGGATCTCCGGGCCGAGTTCCCGCAGATGAAGGGCTTCTCGCCGAGCAACCTGCAGTACATGCGCGGCTTCGCCGCCGCCTGGAATGCGGATGCCTCAATTTCCCAGCAAGCTGCTGGGAAATTAGCGTGGGGTCACATCATGGTCATCCTCGACAAGCTCAGCGACCAGACCATACGCACCTGGTATGCCGCCACGGCGGTTCAGAACGGATGGTCACGCAACATGCTGCTCAACCAGATTATGAACCGCACCCACGAACGAGTTGGCGCGGCACCCTCCAACTTCGGGCAAGAGCTCACGGCGGAGGATTCGGATCTTGCCCAGCAGATCGCGAAAGACCCGTACGTGTTTGACTTTCTGGATCTCACCGATGACGCCGCGGAACGCGACCTTGAGCAGGCGTTAATGGATCGGATCGTGGACACCCTCCGCGAGCTTGGCACCGGCTTCGCGTTCGTCGGACGGCAAGTACATTTCGACGTCGACGGGGACGACTTCTACCTCGACTTGCTGTTCTTCCATGTCGTCCAGTTGCGGTACATCGTCGTCGAGTTGAAGACGGGGAAGTTTCAACCCGAATATGCGGGCAAGCTGGGCTTCTACGTCGCGCTGGTCGACGACCGGCTGAAGCTCGACACTCATACGCCGACCGTCGGAATCCTGATCTGCAGCCAACGTAACGACTCGACGGTCCGGTACGCGCTCGGCCGTGCAGGATCCCCCATGGCTGTCGCGACCTACACCTATGACAGCCTTCCCGCCGCGGAGAAACGTGCACTTCCTCCGGCCGAACAGTTACTTGCCGCGTTCGACGACACATAAACGGAGTCGATTGCGAGCAACCAAAGCTGATTGCCTGTCTTGTAACAACTACTGACTCCCGTCGCCACGGCATTCGGCTACGAGACGTAGTTGTGAGAGTCGCATGGGCCGCGAGATCCCGGCGATTATTGAGTGCGTTCAGACGACGTGGGGTGGTGGTGCTCTTGACACTTCGCCAGATCGACACACTTGTCCCTTCCGGCAAGCGTGACGGGAGGGACAAGTGTGACCGGCCTCATTGGTGCGGCATCGGTGGGGACGCTGTCAACCAGTCCAGTAGTAGTGCGAGGAAGTCGTCGGGGCGTTCCATTGACGGTAGGTGGGCGGTGTCTGGCCAGTCGACGCGGCGTGCGTCAGGGATCCGGTCGGTTATGCGCCGTGCCGCGTTGTGGATCGCGTCGAGATCGAGCCCGCCGAGCAGGGTCAGGGTGGGCACGCGGATGTCTGTGAGCCGCTCGAGCGCCGGTGGGTCGAGTTCGCGCTCCTGGATGTCGTCCCAGTCGGCGGCCACCCCGAAGGCCCGCCGCTGCATTTGTCGGACGAGGTCGCGGACCCCCGGATCGACACCACCGGCGTCCCGCTGAGGGCCGTCGACCCACCAGCTGAGGTTCGCTTCCAACGCACCCTCTAGATCGTCGCGGGCCAGCGCTGACCTCTCCGCTTGGATGAACGC
>NZ_JACMOM010000109.1 GCF_014378035.1 Aeromicrobium sp. | reverse complement strand
TCGTGGTGCGGGTGCGCGTCGTGACGCCCTCGAGCCGCCGTTCCAGGACGTCGGCCAGCGCCTCGCCGTACCGGTCGAACACGCCGCCCGGGTTGCCGGTGGCAATGGTGAGCCGGGTGAGGGGCAGCTCCTCCCACGACGGCCCGAGGCAGCCGGTGAGCGTCGCCGCTGCCGGCACCCAGAGCGCGGCGGTCAGCACGGTGCGGCGGGAGACGCGCGCCAAGGACGGGTCGGGCATCGCGTCAGGATGCCACAGCGGCCGGTTGTCCACTCAGAGTCTCCCAAGTCGTCGTGGCTGACTCGGGAGATCGCCAAGCCCCAACATGTGCGCGGAGCCGGTAGCGCAGCCGCACAGCCGTAGCTCGTCTCCGCTGGCAACCCGCCCGTCGACGTAGGCGAAGCCGGCTCGGTAGCGCACACGTACTTCGCTCAGTTGGGGCCAGCGTCCATGGGCGCGGGCAGACAGGCGCTGATGCAGCGAGGTCTGGGTCGATGCAGTGATCTTGGCCATGGTCCCCATCGTGGCGCAGGCCTGGATGCGTGCTCGAGCAGTATCGGCGTGTCGTCAGCACGGCCGCACTGCCGATCGGCGAGAACAGACCCATGGTGATCGCTTCCCCTCTTCGTGATCATCCTGTCCGCCACCGAGCGTGTTCGCCGCACTTTATCGGACCTTCCGGGTGCTCGGTGGGGCACCGACTTGTGTGCTGACCGATAACGAGAAGATCGTCACCGTGTCCCATGTTGCTGGTGTTCCGGTCCGTAACCAGCAGACGGTGGCTCTTGCCCGCCATGACGGCATCACCGTGCTGACGTGTCAGCCGGCCGACCCGGCGTCCAAGGTCGGGGTGGAGTCGTCGGTGAGACTGGCCAAGGCCGATATCGTCCCCAAAGCCCAGTTCATCAGGTTGGTGGTGAGTCAGGTCCGGGGAGGGAACCCCGAACCCGGAACGGTCTAGTCTTCACAGATGGCGACCTTCATCGACGTACACCCGCAGAACCCACAGCAGCGCAACGTCGACCGGGCGGCTGACGTCATCCGTGACGGTGGTCTGATCGCCTACCCCACGGACTCGGGCTACGCGCTGGGCGCGCAGCTCGGCAATAAGGACGCCCTCGACCGGATCAAGGCGATCCGTCACCTCGACGACAAGCACCACTTCACGCTGGTCTGCAAGGACTTCGCCCAGATGGGGCAGTTCGTGCACGTCGACAACAGCATCTTCCGCGCCGTCAAGGCCGCGACCCCGGGCCCATACACCTTCATCCTGCCTGCCACCAAGGAGGTGCCGCGCAGACTCCTCCACGCCAAGAAGAAGACCGTCGGCGTGCGCATCCCGGACAGCAAGGTCGTCCGGGCTCTGCTCGCGGCGGTGGGCGAGCCGCTGCTGTCGACCACGCTGATCCTGCCGGGACACACCGAGCCCATGGTGATGGCGTGGGAGATCGCCGACCTGCTCGACGGCCAGATCGATGCGGTTGTCGACTCCGGTGAGGACGTCATTGCCGAGCCCACGACGGTCATCGACTACTCCGAGGGCCACGCCGAGGTGCTCCGCGTGGGGGCCGGCGATCCGGCGCCCTTCCAGTAGCCGCATGAGGTTCAGGCCTTCCAGAAGTGGGGCGCACGCGAGAGACTGGGGTTCGAGTCCGAGGTTGTCCCCGACGCCCACCCCGCCGCACTGATCCAGCCGTCGCACTGAGCCAGTCGTAGGCAGTGGCGGAGGCATTGATCCGGACCCTCGAACACTGAACGCTCTCGAGAGGAGCACGGCCATGGTCAACTTCCACACCCCGTTCAGCGGATTCTCGGTCGACGACCCAGTGACGGCGCAAGCCTTCTACGGCAATGTGCTCGGTCTGGACGTCGAGGATGCCGGAGGTGGGATGCTCCGCATCGGCCTCGGCGACGGTCACCACGTACTGGTCTATCCCAAGGGTGCAGGGCACGTGCCGGCGACATTCACGGTGCTCAACCTTCCGGTCGACGACGTCTCGACCGCGGTGCGCGAGCTCGCCGCCCTCGGTGTGGAGTTCGTCCGGTACGACGGCATGCCGCAGGACGAGGACGGTGTCATGAAGGGCAACGGTCCGGACATCGCGTGGTTCACCGACCCGGCCGGCAACGTCCTGTCGATCGTCGCTGCCTGACACACCCGCCTCGCACTGCGACGCCGCCTGCACCACGATGGAACCATGACTGTCTCCTTTCTCGGACTC